>JAKORA010000293.1 GCA_029778075.1 Bacillota bacterium | reverse complement strand
TCGTGCCTTAATCTACAATTTTAAAGGAAGGAGTTCTGCTATGGGTAACTGGGACCCAGAACCCATTAATACTGAACAACTGTCTCTCCTGACCTATAACATTGACGAAATAGCAGCCGAATCGGGTATAGCTATAGATGATTTGGTTCAGTGGAATAAACATGGTTGGCTGTCTTTTTTCCCTCAGTATGGTGAAGAGTATCAACCGTGCCATCTGAATGGTAGATGAGGAAGATGTGGACTCTTTGTCCGATTTACTTGAAGATGTGAAAAATGCACTGGAGCAGATAAACGGAGGTGAAGAATAATGACTCTCCCAGCCTGGTGGCAGGTGGCAACCCCCCATAAAGACATACGAGAGAAGAATTTCAGCGAGGCCGTCTTTGCTGCCGATCTTGGCGATGTGGTAGGGGGTAAAGCCCCTGCAGAGTACCTGGATCCCCGCCTTTTTTTCTCCAGGACCTACCTGACCAGCGGCCTTAAGAACCTGGTTCAGAATGTCTTATCCCGCCTGGCAAAAGGGAAAGGGGATCCGGTCATCCAGTTGCAGACTCCATTCGGCGGCGGCAAGACCCATTCCTTGCTCTGCCTCTATCACCTGGTAAGGTCTTTTGGGGAGGTAAACCATCTTTTTCAGGTAAAGGAACTGGCTTCTCTTTTCCCCGAGTTTGCAGGAGCGAGAGTGGCAGCCTTTGCTGGAACCGCAGCCGATGTCGTTTCCGGTAGAACCCCCTGGGGGGAGATCGCCTTTCAACTGGGGTGCTATGATCTGGTCAAGGAACATGACCGGCAAAGAGTGGCTCCGGGAAAGGAGCGTATAAAGGAGATCCTGGAAAAAGCCGGGCCCTCTCTAATTCTGATGGACGAGCTATTACAGTATATCGTTAAGGCGTCCCAGGTAGAACAGTTGGCGAAGGTTACCAAGGGACAGACCCTCTCTTTCCTCCAGGAGCTAAGCGAAGCGGTTGTTGTTTCGGAGAAATGTGTCCTTGTCCTGGCGCTGCCGGCCAGCGGGCTGGAACTGTACAGCGAAGAGGCGGAGAAAGCCCTGGCCCAGATTCAAAAAGTCTCCGGGAGGGTTGAAAGCATCTATGTTCCCGTAGAGGGGATGGAGATCTATGAAGTGATCCGCAAGCGTCTCCTGGACGACTACGGCGATAAAAATGTTCACAAACAGGTGGCTGAGTCTTATTTTCGTCTTTACCAGAGCCTTGGCAACGATGCGCCGGGAGAAGTCCGGGATATAACCTACCGGGAAAAAATAGAGAAGGCCTACCCCTTCCACCCAGAGCTAATCGACGTTCTCTATGAACGCTGGGGTTCCTTCCCCACCTTCCAGCGCACCAGGGGTGTGCTGAGACTCTTAGCCAGAGTAGTAGGAGACCTCTATGAAAGGAAAACCTATTCTCCCCTCATTCATTCCTCTCTGGTTAACCTTGACAGCCAGGAACTGCGCAGGGAGTTCATAAAGCATATCGGTAACGAGTACGATAGTATTATCACAGCCGATATTAGCAAAAAAGCAGCCGGTATTGACCAGGAGATAGGTAGTGAGTACGAGAAGTACGGACTGGCCAAAAGCCTGGCCACCTCTGTCTTTCTTTATTCTTTCAGCGGTGGCGAGCGTAAAGGTATTACCCTGCCCTGGCTGCGTACCTCTCTTTTACGGGAAGGGATCCCCTCCACCATCGTTGGTGATGCCGTAAGCAAGCTGGAAGATTCCCTCTGGTACTTTCATGCAGAAAAGCGTTTTTACAGCTTTAAAAACCAGCCTAACCTGAATAGGGTTATCATAGACAAGGAAGAGACCCTGGAAACCTGGCAGATCACCGAAGAGTTGAAAGGCCGTCTACAACCCCTGCTAAGGGGCACCTTCTTAACGGTTTTTGTATGGCCGGGAAGCTCGGCTGATATCCCCGATAACAAGCGCCTTAAGCTGGCCCTGCTGGAGCCATCTTATCTATTCGGTGATAAGGATACAGAAAGCCTGGCTGTGGAGTTGGCGAAAAAAAGCGGAGCCTCCCCCAGAATATACATGAACTCCCTTTTTATCCTGGCAGCTGATCCGGGAGGTAAAACTACCCTGGAGCATAAACTCAGGCGTTACCTGGCCCTCAAGGATATAGACGGGGACAAAAATCTCTCTCTTACTCCCAATGCCCGGGAAGAAGTTAAGACAAAGATTAAAGAAATCGATAAGGATTTGGCCTACCATGTGCTGAATACCTACCGTCATATCGGGTGGCACGGCAACGGTGGCTTTACCTGGCGAGATATGGGGATGCCTACAGCCGGTCAGGCTATTACCCTGGTTGGCAGGGTGGTCCAGTACCTCAGGGATGAAGAACGTGTTCTTGGTTTAATTACGCCAAAGCTGCTGCTTGACAAAACTTTCGGTAAAGAAGAACAGGAAAAGGTCGTCCAGGAATGTTATGATCTTTTTTTCAAAACCCCGGGGGTTCCCTGCCTGGAGAACGAAGAGGTGCTGTACGCAGCTATCCGTAAAGGATGCAGTAGTCGCCTTCTGGGGCTGAAAAGAGGTACGACTATCTACTTTGGGGATGTGCCTCCTAATGTTGCCGAAGAAGACATTATCCTGAGGCCGGAAAAGGCAGAAAAAGAAAAACAGGCCCAGGAGCCGAAGAGGCCATTTCCTGGAGAAACAGTTTATTCGGGAGGAGATAAACCGGTAGATCCTTTACCTCCGGAAGTCAAAGAAACTGGGGGAGAAGAAGCCGGCACCGTTATAGCTCCTGAGAAGACTAAAGAAATTAGTTTTAAAGCGAGGATACCTTGGGATAAACTCTCTCAGCTACCAGGCGGTGTTATATTACCATTAAAAAGCGCAGGCAGCGAACCAGAGATAACCTTGCAGATCAGAGCCCGGACTGAAGGCGGATTTGACCGCACAACCCTGGACAGCAAGGTTAAAGAAACTCTGCAGCAGATCGGAGCAGAAATAGAAATGTGGGAAGAAAAGTAGTGAAAAACTACCAGAAACAAGGAATAAAATTTAAATCCAAGAGTGACCTAGCTGAGAAATTATTGCGAACATTAAACCTATACCTGGTACACACTATAGTGCTTTTTGACAACTGGTATTCCAGTGAACCCTAATCAAAAGTGCCAAACCGTGGTTTTGAAGTAATTCGTGTCCTTAAAAGCAACCGGGTGGTATATATAAAGTCCCAATGCAAAAGAAAAAAGGTAATTCTTAACCGACTTGGCTGTCCCGGCAGTTCACCTGGTTGCTGTGAACAACAGTACTTATCGCATTCAGCGGCTGGAAGGTTACTTAAAGGGCAACTAAAAGCAACTATCTTAACCACGGAGGTACCTGGCCAGAGAACGAAGTACCTGACACATTTTCAGAGGGAAGGGGTCAAACCTTTAAGCAGTATGGCAATTATAAATCACTATGTCAACCCGTGGCCTATTGAAACTTTCCATCGTACCAAGCAACGGTTAGGCTTCGATGACTACCGGCTTCATTCCCTTGAAGGCATTAAGCACTACCTGGAAATCCTGCTTATTGCCTATACAGTGACGGAAAACCACCGCGGCCTCCCTGCTCTTGAAGAACCGGACCACCCCTTGGCCAGCCTCTATGATGTCTGTCGCTAGGGTCGGGACAACTCGCTGGTAAGCTTATTTACTCGTGTATGAAAAGTTACAGCAAGGTCTATATGCTGACTCTATTTGCCGACGACTTGCTGGATGGTACTGAAAAAAACAGAAGAAAAAGTACGAGATTTTAGTAGGTAATTATCATGAAAGCCGAAGGCGCCTTTGCTATAGTCCTTGTTGACGAGGAGGAAATAAAAATAAATATCCCCCGGCAACTTCTACCCCCTGGCGCCCGGGAAAGCAACTGGCTCAAAATAGTCCTTGAGCTGGACCCGGAGGACACAAAGAAACAGGAAGCGAAAGTCAAAGGCTTATTGGAAAAGCTGAAAAATAAGCAGCATATAAATAACCCTGTCAGTTCATAATGATTTCATTTTTATTGCTATATTTAAGAATCAATTAAGCGAACAAATTCAAAAGGAGATACTATAATGATTCATAGTGACCAAATGGTAATTACCAAGTGGCGTAAAAGGGTTATAGGATCTTTTATTCTAGTCATTATTTGTACTGTAGTAGTATCATTACTGTTAGCAATTTATTCATTTAGTGAACAAACAATTTGGGATCTGCAATCATTAATTACACTAAGTGTGTTAATACATGCAATTTTTATTGGAATTTTTTACAATATATTATATAAAAATGCTGGTATTGCTTTTGCAGTTAGTGTTTTTACCCTTATTTTATCCTTTTTTGCAATGGGTATTGGAATGTTTCTTTTTACTATTTTTTTATTATTTAAATCAAAAAAATATTTGAAAGAAAATGTTAGTGGATAATACAATGGATCTAAAAAGTGCTGCTCTGAAAATACAGGAGGAAATAGTAAGGTGGCGCAGGGACCTCCATCGGATCCCCGAGCTCTCCTTCGAGCTTCAACGTACATCACAGTATCTCCGGCAGCAGCTGGATAGAATGGGGATACCATGGAAATTATGTGCAAAAACGGGCATTGTAGCTCTGATCCAAGGAGGAAGCCCCGGCCCAACTATTGCCCTGCGTGCGGATATGGATGCCCTGGAGATCAGAGAGGAAACGGGGCTGCCCTTTGCCGCCGAAGGCAGTTGCATGCATGCCTGCGGGCATGATGCCCACATGGCCATGCTCCTGGGAGCGGCAAAGATAATATCGGCGTATAGGAATAAATTAAAGGGAAATGTTAAGCTTATTTTCCAGCCGGCAGAGGAGGCCGAAGGCGGAGCGGAACCGATGATCCGCGAGGGCTGCCTGGAAAATCCGCAGGTTGATGCTATTCTTGCACTGCATATCGGCCACCTTTTCCCTGAAGTGGGCCTGGGACAGATCGGAGTAAGCTATGGGCCTGTTATGGCCGCCTCCTCCATTTTTTCGGTAATAGTAAAAGGGAAAAGCGCCCATGTGGGCACTCCCCATACAGGGGTGGATGCCCTATCTGCAGCCGCAGAGATGATTCTTTCGCTGCAAAAAATCGTAAGCCTGGAACTGGAACCGGGGACCCCTGCCGCTGTAACCGTAACCCAAATAAAAGGCGGAAAAGCGTTAAATGCCCTCTGTGATGAAGTTTCTTTTATCGGCGACATCAGGACGGTCAGCAAAGGTGACGAGCGCTTCATCAAGCAGCGCATCAACGAAATCTGCCGGGGTATTGCCGAAGCAAACAGGTGCGAAGCAAAAATCGAACTCATTAAAGATTTCCCTGCCGTTGTAAACGACGAAACCTTTACGGAGGAATTTGTGAAATCTGCCGCCAAAATTGTGGGGGAGCAAAACATTGTGGAATTAAAAAAGCCCTCCCTGGGCAATGATGATATGGCTTATTTTTTAGAAAAGGTTCCGGGTACATATTTCTTTCTGGGTTCTTATAACTCTGGAAAAGGTCCGCTGTACCCGCATCACCACCCCAAATTTGATCTGGATGAAAGCGTTCTCTGGATCGGCTCCTCTGTTTTTGCCCGGACGGTTTTCGATTATCTGGAAGGGCAGGCGAAAGTATAGATGGATCGGATGGAATGGGATGAAGCAAAGAAAATAATTCAGCAAAAAATAGTGCGAGGAACGGATCTTAACACAAAAAGAAGCAGGTTGAGAAGAGTTATTCAAGATAACTACCCTTGCACAAAATACGATTATAAAGGAGAAAACGGATTTTTGGTCCGTATTGGCAATAACGATAAAAATAATCTGGAAGTTCCCTGGAGTATGCTGGAAAGATGCTTTTACGCCCTGAATGAACCAGAGGGGTATAACGGGAAAGTCTTCAGGCGTTACTACCAGCGGCAGGCCAAAAATCACCCCTGCCACGTTCACGTAGTGGGGATGATTTTTAAAAAAGCTGGCATTGCAGATTCTGATTCTGCAGAAATGAATTATTATTTGAAGAAATAAAGGTGAAAAATTATACGGGGAGGGTTCCAGTCATCTGCGCCGAATTATTGTTAGAGCTTTTTAGGGATAGGGTAAAGAAGCTCTGTCAAGGAGATAGCGAATAATTATTAACGAAACAAATTAACTACTACTCTCAAAACCTCATCCACTTTATTCCTCTTAAGGTTGCCAGCTTTATATAATATAATGTTTTCATCAGCAGTAAATAATCTGTTAGGTCTAATATTGCTTATTCGATTGAGACTTCCACTCTCAAAATCTTCATTAAGAAGTGTAACAGCATACATATCTCGGACTTTTTGGCTTGTAATCTGGCATAAAATTAGATCGTTCCCGGGTAATACGCTTAAAACAAGCGCTGGACGGCGTTTTGTCTGGGTCAAATCAGAAAAAGGAAACGGAATAACGACAACGTCGCCTCTTACAAATCGTTCCAAGCTTCGTCCTCCTCGGGTTTTAACCAATCCTTTTGCAGCGAAGATTCGCTTAGTAAAGCTAGGTTATATTTTTCTTTTGCTGCTTTGCTTTTCAGGTATTGAATATAGTTAAAAAGCTCGTCTTTTAAGTTTTCTGGTAATTTTTCAATTTCCTTAAAAAGAAGATCATTATTCAAGTAAATACACACTCCTATTTAACAACTTTAAACATATTTTATCAGATTTATAGGTTTAAATCTATCTAAATATACCGTTTTGTTTAACCCTAAAAAAAGAGGATGCCCACAAGTGGATAAAATGGGCATCCTCGACAAGTAAGCTTAAGCTGGAGCCGGCAAGAGGACTTGAACCCCCAACAGGCGGATTACGATTCCGCAAATGTTTTTCCATAATGTCCATTAGTAATCAATAAGTGTTAAATATTACGTAAAACTGGGCTTCCGGCTGGAAAGGACTTTTTATTGTTTACATAATTTCTTTATTTTCCGGTTAGTAACAAAAATTTGGATAGGTTTTGCATAGGCACGACGGTTAAAAAAGGAGATTTACTTGAATAATGTAAATATTTATTAAAAAAGCTATAAACTAAATAAAGAGCCAGATGGTTATTAAAGATCTATGCATTGCTCCCACTTTAAGGCTTTTTATAGTAGGTATTAATACTAAAATTTTATTTGCTAAACAAACTTCTGGCACTAATAATCGCCAGGAGTTTTTGTTTTTTGCTTGTGCTCTACATTTCCAAGTTTAGTAGAAATTATCATAAGGGAGTGGAAAAGAAGAGAAAACCATCCAATATATAAGTTTTAAAAAAGTATTTACCAAACTGCAAGAAAATAAAATTATCATTGTATATATTAAGTAAAAGCATTGAACGAAAGACCTTCTATGTCAATAGGGTAAACCAAAATTTTTGAAAGACAGCACAAATGTTCGTATCCTTTAAAAAGCGCGCTTTACCGTTTCCTCCCTCTGTCTTTAAGTTGGAGGTTAAGAACCAGCCAGAGACGGCGGCTGAGAACATTGATAACCAAATATCCAAAGCTTATGCTGCACGGTGCCTGGCGCGGGCAGCAACAAATGTAGCTTCGTTGTAGCAAGTGCCGTTTTTCCACATGGCAAAGATAATGCGGACCCAAATATTTGCCAGAGCCCGCAAGGCTTCATGGTGGGTTTTACCCTGGCTTCTTTTGGTGCTGTAATACTCTCGGGCCCAACAAACCTGCCTGATGCTCTGGAAGGCAAACAGGTGCATTACTCGTCGGAAAGGTTTTATACAGGACCTACGTTGCCTGGCAAAGCG
>JAKORA010000025.1 GCA_029778075.1 Bacillota bacterium | reverse complement strand
CTTTCTTTGTGTCTGTGCAGGGCCGTCTTTGAAACGGAATACCGTCCCGCTAAGTCCCGTAACGGAACGCCTGCCAATAGCAGCCGGTTTATTTCCTCAACTTTTTCATGTTCGCATATAGAGCATTTTCTAGGCATTTTTCATCAACTCCAAGGATAGTTAGGCCAGTTAGCCTTCCGCTTGTTATTGCCTCTTGATGTTATATCAAGTGATCGCCTCCTTTGATGAACCCGGGACAAACCCGTTAACCTGGCCCTAAACTGTCGCTGCCATCATCGTTATCATCATCGGTTCCCGGCCACCGCTCGCCACCGCCCGGCCACCACTCACCGCCGCAGTCGGGGCACCACCAGAAGCCGTGTTCCCGATTGAAGTTAAGCCGCACCGTCCAGCCGTAGGCCTTGCAAATTGGGCAAACAGGTTGACGGCTTTTAACCTGGGGATCATACGCCACAAATTTCCTCCTTCACAACTTCCGCTTGCTGGTCACCCGGATACCATACCGTTATGTCCCGGGGGCCGCCGCGCCAGAACATTTCATCTTCCGCTTGTGCCCTAAACTGGTCTACCTTGCCCACAATGCGGAAATAGGAATTCATCAGGGACGCCGGCAATAATTTTTGATGCCTTACCCCAATGGATTGAAGCCGATTTCTTAAGTCATTGATCTCTTTTGCAAATGCTCGCCATTCTTGATCTTTGCCTTGTTTGGTCCCGATCATTTTTATCTCGCCTCTTTCGTTTTTCAATTAAGAAAAGACATCAATCAATAAGGAGCATCATCCGCGAAATCCACCATTAACCCTTCAATAATCTCTGTATTTTTTTCTTTACGGTTCTCCTTGGAGCAAGAAAAAATATCGTCAATATCGTCAATATCGCCAGAGGGCCCATTTTCTCGGCCTTTGCCTTTGACGATATTATCGACGGTATTGCTTTGTATCGTCGGTATATCGTCAAAATATCGTCGGTCTGTAACCCCTGATTTTATCGGGCTTTCGACGGTTTCGACGGTTTCGACGATATTTTCCGTAGCATCCAGGGTCTTCTCTAAAAAAATAATTCTTTTGTCCTGCCGGTCACGGTAGATTTCAACGCCGGCTGCCTGTAAGGTAGATTTTAATTCATTTAATTTCCGGCTTAGCGAATTCGCCGCTTTGGGCCAGCCCTTTGCTTTAATGCTAATCCTTTCTTCCTCGGCTTTTTTCTCCAACTCCTCCAGTAGCGCGGAAGCAGTGCCTCTCCATGTTTCTTGGTCTTCCATTAATGCCACAATTGCGGAAGCCACAGCATTATTACTTACCGCTTCTTCGTTTTGCATTGCTTTATTGTCTCGGTATGCCTGGAGAAATTCTTCCGGGTTAATTCTCATGGCCTTTGTTATAGCAACCCCCCATCTAGTAAAGTCGGCCATATCGTAAAGGCCCGTTAACCTGATGTCAGGGTAAAGCTGCATTGCCCGGGCCAGGGTATCAAATATGCCTCCCAATATCCAGGGCCTTGCCTCCTCAAACCTTCGCCAGTATTCTCTTTCCTCCAGCCGTTCAGAAGGGGAGGGAGGTTCCAGCGGGAAAAGCACCGCGCGCCTTAGCAAGTCCGG
>JAKORA010000292.1 GCA_029778075.1 Bacillota bacterium | reverse complement strand
CCACGGCAATGGTGTTCACTTGTACCCGGTCAACCGCGCACCGGGCCACCAGACCGGACGGCGGGATGGTGACCGTCGGCCCATCGGGGCCTTCCGGCATGAAATTTAAGGCGTGGGGCGTGAGATTCACGATGTTCATGGTTATCCCTCCTTTCTGCGGCGGTGGTTATTTGTCGGGATTAACGGCTCCCGGCGGGCCGGCCCCCCTGGGGGGAGGGGCCGGAGCAGCGGATTAAAGGCAGTTAATCTTCAGCAGGAGTATTTTTTCAGGATCACCTCTCCATCTCGACCTACAAAAATCTCCAGGGGATCGCCTTCCCTAATTTTCAGCGTTCTGCGGATTTCCTTGGGGTTTACAACTCTGCCCAGATCGTCAATACGCCAAACAATACCGGTTGCTTTCAATCTTGCTTTCAATTTTTCCCCCCCTTTAATATTTTACAAACAGCCTCGTCGCCAGCCCGCGCAGCAATCTGGCGGGCCGGGATTGTCGGCCCCCCTGGGGGGGGGGGGGGAGAGAGAGAGAGGGGCCGGAGCAGCGGGCTACAGGCCGTTAATCTTGCTTTTTCAGCATTCTAGAACAGGCGTTCCTTGCGTCACATGAACCCTCGTGGTATTCCACGCAGGGTTCAGGGCAAGGGACGCCCATAACGGGGTCCTCGCCGAGCAACCGTTGCAGGTGCTCGATCAAGAACTTCGGGAGACCTCTTTGTTCTCCCATCATTTTCTCCTCCTTTCTTTGTCCTCTCTGCCGGGATTGAAGGCTCCCGGCGGGCCTTGATCGCTCCTATTATATGGAGAACACCTGGAGAACATCTGGAGAAGGCGTTCTCCACATACGCCACGCCCTACAGGCTCAACGCGCTCAGCGCCCGCAGGGCACACTATTTGGAGAACACACAGGTTCTCCAAATAGTTGACAGTAATTACCATCTATATAAACGGGGCGTACGCCAAGCACGTCAATGTGCTCGGCGTCTACACACCGGGGACTGCACAAAGCTAGGGGCACAAATCCCCTAGCCCAATATTATTCCTACTACTTCCTCCGGAGTCGGCCGCCGTTTCGGTGCATCCTCTGCCAGGTACAGCCGTGCGCCCCCCTTCACCGGGTGGGTGACGCACACGCCTTTCTTCTCTAAGGCTTTAATGCCAGCCACCGGGTCAGTACCGTAGTACTCACGCCAGGCGGCATTAAAGCCAGAGTAAACCGTATGGATTGACTTCGCAGTACCTTTGCGAAGTCTCTCCACGGCCCGCCTGACAAATTCCTCCGGAGGAAGGAGATTCTCCTTCCTCCTCATTGTGGCCTATCCTCCTTTCTTGTCTTCTTGAAGGGATAAAATTCCCTTCATTAAATGTGCGACGCAGAACGGAAAAATGAGACATAAAAAAAGCTAAAAAATTAAAGTTGTTATATTCAGACAGTTTAGGTATTCCCTCTTAATTGTGCGTGTGGCTACATGCATAAAGGAAATAGGTAAAAAAAAAAAAAATAGCACGGGGAAAATTCCCCGTGCTAAATCCTGCTTATTCTCTTAATACTTTTAGTAATTTCCCTGCAGGTAATCTGTCCAGTCTCCTTCGTAACGTTCTTCTAGTTACCTT
>JAKORA010000291.1 GCA_029778075.1 Bacillota bacterium | reverse complement strand
GTTCGTCCATACAAACGATCCCTGGTTACCCCCGGGACCTTCTCTTCTATCGCTTTTCTGCTCCCTACCAGGCGATTAAAAAGTGTAGATTTTCCTACATTAGGGCGCCCAATCAGGGCAACAAACGGTGTAGACAAAAGTACCTCTCCCTTTGGTTGTTTACTCGGCAGGCCAGAGATAGTCCCTGATTTCTTCAAGGTCTTTGACAGGCACAATCCGCACTTTAAGTCTGGCTGACAGAAAATCAAGAGACATATTATCCAAAAAAAGTGTAGTGCTGTCTTTAAGCATAACCGAGGGGATAAACAGGACATCCCCCAGGTTTTTCCCTCTAAGGCTTTTCAGCAGATCACTGCCGGTAAGCAGCCCCGCAACTGTAACATTACCGCCCCAAAAGCTATTGGGGATAACATAAAGGTGCGTCCGTAAACCTTTTATTTTATCCAGTTCCTTAACAAACTTATTTAAAAAAAACTCTCCAGATTGACCGGTGACCAGGGAGATATCCGTTTCTCGGGGCAAAGAAGCCGGCGCTTCCTTTTTCCATATTTCAACCTCATTCAGAAATAACCTCCCTAATCCCACTCCATTTTCTAGCTGCTGGTACGCTCCGTAATGTTCATGCGGAGGTAAAGGTTTTCCGGCGAGAAGATAGAATTCATCGGCAAGGTAGATAAAGGGAGCACCCAATTTTCCCTGAAAACGCTTCTGCATAGACGAATACTCTTCAACTATACGACAGGCCTGAAGGGATGAGAAGCTGTTAAGCGGGGCCAGGTGCCGGCGGTACCTGGTTAAACCAACAGGCACAAGTGCTACTGTTTTTAAGCCGGGATAAAAAAGGGACAGATCCTCTACCGTTTTTTTAAGAACAGCCCCGTCATTCAGACCCGGACATACTACCACCTGCCCGTGAATTTCTATACCTCCGCGTACCAGTTCTTTCAGCTGCTGCAGGATGTTCCCGGCGGCAGCGTTGCCCATCATTTTCCGCCTGATATCGGGCTCAGTAGCATGGATGGAAACATAAAGGGGAGAGATCCCCCTGCGCACAATCCTTTTAATGTCCAGTTCGCCCAGATTAGTCAGGGTAATATAATTGCCATAAAAAAACGAAAGCCGGTAATCATCATCCTTTTCGTACAGAGAAAGGCGCATACCTGGAGGCTGTTGATCTATAAAGCAAAATATACAATGATTGCGACAGTGCCGTACAGGCCCCACCGTGGGTGAAAAAAATTCCAGGCCCAAATCTTCGTCATATTGCTTATTAATATTAATCCTTCTACGCTGTCCCTTTTTGTTATATAGTGTTAGAGAGAGGCTGGAACCGGAACAAAGGTACTGGTAGTCAAGAATGTCATGAAAAAGGGAATTGTTTATCTTATAGAGGTACTCGCCTCTTTTGATTCCGGCCAGAGCAGCCGGAGATGCTTCTTTTACCCCGGAAATAGCAAAACCTCTTGGCCCGCACGTTTTTATACAGGGTTTGTGATTTCTACTTATTTTGTATCCACCCAAGATACCAACCCCTGCGATTACATACCCGCATAATTACAATCATTATCCTATTTCCTTTGCTTTCTGTCAAGACAGTGGAAAATGGGGTAAATGGGGCTGTGCATAATGAAGGTATAAGACAAAAGTAATATTATGTATATTATTATCTTGTTAACAGTAACAACTCCTGCTCTTTACCTCCTCTACGACTTTAGCGATCTTTCTGTATGCGAGCATGCACCCGGGGTACAATAACAGCCTTCCCAGGGTGACCAGATTGAAACTCCTGGACAAAAAACCGCCCAGTTTCAACAATATGTTAAGGCAGGGCATTGTGCCGACAAAGATAACTTCCTCATGGTTAATATTCATAATCCTGCTGAATTCCCGGAGTGCTCTTTCTACAAGAGGGCCGGCATTCCTGCATCCCATTACATATACCTCATGCCCCCTTTCATCTTTCCCCATAAAAAAAATCATTCCCAGTTCGCTATTTTTTACTTTGTCAAAATAAGGGCAGGACAGGAGTTCCTTGAACCGGGGAAATTTATGAGGATTAAATATTCCCAGGTGAAGAGCAGCCGCCAGGACGGAAGAATGCGTCCCTCCGTAACAATGATAGATAATTTTCATAAAGTCTCCTTAATGCTTTACAATGATATAAATTCAATGCTTTACAATGATATAAATTCCGTTTTCAAGGTCGTGTACTACCCCCTCGGTTATTCTTGCCAGGGTAGTCGCGATTTTATCCTGTTCTTCCTTATTTTCGGCATAAAAAATGGGTGCTCCGCACCCACCGACTTTTTCTGGCTTCAGAGCGATAACCGCTAAAATGAATTTGTTTAACTCCATTTTTATAGTTCACCTGTTCCATATATTAATCGGATGCCTTGCGCCCTATTATAGTTTTTAATGGAGAACGATAGGCGCTTTCCAGTACAGGCACCTTTTTTACGGCTTCTATTAATAACTCGATATCTTTCTCAATAGGAACAATAACCATCCCTATCCTGCCTGTATCCAGGTCCCTGCGCACAATAGGCGTAAACTCGGCTGTATCCACATCCTTGTATAGTCCCAGTAAAGCTGCCGCATCATGGGCAATAGCCATACGCTGGCCGACATTGGCCAGCGTCGCCCGGGCGTTGTCATCAAAAGGTTCTATTATTACCCCCAGACCCCTCTGCAGGTATATATTTTTTATATTGTCTGTCCCCAGGTTCATGAAATGTATGTCGTCCACAAATAGGTTGGGGCCCTTAAAGCTAATCTTCCCCTGCCGGACGCGGGCAATATCCCCGATATTCCTTCCTCCTTTTAGCTTTCCGGTAATTAAATAAGCAATAAAAGCGACCAACAAACCATAGAATATATTGCCCCAGTATGTTGCCCCTCCTACCAGCAGAGATGTAAGCATAACAAGATAATTCCTGGCCTCAAAAACTCTGGCAATCCCTTCTATATACTCCATACCTCTGGAAACTAGATTTAAGCGATCCAGGTTCCTTAACATTATCCTTTCCATACCGCGCACTTCTCTAAATTGGGCAGCAGCCAGGGCCAAAAAAGTAACTGCCGTGAACTCTTTTTCCGCCAGGGCAGGTATTGCCACCGAGCCGATAACGGCTGCTATGAAGGCCATGGCGAGATGTATGGTTGTACCGTGCGGATAGCTCGGGTACTGGCGATAGTCTCTTTTGAGCATGGAGTAACGAATGAGCACACCGGTTACTATTCCGGTCAACATTGCCTGTAAAAAAGGAGTACCAAACATATATTCCCCCCTTATAGCAGCAAATCTTTAAAAAGCTTTTTTATCCGCCTGCTTGTATCGGGCAAGTACCGTTGCGTGGATCTTTTTCCTTGCAGATCACTCACCCGCCCCCTCTTCCCCATCTTTACCATCTTTTCTGCTTCCCCCTAATTCGGCGAATTCTTTTTTGAAGAAACCCCTAAATTTGGAGCGCAGTTCTTCCATATTTCGTGTGCTGATTAACATATAAACACCCAGCGCCACGCCTGCGAGCAAGACCAACCAGAGAAGGCTTCTTAAAGCTGTCGCTCCGACCCCTTCCCGCGCCTGGTCTCCTTCTCTCCCCAGAAAATAGGCGGCGACCGAATCACTAAAGAGGGCTATCGATCTCTCCGCCCCTTCCCTGGTATTTTCGTGGCTTCCCACCTCTATCAGCATGGCCAGGGGCAGCATATCCTGATTGTAATTACCCCTGGCCATAAAAATACCTTTGATTAATCCGGGATAGCGTTCGTCGGTGACATTTTTAAGGCCTTCGGCAAAATCCCTGTTAGCCTGGAGGTTTTGGTTTTGACGGCCAACAACAAGCTGCAGCTGTACAGTGGGCCGGCTTTCAACAGTGGCAATGTACTCCTCCGCCGGAACAGCATCGCGGTGGATATCAAACAATGCGCTAACCCCTTCGTTTAAAAATTCTTCCGCAGTTCTCCTTGATCTGTTATAAGCACCGGCATCATGGGGAATATGGGTATCCTCTGAGTGTTTTACATGCAGCCCTTTTTCCTGCAGGGCTTCGGTAAAAGCTTTACCCACCTCCAGGATACCGCCCCCCTGAGGAATGCTTTCCGCTCCATCCGAGGGCACATATGATTCGGCTCCGTGGGAGTGATACACACCTATTGAAAAAGGTTTCCTTTGCTGCTGCGGCTGTCCTTCAAGGAAGATTCCGCCCCCACCTTTTAAAGGAATGGCTTTTAAAACCTCTTCCACGCTTATTTCCAAAAGCTTGATATCTTCGATAAAATTTGCCCAGGCGATATCTCCCTCCAGCCTTTCCACGCGATAGAGCTTATTCGCGCTGTTAATGTACTCGTCACCTGGATGAATAATCCTTGCCGTACGCATAATCGTTTCCCCGGACTTGATATCTTTCATAGTGTAAAATCCATCAACTCGCTCATCCAATTCATTGAGCTCGAAATAATCTTCTGCGGATGCGCCCAAGGTATTACCGAGCAACAAAATCATT
>JAKORA010000290.1 GCA_029778075.1 Bacillota bacterium | reverse complement strand
TAGTAATCTAGTATAAGCCTGTGCATTGCCAATTGCTTGTTGTTGCTCCTGCCACCGCCCCTAACATAAGCTACAGCATAGTACCTTGACTCACTTTTTTTAGCACACCATTTAAACTGGCTTATCTTTTCAAAGTCTTGAGCATCGATAGTGGCAGTTAACCCTCTTGTTAGGGGGATCTCTAGTGTCTGGGACATCATCACGCCACCCCCAGTGCTTCTTCTATTGTCATATACCCGGGGCTTACATAGCTGACAAGGCAATCTACTCTGGCATGTATTATATAGCCGTCTATGACATAAACATCTTCGCCCGGGTATATCTCCCCACCGCAGGTATGGCAATACTGCAGCGGCGCCACGTTCTGTGGATCGGGCAAGCCCTGGGAAAATCTATCCAAGTTAACGGTCATGGGTATCAACTCCTTTTTTTATATTGGCGAGGGGCCGGGAACTTGCACCCCCGCCTACAGAGAGAGCAGTTGCAAACAAAGTTGCGCTATGCTATACTTGGTTTGAAAGGTTTCGAATTGGCCGCTCTCGAAGCGGCATTTTTCTTTCTGTACTCTGCCAGGCTCACCACATTTGCCGGCCTCTGCGCCGCCAGCCAGGCCCGGAAGTCACGGTTCTTACCTACGAAACTTGCCAGTAGCTGCATTTGTCTCCCTCCTTTCTGTGATGTCATGTTCTTTGCCAACCGTCACCCCGCATACGTCGCACCTCCAGGCGCCTCCGTATGCTGAGTAGCGAATTTCTCCACAGCCGGGGCATTTTCTTAGCGGCATTGTTGTTTCCCCTCCTTCCTCGCCAGCCGCTTCTCCAGCCGGACGTAGTAATTGCCTTCGTTTTTTGCGCATGCTTCGTGAAACAGCCTGCCCTTCTCCCGGAACCGGAAGGGCTTCCCGTATATCGGCTCGAAACATGCGGCACAGATGCCGGTACTTTCCATG
Organism: Bacillota bacterium; assembly: GCA_029778075.1. Classification (GTDB taxonomy): domain Bacteria; phylum Bacillota; class Dethiobacteria; order DTU022; family UBA8154; genus UBA9862. The sequence continues at coordinate 3,203 of JAKORA010000290.1, read as the reverse complement.
ATTACAGCTCCTTTCGTTTGGTATTTGCTAATTTAGCAAGACGATCTTCAAAAAAAAGGTCTTGTATTTCGCAATTAAGCGTTTTTGCTAAAATTGGAAGATGTTCTGCCCTAAAAGAATACTCGCCTTTTTCATATTTCATATAGGTTGACGCATTCTTAAGTCCCATTGTCTCCGCCATTTCCTGCAATGTTATTTGCTTGGCTTTTCGTTTTTTGTAAATTAGATTTAAATTAAGTTTCTTCATATCCACCACCCTTAACTTTGCTAAAGTAGCAATCCTTATTTATATTATACATTGCCAAATCAGAAAAGTAAACCCCCTTTTTGATATTTTAGCAAAAAAACTTTAATGGCACCATCGGCCGGGGGTTAGCCCCGGCCGTTCTTCGCTCCGCTTTCTACTCCACTATCGCCACCCCAAAAAACTTCTTTATGTCCTCATCATCCGCCGTCCCGGTGTTCGCCTGCCAGAACCTTTCAGCGGCGTCTGTCAGGGCAAGCGCCTGGACGTGCGACAGCGCCTTTAGCTTTTTTACCAGCGCCTTGCCGTCCACTTGCCACTTTTTATCCAGGCCGTCCATAGCGCAGGCGTCCTCGGCGCTGGCCCAGAGCAGTCCAGCAGTGTTGGCGTCCATTATAGTGCCGTTCAGCATGTCAACAATAAACCATGCTTCCGGAAGGGTTAGTTTTACCTCCCGGAGCGCGAGCCGGTAAAGCGTATAAAGGCGCTCCAGGTCCCGGTGGATAATATGATTGCGGTTGTCGCCTCTGGCCTCAAGCTCTGCTTCTAGTTCAGGCCTGAGATAAATTGAGACAGTGCGCGGTTCTTTTTTCAAAAATATCATCTCCTTTCTGCCGGGATAAGGTTCCCGGCAGTAACTTTGTCCCCTCTTAGGAAGGGCTGCCGACAGCGGCAGACAGACCTTGGATAGCGGGGTAAAAGCAGGTACTTTCGTCATTCCCAATGGAAAGGACGAAGCTTCCTTCCCCCGTGTAAAAATCAGTAATTTCTCCATCGATCTGGACAACGTGTCCAGATCCGGTGGTCCACTCAAAAAACATTGTGCAGTAGTAGGTAGGGGGATCGTTCGGCCCCCAGTCTGCCCCCCCTTCCATTTTCAGGAAGAGGGAGCTTCTGCTCCCATAATTTCCCTCTTCATCCAGCCTAAAATAGACATCATATCTATAATAGGCTGGATCAATGGTATTCAAAATGGGGTCAAAATTGGTCATCTTGAATTCCTCTTGGCACGAGGCCAGAAATTTTTTGACCTCGTTGAGGTTTTTAAATCTTTTGATTTCTTTCGTTTTCATTTTACTTCTCCTTTCTGCCGGGATTAACGGCTCCCAGCGGGCCTTATTTTTTTAGTTTTTGCAACGGATTTTGCTTAGTTTGTTTAGCCGGATCCGTTCCCAAAACCCTTTCCTTGCCCTTCTTGATGGCAAGGGAGGTAAAAAATACTCATACCGGCGTGCGCTGGCCCCCGGATGTGAGGCCGCCGGGGGACGGCCATTACTGCTTATCCCAGGAAACTCTTTGCTCCTGGGATTTCGTCTGGAAATACATCCAGACCCTTTGTCTTACAGTCATCAAAGATCAGGATAATCCTGATCCTTGAGTCGGGACAACGGTCGGCCAGTTCGGCCAACTCTTGGAGACTTTCAAGTCTCCAGTGAACAATATGAACGACATGGACATATTGTTCTTGGTAACCCGCCACCGCATGGACGGCTACTACTTCGTCCATGTTGGTGAACTCTAGCTCGGGGTAACTGGCAAGAAATTTTTTCAATTCTGTCATTTTCATTCTCCTTTCCCCGGTCGCCACTCGGGCTCCCGGTCGGGCTGCACTTGCGGCCCGGGTTTGTTTTCGGAGTTGCCGTCTCCGGTTTGTTCTTTCTATTATAATTCTAACAGAAATAAGTTAGAATGTCAAGTGTTTTTATCAAAAATATTTCATTTTCCCCAAAAAAATAAAACCCTGCAAATGCCGATAAAATGGGCATTTGCAGGGTTTAGAGCAAAAATAACATATACTACTTTTGGATAATTTTAAAATACTACTAAAGTAGTATTTTTTGCATAAAGCATCATAAAGCCCAACATAAAAGAAAAAACCCGGGACCCGAAGGCCCCGGCAAAAGCATATAAGTAGGAGGTTGGGTTTTACTGTTTATTTCTTCATCATTTTACCGCGTTGCCGTCCACGTAACTTTCCCCGGCAATAAAAGCAATTATTCCGCCGGTGATAGCGAAGTAAGCTTCCCGGTCAATCGGTGCGCCGTAAATTTCGTTTATGACAATAAAAATAAAGTTTGCCAGGGCTAATAAAAACTTCCGGCTTTTCAGCCGGGTCCAGATATCTCTCTGCATTACTCTTCTCCTCCGTTCTTTTCAATTTCCCGCTTCTTTATCCCTGCCAGCGCCCAGAGCTCCACAGTCGTAAATCCGAACCAGGCTCCGATGAGCGCCGTCGGCTCTGTGCCAATCCGGTAGAAAATAAAAAGCACCGCTACGGTAAAGGCGGCGTTAAGAAATACCACCAAGGTCACGATAGCCTTTGAAAACTTCATTTCTTGTCCACCAGCTTTTTCAGCACCACGGCAAACTCTTCCCGGGTAAGGTTATCCTTCGGCCTCGTGCCGTCTAACAGCCCTTCCTTCTTCGCCCAATCCCAGGCTTCCTTGGCCCATGAGCTGGGCACGTTCTTTTCTGCCACGGTTGCCCCTCCTTTCAGCTTGTCCAGCTCATTCTGCACCATTTCCAAGAACCGCTGCCAGCCCATGTCAAGCGTCCTGTGAGGGCAGTATTTGCCCGAAAAATCCTGATGTTTCTTAACTCGATTTATGCCCCAGCCCTTTTCTTTTAACTTAAATGCGATGAATTTCGCCGCCAGTTTTTCTGCTTCAATAAAGCGCTGCCCGCCGGATTTGGAATAGCATATTTCTATAGATAGCCCCTTTCTATTTCCTTGGCCATTTGCTCCATCGCCTGCATGCCAAGCGTTGCGATCCTCGGGTATGCCTTGTACTATTTCTTTATCATCTATGGCATAGTGAAATGAGACTTTGTTATCATTCCTAATCATATATGCAACTTCATTCCTGGCGCTGGCATCGTTAGCGGTGTTGTGCACTACGACAAACTCTGCAACCATGGGATAGGGGCACTTGATGTTGTATTTGCTGGTTGGCACTAG
>JAKORA010000024.1 GCA_029778075.1 Bacillota bacterium | reverse complement strand
TCGGGGACACTCCCCTGAAAGAGAGTGTGCCCCATCTTTTTTTATGATAGCATTGGCCTGAAGACGACCCTGCCGGCACGGATGCCGGCAGCCAGCCTCTGAACAGGATGGCAGTTGGCCGGATAGGTCGTCGTAAGCCCAAACAAACCTAGAATTTTCTGAGCAGAACTCGGAGCGAGCCCAACCTTCGCCACCCCGGTTTTCAGCTTAAGATTCCTCACGCGGAACAAAAGTGGCGCAATCGGTCGTTTCCGTATCCAGGGCGTCTGGAGGCTGTATCTCAATGGACTCGGCCTTGCAGCGATCTCCGCTGTCCCAGTAAGTACAGCTGTCTACAACACATTTAACCCTGCTGATGGGTTCCTTGACACGATTTACTCTTCCCGGCATTTTTTCACCTCCTGAAAAGAACATCATGATCTTTCACTACGCTATTAGTGTTACCAAATTGAAAACTTTTAGGCACTGAATTACGTCATAGTAATATGAATAAGTTTTTATTTCGCTCTTAATCGGTAATTTTCCAATATTAACAAATTATGGCCTTTTAATAGTTGAACTTTCAATGATATAATCTTAGGAGGCGGTTTACGAAGAGAGGGTGCTGTAGATGGGCAAAAAAAGCTGGCTTTTTGTCCTGCTCGCTTTTTTCTTGTATTCAATATTTTTCTATAAACCTTTTTTTTATCAGGGACAAGGAGAAAAAACAGAGATCTCAGAGGGCGTTTTTATTGCACTGGAGAAACAGGAATTTATCCCTGTAATCGTTGTCCTTAAAGAGAGGGCAAACCTGAGTGATACTCTTTTTAGTAAACAAAAAGAAAGCACGCCTGCCGAAGCGATCATAAACAAGCTTCAGGAAACAGCCCGGGCCTCACAAAAAGAAATTGAGCCGGTCTTGAAAGAAGAGATTGAGAAAGGAAATATTAAGGGCTACAACCCATTCTGGATCGTCAACGCATTTGCGGCACAGATTAATACAGAGGCACTGGCCAGGCTGTCAGCACTCCCTCAAGTTGCACATATCAGGCAGGAGCAGCAGTACAGCCTTTCTACCACCTTAAAGCATATTCCCACTGAGAGCGGAGAGGAACATCTTCCCAATCAAGCAACATATCAGGGGGAGACAGGGGAGCGGCCCTGGAACCTTGATCTTATCAAAGCTCCTCTTGTCTGGCAGCAGGGCATCTATGGGAGAGAGGTTGTCGTTGCCATCATGGATACAGGTGTCGACCTGCACCATCCTGCCCTTAAAGAACGCTACCGGGGCAACCTGCCGGGGCACGGCCACGACACCAGCTGGTATGACGCTGCAGCGGACGACAGCCCGGCAGCCGGTGAACCCTACGATACAAACGGTCACGGTACGCATATTGCCGGAATTATCATGGGAGGTTCCCCGGACGAGCCTTTGGGGGTCGCACCGGGAGCCCGCTGGATAGCTGTAAATATTTTTAAAAACGGTTATGCCTGGGATTCCCATATTATACAAGCGTTCCAATGGCTTATGGCTCCAGGAGGCGATCCCCGGAATGCGCCCCGGATCATTAACTGCTCCTGGGCATCTAGGCCTGAATATGTGCGGGATTACTTGCAATGGGAAATTTTACATAACCTTGAACGCGCAGGAATTCTTGTTATTTTTGCAGCCGGCAACAACGGTGCCTCGGGACCCGGAAGCCCCGCCAGCTACCCCCATGCTTTTTCCGTCGGCGCTGTAAAAAAAGAGGGAGACACAGTCAAAATTGCTGATTTCAGCAGTAAAGGCCCGGTTAACTGGCAGGAAATAACATATACAAAACCGGAAATATGCGCCCCGGGAGTAAATATACGATCTTCATGGTTGAAAAACGGATTTACCGTACTTGACGGAACGTCGCTTGCCGCAGCCCACGTTTCCGGCGCGGCGGCATTGCTTTTGGAGGCCCAACCGCAGCTTTCCCCCCTGGAAGTAAAGTACATTCTGCAACAGGGAGCCTACTGGGAGCCGGCGTGGAACGAGTTTGGAAAACGTCCCAATAATGTTTATGGTTTCGGGGTTCTTGATGTACACGAAGCCGTTAAAAATATTGCTGCTCTTTCTCCCCGGGAAACACTTCTGGAGGACGGAGCGGAGGAAGGGATTATAAACTGGAGAACATCTCCTGAGAGCCCCTGGAAAATAACCCGGGAAAAGGTTAGCACGGGACGCTTTTCCTTCGCAGACTCACCGTGGGAACAGTATAAAAACAACTCGCAATCCTGGTTGGCCCTTGCCAAACCGCTCTCCTTTAGCGGATATCACAGCCCCGTTATCTCCTTTGACCATTTCTATGATCTGGCAACCGGTAATGATAAAGAAGACGACTACGCTTATGTAGAGATTTCTACAGACGGTAAAAATTGGGCATACCTGTACCGTTTTTCAGGAACCAACGGGCAATTTACTCATTTTTCCATTCCCCTGCCTTTGCCTGCAGGAACAGATAAGGCTTATGTGCGTTTTCGCCTGGAAAGCAATAAAAACGGTCCGGGCGGTGGATGGTACCTTGATAATATTTCCATCTCTGCTATTCCTCTTCCCCTTACGGAACTGGATAGACTGAAACTTAGTCCGGCCAGGACAATAATCGGCGTGGAGGATAGTACGGAAATCACCGCCTCTGCGCTTTTTGGCCCCAACCTTTCCAAGGAAATCTCCCCTGAACTGCTGGAGTGGAGCTCCTCCAATCCCTCCATAGCCGCAGTAGAAAACGGAATTGTCAGAGGGATTTCCCCAGGTGAAGTCGTCATCAGCGGAAAATTTGCAGGATATACCGCCGAACTTAAAATAAAGGTAGCCGAAGTTAAGACTCCCGCGATACAACCTGCTCCCGGAACATATACCAATGCCGTTACTTTTACATTAATGCCTGCAACACCGGGGGCAAAGGTTTTCTATACCCTTGACGGGAGCGAACCTGACGAGAACAGTTTACTGTATGAAAACCCGGTTACGATTACCGAGGACACCCTGATAAAAGCCAGAGAATATTGGGATGGGATCCCCGGACCTTCAAAACAATTCTCTTATATGATAAAAGAAGGCGCAAACGTATCGGGTTCAATAACCCTGCAGGGGCGCTCCCTTGTTGATTCCCAAACAAATATATCTTTAATAAATGTAGAGACAAATCAAAGCTATATTATTTCCGATCTCTCTACGGAAGGCAAATTCTTTATCGAATTGCCCCTGGGCAGCTATAAGCTGGTAGCAAAGAGGAAACAATACTTAACCAAAACCCTGAAGATCGAGCTGAATAAAAAAGATGAGCGACAAGAGGTAGCTATAGAGCTCAGGGCGGGAGATCTGAACAACGATAACCATATCGATATTACCGATCTAACTATATTATCGCTGGCCTACCGCAGCAAACCGGGCGATGAGCATTGGAATCCCCTTGCCGACCTGAACAGCGACGGAGTCATTGATTTTTTGGACCTAACCGTGTTAACCCAGAATCTCGGTTTGCATGGAGACAGGTAAGAAAAAAGGAGAGGAGAAAGGTCGGCGTTCGCTTCAGGGCGCGCTTGAGGCAGCTTTTGCGACTCAGGCCTTGATTACAGTATTAAGAGGTTGCCGCAGACGCGTAGAAAAGTTAAAATAGAGTGGGAAAATAATTTTCCGGCAGCTAAAACTGTAATTTTATGATCACAATGCTCAAATGGGGGTGGGCTTTTGCCGGCCAATCTTACACCTCAATATCACGCCGCCGAGGAAGCTTATCGAAAAGCTTCCACCCTGGAGGAAAAAATAGAAGCCTTACAGGAAATGCTGGCCGTAATACCTATACACAAAGGGACAGAAAAATTGCAGGCCGATATAAAGCGGCGCCTTGCCAAGCTTCGTGACGAGGGGGAAAAAAAAGCCCAGTCTTCACGCTTTAATCCCTTTTTCGTGGAAAAACAGGGCGCCGGCCAGGCAGTCCTGGTAGGCTATCCCAATGTGGGGAAATCCACGCTGCTTGCCGCATTAACCAAAGCCAAACCAAAAATTGCCGACTTTCCTTTTACTACCTCCGTGCCCCTTGCGGGGATGATGCCCTACAAAGATATCCTTATCCAGTTGGTAGATACACCACCGTTAAACGCCGAGGGGGCCCCGCCAGGTCTACTGAATGTTTTACGCGGAGGAGACCTTTTACTTGTAGTGGTAGATGCCGGCAGTGATATGTGCCTGGAACAAATAGAAGGGACACTTTCTTTTCTATCCGAAAAAAGAATAATCAGAACAGCCGGCGAAAAAGCTTCGGAAGATGAAACCGGGCTTTCTGGCAGGAGATATATCCCCTATTTAGTAATTATTAATAAAATGGATCTGCCCGGAAGCAAGGACAACGTGGATATTTTAAAAGAACTGCTGCCAGAGGTCCCGTTTATTTGTATCTCTGCAGCGGAGAAAGAAGAGTTAAATTCGTTGAAAAAACAAATTTTTCAGAGCCTGAATATTATCAGAGTTTATACTAAAGCACCGGGAAAGCAACCTGATATGGACACCCCATTCGTCTTAAAGAAGGGCGACACCGTTCTTGATCTGGCTTACAATATTCACCGCGATTTCCCCAAGCTCTTAAAAAATGCCAGAGTTTGGGGTTCAGCCAAGTTCGAAGGCCAGTCTGTTCCCCGTGATTACACTCTCGAGGACGGCGATATCGTGGAGCTGAACGTCTAGAGCGACCGGACATAGCGGTTTCTCTTGCAACCTTGTAATTAAGAACAAGATAAATAAACAGGAGGTTTTACAATGAAAAGGAAAATAGTGTCTATTGATGAGGAGAAATGCACCGGCTGCGGCCTTTGTATCCCGGCATGTCATGAAGGAGCAATTCAGATTATTGACGGGAAAGCACGCCTGATTGCTGATAATCTTTGTGACGGCCTGGGTGACTGCCTCGGTGAATGCCCGGAAGGAGCCATAACGATATTGGAGCGCGAAGCCGACCCTTATGACGAAGAAGCAGTTAAAAAACACCTGTCCAAGGCAAGGAACACCGGCGCAGCTACAGTCGATGACTGTAAAGATGACTTAACCTGCGGTTGCCCTTCGACGCAGTTAAAAACCTTTGCCGGAGCCGGGGAAGAGGAAGCAGAGGAGCGAGAAGGATCCCCGAGTCCCTCGTTCTTGCGACAGTGGCCGGTACAGCTTGCTCTACTACCCCCCACGGCAAAATTTTTCCAGGAGGCCGACCTTTTAATTGCTGCTGATTGCGTTCCTTTTGCCTACGGTAATTTTCACCGTGACTTTCTTAAGGGTAAAACCGTGGTAGTAGGCTGTCCGAAACTCGACGATGCCAAAATGCATCTGCAGAAACTTACAGAAATATTCGATTATAATGATATCAATAAAATTACTATAGTATATATGCAGGTGCCGTGTTGCTCCGGTTTTAAGCGCATCGTGGAAATGGCCCTGGAGCACTCCGGGAAAAATATTCCCGTTGAATCCGTCATGATAAGCGCCGAGGGTAAGATCCTGCAAAGAGACAATTCTTAAAACTTGATTATTTGAACCTGTTTCATACCTCGTGAGGGTGGCGCAAGGTTGGGGCAAGCGAAATGTGCAGCTTGAGCCCGCAGGTTCAGCAAAGCGAGGGCTCGAGATGGCCCGGCGGACATGGACGTCCGCCGCCGTCAGCGCGAACATGGAAGTGAGCTCTGCCGGGAAGGCCAATCGAGAGCCAGAGCTGAGCTGCAAAACCTGCCTCAAGCGAACCCTGAAGCAAGCCCCAACCTTCGCCACCCCTACTTTAATGGGAATTGGCCGGGTAGGTCGCCGCAAGCCTGAGCAAGCCGTAGAACTTTACGAGCGAAACTCGGAGCTACGCCTACAGCAAATCGCTGCTCCATTTCCATATTAATGAGGCTGCCCCTCACAGGGCAGCCCTCGGCAAGGCAATTTTTTAAGCAGTACAAAACAGTAGGGGAGCTAATTTACTTACCCTTGAACTGTGCTTTGCGTTTTTCCAAGAAGGCGGCCACACCCTCTTTTTTGTCTTCGGAAGCGCAGGCCAAAGCATGAAGGTAGGATTCATGGGCCATACCTTCGTAAAGGCCTACTTCCATGGAACGGTTTACAGCCTCTTTAGCGTACTGTAAGGCCAGCGGCGGTTTGGAGGCCAGTAAATTGGCCAGTTTTTTCACTTCGTCCATTAAATTTTCCTGGGGAACAACCTTGTTGACCAGTCCAATGCGGTAAGCCTCTTCGGCGTCGATCATACCGCCTGTCAGTACGAGCTCCATAGCCCTGCCAAAACCTACCAGGCGGGGCAGGCGCTGGGTAGCGCCGTCACCGGGAATAATGCCCAGGTTCACTTCGGGAGAGCCCATTTTGGCGTTGGTGGAAGCTATGCGCAGCGTGCAGGCGATAGCCATCTCCAACCCGGCTCCCAGGGCGAAGCCGTTAATCGCGGCGATGACAGGAATGGGCATTTCCGCCAGCTTGTTGAGCACCTCTTGGCGACGTCTGGTCTGCTTGCGCCCCAGAACGAAATCCCGCTCCTGCACCTCTTTGATATCCGCTCCGGCCATAAAAGCTTTTTGTCCGGCGCCGGTTATAATCAGAACTCTGATTTCTTCGTCCTTTTCCACCTCGTCAAAAGCCTGGCCCAGTTCTTCCGTCAGGGCGTTGGATAGGGCGTTCATCACTTCGGGACGGTTGATGGTTATATAGGCCAGCGGAGGTTCTTTTTCCAGTTTAAGAAATTGGTACATAATCGCACTTCTCCCTCCTTACCAACTTTAGATAAATTTTTCGTTTCTAGTTTCTATGAGGAAAGGAGGAGGAAGAAGAAAGATCTCCTTCTTCCTCCCTGTCAATCATCTTAGGCAAATGCGGGAATACCCAATTCGGAGTTACCAATAATCAACTGCTGGATCTGCGAAGTGCCCTCGTAAAGGGTATTGATCCGGGCATCACGGTACATCCTCTCCAGCGGATATTCTCCTGAGAAGCTGTAGCCGCCCAGCACCTGCATCATATTGTAGGTAACCCTGTTGACCATTTCACTGCAGAAATACTTGGCCATACAGGTCTCACGGGTATTGGGGACTTCTTTGTTTTTGAGGTGGCCGGCCCGGTAAACCAGCAGCCTGCCCATCTCAATATCCAGGACGGCATTGGCAATCAACTGCTGGACCAGTTGGTGTGCCGCAATGGGTTTGCCGAACTGAATTCTTTCCTTGGCGTACTTTTTGGCCACATCGAGCGCTGCCTGGGCGGTCCCGACACAGCCGGCGGCTACGGTAAAGCGGGCGTTATCCAAAGCGGACATGGCCACGGCAAAACCCTTGCCGACAGGACCCAGAATCTGATCCTTGTGTACGCGGACGTTGTCCATGGTTATCTCCCCGGTGTCCTGAGCGCGAAGGCCGATTTTCTCATGAATGGGCTGGGGAGTAAACCCGGGGGTACCCTTGTCTACCAGGAAAGCGGTAATTCCCCTGGCACCGGCATTTTTGTCCGTCTTGGCAAAAATAATGGAAACCTCGGCTACGTCGGCATGGGTAATCCACATCTTATTACCGTTTAAAATATAGTAATCCCCATCTTGCTCGGCGGTGCTTTTCATGCTGGCAGCATCGCTTCCGGAGTCTGGCTCCGTAAGGCCGTAGCAGCCAAATATTTCACCGGAGGCAATGCGGGGGATGTACTTCTTCTTCTGCTCCTCGGTGCCCCATTTCAAAATGGTCTTGGCCACAAGGGATATATTCACGGAATAGCTGCCGCGCATGGAAGTACAGCCGTAGCCCAACTCCTCGGCCACGATAGCGTGACAAATGTAATCCATACCGCTGCCGCCATATTCTTCCGGGATGGAGGTTCCAATGATGCCCAGATCACCCATCTTCTTCCACACATCCCAGGGGAATTTCTCTTGCTGGTCCCACTCTTTGGCATAGGGAGTAATCTCCTTGGCCACAAAGTCACGAACCATTTTTTGTACCGCCAATTGCTCTTCAGTATAGTCAAAATTCATCTAACACACCTCCGCATTATTCTTCTCAAAGAGTACCGTACCGCCTGAACTTACTTCAAGACTGTGGGGACAGGAGGATCCTGGGAGTAGTCGTAAAATCCTTTGCCGCTCTTACGTCCCAGATAGCCCGCATGAACCATTTTCTCCAGCAGATAGCAGGGACGATAGCGTGCATCCCCGAACTTGGCATACAGCGTTCTGGTTTTTGCCAGGTGAGTGTCAATACCGATCATGTCAATTAAGGCCAGCGGGCCCATCGGCAGGTTGGAGCCCATTTTCATGGCTTTATCGATCTGGTCTGCCGTAGCAATACCCTCATCCAGCACCCATACTGCCTCGTTCAGCAATCCGGCGAGGACCCTGCTGGCAATACCGGCAATGCTTTCTTTATCGGTGATGACGGGTTCTTTGCCCAGAAACTCGGCAAACTCCTTGGTTGTTTTAATAACTTCCTCCCGGGTTGCCAGGCCGGGCATAATCTCCACCAGTTTCATTACTACTGCCGGGTTGAAGAAATGCATTCCTATCACGCGGCTGGGATCTTTTACAGCGGAGGCAATTTCTGAAATGGAACAGGCCGTGGTATTGGTCGCCAGTACTACATCCGGCTTTGCAAATTCTTCCAGTTGGGCAAAAACCTTCTGCTTCAACTTAACGTCTTCAATGACAGCTTCGATGATAAAATCGGCATTGGCAGCTTCTTTCATATCCGTGGTAGTTTTAATACGGCCCAAAAGTTCCTTTGCTTCCCCTTCGGTCATTTTCCCCTTGGCAACCCTGCCGTTTAACAGCTTTTCAATATTTCCGATACTGCGCTTCAAGATAGCATCATCAACATCCACGAGGATGGCCTGGACGCCGTTCTGAGCCATCAGATGCGCTATCCCCGAACCCATAATACCTGCTCCCAGAACAAAACCTGTTTTAATTTCCATTACTTTTTTCCTCCTCTCAATTATTTTTTTTAGTTTAACCTTTCCAGCACGATGGCAAGGCCCTGTCCGCCGCCAACACAGGCAGTGACCAAACCGAAGGTCTTATCGTACATTTTCAGGGTATTAATGTTGGTGCAGATAAGCTTGGTACCGGTTGCCCCTACGGGGTGTCCAAGGGCAATCGCTCCACCGTGCACGTTAACTTTTTCACGGTTTAATTTCATTTCTCTTTCGCAGGCCAGGTACTGTGCCGCAAATGCTTCGTTCAACTCAATTAAATCGATATCATCCAATGTCAATCCGGCCTTTTTCAGAGCAATGGGTGTAGCGGCCACCGGGCCAATTCCCATGTACAGAGGATCTACTCCTGCCGCGGCATAACTCCGTATTTTGGCCATGGGCTTCAACCCCAGGGACTTGGCTTTCTCCGCCGACATAATTACCACGGCGGAAGCGCAGTCACTGAGAGCGCAACTGTTACCGGCGGTAACTGTCCCGTCCTTCTTGAATACCGGCGGTAACTTGAGCATTGCTTCCAGCGATGCGTCGGGACGGGGTATCTCTTCCTTATCTACAACTACCGTTCCTTTCTTTTGTTTAACTTCAATAGGTAAGATCTCTGCATCAAATTTGCCTTCAGCAACTGCTTTGGACGCTTTCTGGTGGCTTTCCAGGGCAAATTGATCCTGCTCTTCCCTGCTGATGGAATATTTTTCTACCAGATTCTCCGCCGTACTGCCCATGAGCATACCCGCCAGCTTGCACATAAAACCATCCAGGTGCAGGTCATCATAGACCGTGAAGTCCCACATCCGGGCTCCCCACCGCGCCTGAGGAATGATATAGGGAACATTGGAACCGGACTCTGTGCCGCCGGCGATAACTACATCCGCATCTCCGCAGTATATCTGCCTGCATGCCTCGATTACCGCCTGCAAGCTGGAGGCGCAACGGATGTTAACAGTATAAGCCGGCACCTTTACCGGCAGACCTCCCCGAACAGCACAGATGCGGGCAATATTGGGGCCAATCCCGGCCTGCCATCCACATCCAAAGATCAACTGATCAACTTCTTCACCGCTGATCCCTGCCCTCTTGACGACTTCCTTCACCACGGCCGCTCCAAGATCCGCAGTAGTCAAGCTGCTTAAACTTCCTCCGAACCTTCCAGCGATAGTCCGCACTGCACTTACAATTACTGCATCACGATCTCCCATAAACCTCCCCGGAAGATACTGTTCCGGGAATTCCTCCCTTCAAGATGTTTTTTTTATTAAAGACAACCCCAACCTCCTCAGACCTCTGCACAACAAAACTTTTTTTGAGGCATCACCTCACCGTTCGTTAATTTACATTTGTGAATAAAAGAACTTGACAAAACACACCTGTCACGGCCCCAAACCGCTGTCCTGCGCCGCGGTTTCCAGAGATTTTAGTTTTTTCCACAATGTTGTCCTGCTGATTCCCAGACGGGAGGCGAGGTCCTTTTTATCAAGATTGTTTTGTCGATAAAGCTTCTCAATAATCTGCCTCTCCATATACTCCAGCGTTCCAATAGTTACTGTTATGCAGCGCTCTTCATCATGCTTGAAGTTTTGGGTGTCCTCCTTAAAGCGGTAGAGCTCGTCTATCAACTCCTCCATCAACCTGAACTTTTCTTTAGTGCCTTCGGAAAGGATCACATATTTCTCGATAAAATTCTCCAGTTCACGGACATTGCCGGGCCAGTCATATTCACTGAGGAAACGCAGGACGGAATCCGGAAACTTCTCCATACGCCCTGCACCTCCCCGATATTTGCGGAAAAAATGCTCTACGAGCAAAGGTATATCGCTTCTCCGATTTCTCAGCGGAGGGATTTCCAGGGTTAAAACATTCAGATGGAAAAAGAGGTCTTCCCGGAAGGTGCCTTTTTTAATCTCATTGGGTAAAGAACGGTTGGTAGCGGCGATAACGCGAACATCTACAGGGATAATGCGCTCTCCACCTATACGGCGCACCGCTTTTTCCTGGAGAACATGCAGCAGGTTGGACTGGAGAGGGAGCGGGAGTTCAGATATCTCATCAAGGAAGATGGTGCCGCCATGAGCCAGCTCAAAAAGCCCCGCCTTTCTGCCTTTCCTGGCACCGGAAAAAGCCCCCTCCTCATAGCCGAACAGCTCGCTTTCCAGGAGCTCTTTAGGAACATTGGCGCAGTTGATAGCCACAAAGGGACCTTCACGGCGCAAACTTTCGGCATGGATACTGTGCACGAACAGCTCTTTTCCAGTGCCGCTTTCCCCGGTAACCAGCACCGGGGAATCTGTCCGGGCATACTTCCGGGCGCGGTTAACAGCGTTCTTTATTTCTTCTGAGGAGCCGATGATGTCATTAAAGGTATAACGCGCAGACAGGCCGTTGGCATGAAGCTTCTTGCGAATCGTGGCCTCCAAGTTTTGCAGCTTGTGCACACTTTGAAAAGTTATAACCGCCCCCACGGGTTCATTATCCATATATATGGGAATATGATTGAAAACAATTTGCAGTTCCCCGACTTTTTGTACCTCACCTTTTACCGTTTCAGGATTCAGGAAAAATTTTTTTAACAGGGGAACAGGAATATCTTTTACTTTTTTACCTACAATGGAAGGAGCCGATATTTTGAAAACTTCCTCCGCGGCAGGGCTAAAGTGCGTAACCACATCCTCTTTATTGACGGCAATAACACCGTTATATGTATGGTCAATTATCGTCTTTAAAAATTCCGCCCTTTCGCGATCTTTCTGCCTGATACGGGCGACATCCTTGGCCCACTGCATGGCCTCAATTACCGCTTCCCGGGAGGAAAAAACCATCACCCCCTCCATGCCCTGCTCCCTGGCCATACGAATAACACAGATACCGGAGGCGACAATTACCTCTATTCCTTCGTTACAGGCCCGCTTTATTTGCTCATCCAGTTCCCTTTCATCGTGATAGAAAAAGAGACTCAGATCCTCCAGGGAGAGAATTTCAGCGATGCTTGCGAAATCATATACTTCCTTGCGCTTGATATGATCAAAGTAAGCGATTTTACGTCCGATCTGCTTGGCATGGTTTAAGGCCTGAATAATATCAAAGTTGGTAATCTGAATCAATATTACCGGTATGGATAGCTCTTTTTTTAAAAGCACTCCCGTAGGTCCACGGCTGATGATAACGTCTGCTCCGGACTGCTCAAATTGCTTGCCCAGCTCTACGCCCTCGTCCAGGAAAGCTTCCACAATCTCCATGTTGAAATGAAGCTCCCGTGAAATCTGGCGGGCCAGCCTGGTTAGCTCCGGTAGCGGGGAAACCATTACAATGCGGCTCTTTTTCATCTCTTATCCCTTCAAACGGGCCTGGTTTAAAATTTAAACATATCCCTGATATTTTTATCTCCTCATGAATCTGCGTCCATTTTTTTAATTCTTTATATGCAATAAAAAATCCTGCCAGAAATAAATATTTCATTTTTGCGAAAAAAGCTTCCCTACTGTTACAACAGGCCAAGCGGTAACCTGTAACGGACATCAAACTCTTCATCGTCCAAAAAGTAAAAAACCGCCTTTGGCCTTTAATTGTCTTAAGGCCAAGGCGGTCTAACTTCTGCGTAAATCCTACCGGGCGGTCAACATTCTCACCGCTACAAGCCCAGGCAACGCTCAGGGGATAATTTTATTCAGTGAATATTCGATAATCCCTTCTGCTCCGGCTTCTTTAAGTTTATAAACAAGCTCCCTCACGGTTTTTTCGTCAATTACGGTTTCCACGGCCACCCATGACTCCTCATGCAGATTAGAGATAGTAGGCTTCCTGAGGGCGGGAAGCAGGGAGAGCACTTTGGGCAGGTTTTCCGTACTGACATTCATTTTTAAGACGACTTTTCGCTCCGCCAGCAGTGCACCCTTCAGAAGGGTTGCTATCTGCTCAATCTTATATTTCTTCCACTCCACTTTCCAGCTTTCCCTGTTAACAATAAACCGGGGCGTGGACTCCAGAATCGTTTCTATAACGCGCAGGTTGTTGGCTTTTAAGGACCTTCCCGTTTCTGTCAGCTCGGCAATAGCATCGACCAGCGCCGGAGGCTTTACTTCAGTCGCACCCCAGGAGAACTCTACGCAAGCCTGTATATTATTCCTGCGTAAAAATTCCTTGGTTACCTCGACCAGCTCGGTAGCTATCTTTTTCCCCTGCAGGTCTTTAATATGCTTTATCTCGGAATCCTCGGGAACAGCCAGGACAAGTTTGATGGGCCTGAATCCCTGTTTGGCATAGACCAGCTCCGCCGCCTCCAGGACATCTGCTCCTGTCTCCATAATCCAATCCTTACCCGAGATACCTGCATCGAGAACCCCGCTCTGCACATACCTGGGAATTTCCTGTGCCCTGATAAGGATACATTCAAGCTCCTCGTCATCGACATGGGGGAAATAGGAGCGCTCGTTGACGTAAATATTAAAACCCGCTTTTTTAAATATTTCCAGGGTGGTATTTTGCAAGCTGCCCGCCGGCAAGCCCAATTTTAACTTTTCCATTTTTCTCCTCCATCGTCCCGTCTTTCCCATCATTTTAACATGGGCTGGGGAAGCGAATCAAGCACTTTTAGCGACTCTTTCATCTCCTCTTCCGACAGGGAATAGTCGGACAGCTCACCCTTAAGATAAGCGTCATAGCCGGCCAAATCAAGCATCCCGTGACCGCTCAGATTGAAAAGGATGACCTTGCTGCGGCCTTCCTCTCTGGCTTTCTCGGCCTCTTCGATTACTGCCGCAATGGCGTGGTTGGTTTCCGGTGCGCAGACTATACTTTCCGTGCGGGCAAAGGTGATCCCGGCGCCGTAGGTCTGGAGCTGGTTATAGGCACGTGGCTGAATGAGATTGTCAAGAACAAGCTGGCTGATCAATGGAGACATGCCATGGTATCTTAGCCCGCCGGCATGAATCGATTTGGGTATAAAGCTGTGCCCCAGGGTAAACATGGGCAAAAGCGGAGTTTTGGCCGCCGTATCCCCAAAATCATAGGCAAAGGGCCCCTTTGTTAATGTTGGACAGGCAACGGGCTCCACGGCAACGATCTCTACATCTTTTCCATAGATTTTATCCCTCACAAAGGGGAAGGAAAGTCCGGCAAAATTGCTGCCGCCGCCGACACAACCGATAACCACATCGGGATATTCACCCAGCATCTCCATTTGTTTTTGTGCTTCCAGGCCGATAATCGACTGGTGGAGCATAACATGATTCAGAACGCTTCCCAGGGAGTATTTGGTATCCTCTGATGTAACAGCATCCTCGATAGCTTCACTGATGGCAATTCCCAGGCTGCCCGGGCAATCCGGATCCTGGCTCAGGACATTCCGGCCGAATTCCGTTTCACGGCTGGGGCTCGCCACACAATTGGCACCCCATGTTTTCATCAACAACTGCCGGTAAGGTTTTTGCTCATAGCTGATCTTGACCATGTAGACCTTCAGCTCCAGGCCAAACAGGCAGCAGGCCAGGCTCAGGGCACAGCCCCATTGCCCGGCGCCGGTTTCCGTAGTAAGTCTTTTAATGCCGGCAACCTTGTTGTAATAGGCCTGGGCAATAGCGGTATTGGGTTTATGGCTGCCGGCCGGGCTCACGGACTCGTTTTTATAGTAGATCCTGGCCGGGGTTTTCAAATATTTTTCCAGATTATGCGCCCTGTACAGCGGCGTCGGTCTCCAGATGAGCAGCTTTTCCAGGACCTCCTCGGGTATGTCTATCCAGCGCTCTGTACTTACTTCCTGCTCGATTAGATTCATCGGAAAAATAGGAGCAAGATCATCCGGCCCTACCGGTTTTCCGGTAGCAGGATGCAAGGGGGGCTGCATAGGCGTGGGCATATCAGCCTGGATATTATACCATTGCCTGGGGATCTCCTTTTCCGGCAAAAGTACTTTTTTAACCTCCATATTTCATACCTCCTTTTATTTATTAAAATAAAAAACCTCGTCTCAGGGACGAGGATTACCCGCGGTACCACCCAAATTACCCCCATAAAAGGGGATCGCTTTACAAGGTACGGGAGCAGCTGTTATTGCTCCGATACCCCTTTCTTTTAACGGTGAAAATCCGTCCTGCCCTACTAACATTAACAAATATGTTCGGACAGGCGCCTCCGGGAGCCATTCAACCGGCGATTAAGTACCAGGCTCACACCTTCGGGGCCCCGGCCCCTCCACCCGGTTCTCTGAACTTCTCTTACCGGCATACTATTTCCCTTCAAGGGCTTTAAAAGGCTTAATGAAACAGCTTTTTGGTAACTATAGCAAATTAAATGATTATTGTCAACAATTTTTTTGGTAATTTTTCTTGTAATTTTTACGCTTTGCTCTCCTATTGTCCTAGCTGACCGGCAATACCCCCACAAAAAGCAGCCAGGCTTTCTCCCAGTGAAAAGGCGTTATAACCCCCTTCCAATGCCGCAAATAAGCGCCCCTGGCACTTTTCTCGGGCAAACTGCGCCAAAATTTCTCCCATGGATTCGTAATCTTTGGTGGAAAGGAGCCCGCCCCAGTCTTTTTGGTGACGGTCAAATCCTGCCGATACGGCAAGCAGATCGGCTTTCCCAACACCGTCAAGAAAAGTTTCCAGGTCATTTACGAAAGAGGCGCTGTCACGCCCTGTTACATGCCGGTAAACAACTGCCGGATTACCGGCAAAAGTATTGGCGGTCCCGTCTCCATAATGAAGATCGAAATCAATAATCAGCGCCTTTTCCACTTTTCCCTGCTGCAGCATTTTTTGCACAGCTATGGCGACATTATTGAAATAGCAAAAACCCCAGCAGGAATCCGGGCTGGCATGGTGCCCGGGAGGCCTGCACAGCGCAAAAGCAGCTTCACCGCCCCAGGCCAGTTCGGAAGCCTTTATGGCTGCTCCGGCAGCCAAAAGAGCCATGGGGAAAACACTTTCATCCCTGCGCACACTTTCCAAATGGTAACGGCTGTGAACCAGGAGCACATCTTCTTCAGTACAGGGTTGGGGTTTAACCAGCGGATATACCTCCCGGACAAGAGCCAAGGCATGGTCCAGACGCCCGGGCGAAGCCGCCGGGTCTCCTGTATAGGTTTCCAGAAAAGACTCATGAAAAACAATTTTCATGCATAACGGGCCGGAGCCCTCGCTCCCCTTTCTTTGACTGATTTTTCTTAATATAATTTTACCATGCGTCAGGCAAAAGTAAACATTCTTTACTAACCGGAAAATATTTATTATATTAAAACCAGGAGCACAAAAGAAAAGAGGTGAAATCCTGGCCCAAGGGCCTCAGGAAAGCAGATGGATTTAAACCGTTTTACCTATAAGGCCCGGGAGGCTATTGCTGCGGCGCAAAATATTGCCGCCCGCTACCGCCACCAGCAACTTGATCCGGAGCACCTGTTTCTTGCCCTGCTGGAGCAGGAAGAGGGGCTGACAAACAAACTTTTAACCAGAGCGGGAGTTGACGCCAAGGCGATAAAAAGCAGTTTGCAAAACTTCCTGGCGCGGCAGCCCAAAATATACGCCGGAGAGGGTACGGCGGAACAAATTTATTTAAGCCCGCGCCTGGCCAGGGTGCTGGAGCGGGCCAGAGAAGAGGCAGCTTCCTTTAAAGACGAGTTTATCGCTGTCGAACACTTACTGCTTGCCATCCTGGAAACAGCACAGGGGGAAGCAGCTAAAATAATCAAACACAGCGGCCTTAATAGGAACACCCTGCTGCAGGCGCTGCAATCCATCAGGGGCCACCAGCGGGTTACAAGCCCCGACCCGGAAGAAACTTATGAGGCGCTGACCAGGTACGGGCGCGATCTCACTGAAGTGGCCGCTGCCGGTAAGCTTGATCCCGTTATCGGCCGCGATGAAGAAATACGCCGCGTTATCCAGGTACTCTCCCGCCGCACCAAGAACAATCCTGTACTGATCGGCGAGCCCGGTGTGGGCAAGACAGCCATTGTCGAAGGTTTGGCTCAGCGTATCGCCAAAAATGATGTTCCGGAGGGGCTCAAGAACAAGCGCATCTTTGCCCTCGACATGGGCGCCTTGCTCGCCGGCGCCAAATACAGAGGTGAGTTCGAGGAAAGATTGAAAGCCGTCTTAAAAGAAATCCAGGAATCCGAAGGCGAAATTATTCTGTTTATTGACGAACTGCATACGGTGGTTGGCGCCGGAGCGGCAGAAGGAGCCATCGATGCCGGCAATCTCCTAAAACCGATGCTGTCCAGGGGCGAGTTGCACTGCATCGGCGCCACAACGCTGGCGGAATACCGCAAGTATATCGAAAAGGATGCCGCCCTGGAACGCCGCTTTCAGCCTGTGCTGATCAGAGAACCGGGAATTGACGACTCTATCTCCATTCTCCGGGGCTTGAAAGAACGCTACGAGGTGCACCACGGTGTAAGAATCAAGGACTCCGCCCTGGTAGCGGCAGTAACCCTCAGCCACCGGTACATCAGTGACCGTTTTCTACCGGATAAGGCCATTGATCTGGTGGATGAGGCCGCTGCCCTGATCCGGGCGGAAATTGACAGCATGCCCTCCGAACTGGACGAGGCCACCAGGCGGATTATGCAACTGGAAATTGAAAGGGAAGCTTTAAAAAGGGAAACTGACAGCGCTTCCCTTAAGCGCCGGGAACAGGTGGAAAAAGAGCTGGCCGGCCTCAAAAGGGAGGCAGATAAGCTCAAAGCCCGCTGGGAAGAAGAGAAGAAATCAATTTCCCGGCTAAGAGAAATCCGGGAGGAGATTGAAAAGACCAGGGTCTCTATGGAAAAAGCCGAACAGGCCTACGATTTAAACAAGCTGGCCGAGCTGAAATACGGTAAAATGGTCCAACTGGAGCAGAAGCTGAAAGAGGAGGAGGAGAAGCTCTCCCAAACAAGAAGCTTGCGCCTTTTGAAAGAGGAGGTTGACGAAGAGGATATCGCTGCCATTGTCAGCCGCTGGACAGGGATTCCTTTAAGCAGGCTCATGGAAGGTGAGCGCGACAAAATACTGCACCTTGGGGAGCGGCTGCATCAGCGGGTGGTCGGTCAGGAGGAGGCTGTAACCGCTGTCAGCGAAGCGGTCCTGCGTGCCCGTTCCGGCATCAAGGATCCGGACCGCCCCATTGGGTCGTTTATCTTTCTGGGCCCTACCGGTGTAGGAAAAACGGAGCTGGCGCGTTCCCTTGCCTTCGTCCTTTTCGACGACGAAAACGCCCTTATCAGGCTGGATATGTCCGAATATATGGAAAAACACTCCGTAGCCCGCCTGATCGGAGCGCCGCCCGGGTATGTCGGCTATGAAGAAGGAGGACAGCTTACCAATGCCGTACGCCGCCGCCCCTACTCTGTATTGCTTTTTGATGAAATTGAGAAAGCGCACAGCGATGTTTTCAACACTCTCCTGCAGATCCTGGACGATGGGCGTTTAACCGATTCCCAGGGACGGACGGTAGATTTTCGTAATACCATCATCATTATGACCTCTAACCTGGGAAGCGATATCATCATGGAAGCAGGGACGAAAGAGCAAGCTTCCTTCGCTAACACCAGGGAGCTTGTCCTGGCCCGCCTGCGTTCTTTCTTCAGGCCGGAATTTCTCAACCGAGTGGATGATATCGTGGTCTTCCATCCTCTGGGTAAAGGGGAGTTGAAAAAGATCGTCAAAATACAGACAGGACGCCTCTTCCAACGCCTGCAGGCACAAAATATAACCCTGGAAATAACCCCGGAAGCAGAAGAGTACCTGGCCGAAGCCGGTTACGATCCTGTTTACGGAGCCAGACCCCTTAAACGGGTTATACAAAAAGAGCTGGAAACGCCCCTGGCGCGCAGCATCCTGGAAGGAAAATTCAAGCCGGGAGATAAAGTAACTGTCGTCCGTGTAAACGGCGGACTATCCTTCCAATAAAATGTTAAAGGAAAAGCCGGGAGATTTAGGATCCGGCTTTTCCCTTCAGAGGTCCGGTGCAAATCAAAGAGCGCTGAATTGTAAATAAAACATGACCAGAACCACACCCAGCATAAACATAAGCAGCACTACGTCAAAATCAATATTGGCTACATTAATAAACTGCGAAACCCCCGTTTTCCCCGGCAGATAATCCATTCTCTGCAGAAAACGGAAAACAGAGCGGTAAGCAGAGGTTCTAAAGCTTTCAAGGGCTTTTAACGCTCTTTGGCCTGTGCTGGAAAAGGTGTCCTTCACAACCAACCTTACCTCAACCGGCAGCGTCAATTTAATCTCCTTCTCCAGGGTCCTGGCCAACAGGATAAAGACAACTATACCCAGCGCTACAAGTAACAGCGCTGTTTTAATTCCCTCCGCCGAATAGACCTCAAGGGATGTTCCGTGTGGCAGCACCGGCGCCAATAGTTGCGGCCAAATGCCCGTGATGATACAACTGGCGGATAAAGCTACTATGGCCGCCTGCATACTGAAAGTGAGCTTTTTTTGTACTTTTCCCCGGCCTTTGATAAAACCAAAGTAGACAAATTTACTGAAAGAAAGGGCTGTCCCGACACTGGCCACCATCAGCAGCCATTCTGCCGGATTTGTTCCATGCATGGCCGATTTAATCAGGTATTTACTTACATACCCGTTAAAAAGAGGCGTCCCCGAAATGGCGAGCGCCCCCACCAGCGCCCCGATAAAGGCGACGGGCATGGCCTTCCAGAGCGCGGCTTTATCTGCCGCGGTTTTTGGCTTTTCTGCCGGATTATGGAGTTCATGCAAATCTTCAGTTCCCACGGCAAAGATAAGCGCTCCCGCGCTCATAAAAAGAAGGGCTTTATAAATCATATGGTTTACCAGGTGTAAAAGCCCGCCGTCCACGGAAATGGCGCTCCCCAGCCCAACTGCTGCAACCATGTAGCCAACCTGGCTGATAATATGGTAGGAAAGCAGGCGCCGCAGATCGCTCTGGAGAAGAGCCATAACGACCGCAAAAATAGCCATACATGCCCCCATGGTATTAATAAAATCGCTCGGCGGCAACACGCGGGCCACGGCATAAACCCCCACTTTTGTACACAGGGCGGCCAGCAAAGCGCTGCAGGGGAAGCTGGCGGCAGGGTAGCCCCAGGGAACCCAAAAATGTAAAGGTAAAAAGGCCGTTTTAATCCCGATACCCAAAATAAAGAAGAAAAGTCCGGCTTCCGGATACATCAGCTCAAAGGTCCCGGTAGCATTGTACTGGAGGACAATGCCCACCAAAAGCGAAAAACCGCTCATCAGTGAAAAGAAGAGCATTCGATAAGCCATGCGAAGGGCATGGGGCGTTTTTTTCAGGAAAACAAGGGCAGCAGTTGTTAAGGTGAGCGTTTCCCAGAAAAAAAGGAAGGTAAGAAAGTTGTCGGCAAAAGCAACACCCACCGCGCTGGCAATTGCTCCTAAAGATACAGCCTGCTCTGCAGGTTTGGAGACATTAAGGCCGTAGAGCAGTCCAATCGCCCCTACGAATAAAAACCCGAAAGCAGCTATTTTGCTGTAAGGATGCTCGCTAAAGGAAAAAAGCGTCATCCCGGTTTCCTGTAGAAATTCAAAGTTGTACAATAAACTGTAATGGCCCAGCTCTGCACCGGTCAACAGGTAAAAAGCCAGGAAAAGCAACCCTGCAACATAAACCAGCATCACAGCACGCCGCCATTTCGGCGCAAGAAAGAGAAGAACAGGGGCAACTATAACTGGAGCGACTACCGACCATAACATCATATTCATTCTGGTCACTTCCCTTTTACTTAGATATCAAAATTCTTCCGGCCTTAAATCCGGCCAACAATACCTTCGTCTATTTAAAGAAAGGGTTAAAATAGATAGCTAACTACGTCTCCGACAAAGGGGACCGTCAGATCGAGTTTTACGCCAAAGACAATACACACGACAGCCAGCACAGTAATGGGGAGCAACATTGACAGGGGGGCCTCGACCGTCTTGGCAGGCGTAAAATCCCCTTTTTTAAAAAAAGCTGCTATAACTATGGGAAAGAAATAAGCGGCATTAAGAATCGCACTGGTTATTAAAATAGCGATTATTACGGGCATTTGCGCCTCCAGGCTGCCCGCTAAAAGGTACCATTTGGATATAAACCCGTTAATGGGCAATATTCCCACCATCCCTATACTGCCTATGGTAAAAGCCAGCATGGTCAGCGGCATACGACGGCCCACACCGTTAAGCTCACTGATTCTTTCTTTGCCGGTCATGGTTATAATGGCCCCCGCACAGAAGAAGAGCGTTATCTTCAGCAGCGCATGGTTTACAATGTGCAACAACCCTCCGGTTAGCCCTAACTGCGTCAGCAAAGCCCCTCCCAGAGTAATATAGCCGAGCTGGCTGATGGTGGAATAGGCGAGCCTCCTCTTGAGAAAGTCCTGCCGCAGGGCGATGATAGAGGCTAAAATGATGGTGAAGGAAATTAGGACAATGACATAAACACCCAGGTTCAATTCGCTCATTACGTCAGTACCGTAAACAGAATACATCACCCTTAAAATACCAAACACACCTGACTTGACGACAGCCACAGCATGCAACAGGGCGCTGACCGGAGTTGGCGCAACCATGGCGGAGGGCAGCCAGGAATGCAGAGGCATAATCGCCGCTTTGACGCCAAAGCCCAGCAGATAGCAGGCAAAAATAATGCTCAGCGCCAGCGGGGCTGTCCGTGCTGCTTCCGAGAGAATCCCCCCCTGCGCAAAATCAAGGCTCCCGGCAAACCCGAAAGTGGCGAACAGGGCAAAAAGAACCAGCCCCGCGCCTGAAAAGCTGTAGATAATGTAGCGCAGCCCGGCTTTATGATCCTTCTCTTTTCCCTCATGAATAACCAGGGGATAAGTCGCCAAAGTCAGCAGTTCATAAAAAAGATAGAGCGTAAACAGGTTGGCGGAGAAAGCAATTCCCATGGTCACACTAAGGGAAAGCAAAAAAAATATAAAAAACCGCCTTCTGTTATGCCCAAAAGACATATAGCCTATGGAGTAAAGCACCGTAAATACCCAGAGAACCGATGCTAACCCTCCAAAAAGCGCTCCCAGGGGATCGACACGTAAGGTAAAATCCAGCCCGGGCAAGATTTGGAGCAGCTTGTAAGAAAGGATGCTTCCCCGAAAAACCTGCTGTATAATAAAAATAACTATAACAGCCGTCAACAGGCTGGTAAGCAAAGCCAGGGGATTGCGAATATTGTCCTTTTCTTCGGCAATAAAAACAAGCAGCAATGCTCCGATAATTGGAATAATGACGGCATAAAGCGGTAAACTTGACACAATCTCCACTATCTTCACTCTCCTTCTTCTCCCGGAGATATCTTCTTAATCTCAACATCTCAACAACTTACCATGTACCGGCAACTACCCTTAAGCATTTTCATGTTTTTTTCTTACCGGCAGCGTGCCTTTACTCCTTTTTAACTCCCCAGAGCACCATAATAGATATTACGGCGGTAAAAATGACGGTTGTTTCCAACAGGGTATCATAACCGCGGTAATCGAGCACCACATTGGCAACAAGGTTGGCGCCGCCGCTTTCAATCGCTCCCATATCAATATAGCGGCGCATAACATAATTGTTGGTCGGGTTCGCCACTTCACCATAAACAGGCATTTCCATAACG
>JAKORA010000289.1 GCA_029778075.1 Bacillota bacterium | reverse complement strand
TTTACCTTTATATCGTTGTTGACCACGATGTCGTCAATGCCTTTGCCTATTTTTATATCCCATGACACCGACATGGTTTTGTAGCCTTTTTGCTTCAGCAAATCAAGCAGACCGTCTTCCGCTTTCTTTACTGCCTGATTTTCGGCTTTGTCGGCGTCAAATAAGACTATTGTGTTTCGGGGATTTATTTTTTCCAGCTCGCCTAGGACTCTCTTGAAAAGAGATACTCCCGGAACAGCAAGAAATATGGCGTTCATGTATTTGGAAGCTACATCTGCTTTTAGCGGTCCTTCGGTGATATACACCGTATCTTTGTTAACCGGACCAGCAGGTATAGATACATGCACTCCTGCGTTGCAGGCTGTTCCTGTTGCGTGGTTAGAGGAGGAAAACCATATATATTTCCCTATTTTTTTCTTTGCTATTATCTCCTCGTCCACCCGTATCTGAAGCCCCTGGATTCTTCCGTAAAAGTCCCTTACGGGAACAAGGAACCCCGGAATGGAATTATATGTCCATTCCCCGTTCTCGTCCACATAGAACCCAGGAATGTTCTGGAGGGAGTATCCTTTTCTCAGCAAGTCCTGGCATATATACCTTTTACTTTCCCCGTTCCTTATGATTGACTTGTAGCCGTTCTTTTCCATGTCTTCCGGGGAAAGCCCTCTTTTCTCCAGATTGTCCCGGTGATGTTTGTATAAAGCAAAGTATTTTAAGAATTCCGTATATACAGCGTGCCTTATTTCCACCGGGGCAATGGTGTTTACCTTCCTTTCGATTTCCATACGGTTTTTATATACTTCAATATCCATATGGAAGTCGTCCCGGAGAAATTGAAAAACCCGTCTAGGCTCCCCGAGAAAATCTAAAAGCATAGTGTAGGTGTTGCCCGTATATCCGCATCTTGCACACCAGAAGACATTTTTGGCGGTGTTGAAGTACACATGGTACTTGCGGTCGGTGCAGGCCCAGCACCTCGCCTGTGCTTCGGTACGATATACGGTCTCCGGCTTAAATTCAATGCCCAGCCTCTCGCCAACCGCTACGATGTCCAGAGTTTCAAAATTGACGCTTTCCCGGGGTTTGTATCTGGGTTTAGAGAAAAGTTCCATACCATCCCCTCCTTTCTGTTATAAAAAGAAGGGAGTGCCTGCAGGCACTCCCTGCAAACACTCCTTAAAAGGGGACGGCATCATCGCCGTCATCGGCAAAAGCTTCGTCAATATCGACAGCATCAACTTCAGAAGTGTCAATAAAACTGTTCTTTTCTTCTTTCGCTTTTTCTTCAGCATTTTGGGGTTTCCCTATTAGCTCATACTCCACAACCGTAAGGTTGCAGTAGTATTTTTTGTCTTTTTTAATAAATTGTGGTTTTCCCCGCACAATAAGCTCCTGCCCTTTGTCGATTTTTTCAACGAAAGAGATGGCGGGATTGGTTTCCTTTGCGTTGCCCCAGATGGTGCAGCTGTAAAAATAGGTAATGCGGTTATTTCCGTATCCATGGTTTACTGCCAGCTTGAAACTGGCATAGGCTAAGCCGTTTTGCGTATAGCGAAGCTCCGGGGTAGTTGCTATCCTGCCTCTTTTGACTACTGTCGCGGTTTCAATAATCTCCCGTACTTCCACATAGGGCATTTTGTCAGCCGGTACATGCAAAGTGCCGCAGATCGTAATCTCTGTCATCTGGAAGTTTTTGAGGGTATCAGCAAGTTTTCCGTCATAACCGACGGAAATTCCCACTATCCCCTCTTTCATTTCCATGATGCCTTTAAAGCCTTTTTCAACTTTAAAGGCTTTCATCAGAATGCCGGTGAAAACATCGCCGTTGACTTTTTGCATACAAAAACCTCCTTTAAAATTTTATTTTCTGCCCAGGGGCAGGTTTTTGTTTTCCTGCCTGGGAGCAGGGGGTAAAAAAGTTTTTTAAAAAATAAAAGCCCGGCTTGCGTCTAGCCGGGCTTTGTCTAACAGATTGTTTCTACAATAAAATTACAAAGCATTATAAAAAAAATAAACCCACCAACCTCAAGGTAGTTGAGGATGGTTTCCAGGGTCTTTCTTTTAATGGAAATGCCAACGACCTTGGCTTTTTCATCGGACAGAGACCAAAAACGCATAGTTTTAAACCTCCTTTTCCTGCAT
The DNA here is from genome assembly GCA_029778075.1 of Bacillota bacterium. GTDB lineage: Bacteria > Bacillota > Dethiobacteria > DTU022 > UBA8154 > UBA9862. The sequence continues at coordinate 1,221 of JAKORA010000289.1, read as the reverse complement.
GGGCGCAGGTTATTATTTTAAGGGCTTTGGCTATGCCCTTAATACCCGTTTCGGAGTGCCAGCTGGGATTTCGGCTCCTTCGATGTTTGCAGGCCGTTCCTGATTTTTTGTCCGCATTACCCTGCCGGCTTTTTCCCTGTACTCCGCCTGCTTCTGCGGAGAATTTACAAATTCCCTAGCCCTGGCAAGCACGATGTTTCGCGCCTGCCTGACTTCGTCCATGGCTTCGCCCAGTACCGTTTCGTATTCCCTGATAAGTGTCATGATTTCTTCTGTTTCGGTTTCCAGGGAGCGGATGTTTCTTTCCCCTACATCTGAAGGATTTTTAGCCAGAGCAACTGCCCTCTGGATTTCCTCAAACTTGCGGTTGAAGCTTTCTAAAGCGTAATGTATTGCGTCTGTTTTTACTTTCTTTGCCACATCTTCTGCCCTGACGATGGGCAGAACGTCGTAGAAGAATATTTCCTCGTACCGGTTGTAGGTATCCATAAAAGATACCAGCCTTTGCAGCTGCTCAAGCCTGCTTTCCACCGCGGGAACCGTCCAGAGGGAGGGGATTTCCCTTACCGGCGTTCCCAGGGTGAGAAGGATACGGCTTAATATATTGCTAAGCTGGGAATCGGAAACCGTATCCCTCAGTTCATAGTATTTCCCTCTGGCTTCTTCAATCTTCTGCACTGCAAACCAGGGAAAACGATAATGGGTGTCTTTGTAGTTTATTAAGAAATGTTTTTCTTCCCGATGGAATTTGAGTTCGGCAATAACAATTCCATCGGTACTTTCTTTTTCTTGCTTGTCAACCTCGGTTATCTGCACCGTGCGGATAACCGGATCGCCGGACTCGTCAACAAGAATTACATTGAGTTTGTATTTTTTTTCGTTACTATTGTCTTGGATATACCCTTTGGATATATCCTGACAGGCCCGGCGGAATATATCCACCGCAGAAGGCTTTTTGGGAACAAACTGCTCAAGCCCTGCCTGTATAAGCGCATCAGCTAGTATGTCGTGCTGTATAGGCTTGCGGGCAAATTTTTTGCTGACTGCAAGCCTTTTGCCTATTATGTTTTCTGGGATTTCTTCCCCGGAAATCCCCACTACATTGGCAAATAGATTCATGTTTTTGCCCCCTTTCTTTCCCACACAACCAGACCAACCAGACAACCAGCAACAGATAATCTGCTCTACCCCCTGCTCCGGGGGATAGAGCAGGGGATAGAG
>JAKORA010000288.1 GCA_029778075.1 Bacillota bacterium | reverse complement strand
TATTTTTTTTTATTTTTTATAAATACTAGACACTGGCTATCACTATAGCCGGTGTCTTTTTATTAATTAAATTAAATTAAATTAAATAAAGGAGAGATAACCATGAAAGTAGTGAATCTCACGCCACACGCTTTGAATCTCATGCCGCATGGGCCCGAAGGTTCGGTGGTCACAATCCCGCCGTCCGGTCTGGTAGCCCGGTGCGCCACCTCCCGAGTGCAGGTGGATACCGTCACCGTAGGCGGAATTACCGTCCAGGTGAATCAGACCCAATTTGGTGCGGTGACGGGTCTGCCTGATCCGCAGCCAGATACGATCTTTATCGTGTCTGCAGTGGTGGCGCAGGCGGTGCCAGATCGGCTTGATGTTTTTATCGTGGACGATGCGGTCCGCGATGAGCAGGGCCGAATCATCGGGGCCCGTGCCCTGGCGCACGTATAGGCTTGCCGGGAGCCTATCCCGGCAGAAAGGAGATGGAAAAATGGAAATGGAAATTAAAGTTATTAAGAGAGAAGGAAATTTCCTCATTATGGGTGAGGAATATCCTGTACAAGAATACAGGGTATTTTCTTCTAGATACTATAACATATACATCCATGAGTCCTACCCACCCGTATACTATCAGAAAAAATGGGTGGGTAAATGGAATTATTACTTGGGCGTGCCAGGACTCAAAAACGCTCAGGTTGTACGATCTCCAAAGGGCAACCTGGTGGCTAACGCTGCAGGAACTTGGGGTCCTGTAGTAAACGCCACAGAGGAAGGAGAATATCACGTATGTCTCTCTCCGGAAGAAACGCTCCGGAGAGGAAAGCCGGCGTATGTGATTATTTCATCTGGAACCTGATGGAGACATTGTTATCCCGTCGGCTTGAAGACGTTCTAGCCCCCCTTTCTCCCCTGCTCGCTGCCTCTTGGATCAGGAGGCAGCCGGGAGCCTCTAATCCCGGCAAAACAAAAAAAATATTATTAAAAGGAGGAATGAAAAAATGTACGAAAGACCAATACCGAGAGAAAATGCTGTTATTTACTACCAGTGGCCTTGCGGCTGCTGGTTTAGAGAGACGCTTAAACCCGTTGGGAT
>JAKORA010000287.1 GCA_029778075.1 Bacillota bacterium | reverse complement strand
GGGAATTGGCCGGGTAGGTCGTCGAAGGCCTGAGCAAGCCGTAGAACTTTACGAGCGGAACTCGGAGCTCCGCCCACAGCAAGCGCTGCTCCATTTCCATGTTAACTTACCCTGCACTTTGTATCTTCCAGGGAAACATAGTCCGGCAACCCGTTACAAATAGGAATCGGTACTTCTCCCTGGAGAAGCGGCCTGGCGTACTTTATAAATTCATCGTTAACATATTTTCTGTCTGCCGAAATCCAAGCAGAAGGCATTTTTCTAACTTTATTGGCAACCTTTGCCAGTTCTATGCTGCCAGGCAGGCAATAATACTTTTCATCTTCTTCCCTGACAAGGGTAACCATAAGTCCTGTCTTTCCGGCAACCGCCATCCTGACAGCCTCAACGCCTACCATGTATGCTTCTTCCGCATCGGTAAGTGAGGCAAAATGCATAGCCGATCTTTGAGCGGTACCCAACACAATACTTCTTACTTTGAGACCAAGATTTTTTTCTATCAAGGCCTGTAACGTATTGCCGACACCACCCAAGCATACATGGCCAAAGGAGTCTGTTTCTGTTGATTTATTGAAGGAAAGGTAGTTTCCATGCTGGTCTACCAGCCCCTCCGATACTACTATATAAACATAGCCCACACTCTTATAGACGTCTTCCACATCAGAAATAAAGCTTTCTTTGTGGAACGGTAGCTCCGGCAGATAGATTAGATGTGGCGCATCATTTTCATTTCTCCTGGCCAATGATGCTGCTGCAGTCAACCAGCCGGTATCCCTACCCATAACTTCCAGGATAGCGACTTTATTTTTTGTCATTAAGCTTTTTAAATCTATACTTGTTTCCAGTACTGTAGTCGCCAGGTACTTCGCTGCACTCCCGTAACCAGGACAATGATCGGTATACAACAGATCGTTATCAATGGTTTTGGGGATGCCCACAACCCTCAGGTCGAAGTTTTCATTTTTGGCGAGTTGATAAATCTTGTTCGCCGTATCCATGGAATCATTGCCGCCGATATAAAAGAAATACCTGATATTAAGCTCTTTAAAGACGTTGATGATTTTTAGATAATCATCTTCCTTTACTTTATACCGGCAGGAGCCAATGGCTGCCCCGGGTGTATACCTGAGGCCGCTAATAAACTCGCTCCTTTGGGAAGATAGATTTATAAGGTCTTTGTTAAGAATACCCTCAATACCATTTACAGCCCCATACAAAGTACCCTGAAGCTGTTTTTTCCACCATTCCTGTACGACTCCACAAACGCTGTTGTTAATGACGGCAGTTGGGCCGCCTGATTGTGCGACTACTCCATTTCCTGACAATACCATTTAGCCTCTACCTCCTTTTACATCCCTTCCGCTGATTAAATATTTGCCAATACTTGTCCAAGAATAGTTTTCCTAAAAAAATATCAGTACAGCAATTACAGCCATATTCCCAGGTTACTACAGTTGCCTGCCACCTGATCGGTGCGCTCATAACTACCTTATTTGTAACTGTATAACCGGAAATATGTATGGCCTAAGATAGAATTAGGTGCGGAGGGAATAAGAGGTTATGGGAGGCAGATAGAAAAAAAGGGGAATTTAAGGTTGTAAAGGCTTTTTTACGGCAACTATTCAATTGTGTAATTAAGAGCTAATGATTATTATAAAATATTTATTATGTTTTTCTCTATTTTATCAAAAAATAATCCTTTTGTAACATGTTAAATTATCCCTGAAGTGTTAAGAATGGGGGCCTGCATCGCATGACACAGGCCCTTTTCTTTTACTTACCATATCCTGCCGGAAAGATGCAGGTTCTCTTTCCCCTGGTTGAATACAAGTACTTTTTCCACAGCACGCCCCAGGACAAAGAGTATTACAGTATAAGCCGGAATGCCAACCACAGCTTCCCCAACTTTGGCTGGAACGGTCGCAATACGCAACACTCCGAATAATGTTTCCAGGAAATATGGAAGAATAAGAATGTTTACCAGAATAAACATGGCGGTAACGGCAATAAAAAGGGGAAAGATCCCCACTTCGCGCCTCCCCCGGCTGGCCAAAAGGATAATCAATCCCGGTATTATGCCTCTTAAGGCCATGGTTAAGGTAAAATGAGGCATGTATGGTCCCATGGGGTTAATGAAATAGCCGACCAGGTCCGCGAGAGCCCCTACCAGCCCACCGGCCAGAGGACCCATAAATATACCGGTAAACACAACGGGGAGCGAGCCAAATCCGAGGCGAATACCCTCAGCGACGCCAAAGTTTATCCGTATACTGAAGATCCGCTCCAGGATGATCGTCAAGGCGATCAGCAAAGCCATTCTGGTAAGCATCCGGGTCGTAATTTTGGCTTTCAAAAGAGAACACCTCCTTTCTCTTGAGATGGGCAGGCTGCCACATCCAAGAGAAAAAGAGGTGTTTAGACTCTTGCTCTTGTGTGACAGCGGATGCGGTGTCATGTCGCAGACGCCTTCACCCGGCATCTTTCGTCTAAGGGCAACTTCCCATCCCTTAGCACTTAACGCATAACACCTACTCTGCCATCAGATACATTACTACAACCAAAGGTTATTCTACAACATTTTGCTTCTCTCTACAATACCTGCACGCTTCTTTATCCTAGAATAACCCCTTAACTTTACCGGTCTCCACATCAACATCAATGCGGCGGAATGCAGGGTTGGAACCGGTACCAGGCATCAGGCTGATAGACCCGGCCACGGGGACAACAAAACCGGCACCTTTATAGGTAAGGATATCACGTACAAAGAGCTTCCATCCCTTGGGTACACCCTTTAAGTTGGGGTTATCGCTAAGGCTGAGGTGTGTTTTAACCATGCAGGTGCACAGTTTTTGGAGTTCAGGATCAGCTTCCATCCTCTTCGCCTTGGCCAGGGCTTCCGGTGCATACTCCACGCCATCGGCACCATATACTTCCTTGGCGATCAATTCAATGCGCTGGCGCAGAGGTGTTTCCAGCTCATAGAGAAACTTGAAATCATTTTTCTCTTCGCAGGCTTCGATGACGGCATCGGCCAGCTCGAGGGCACCCTCGCCGCCGTACTGCCAGTGCTTGGAAAGCGCAACCCGTGCCCCTGCTTCTTCAGCAAGACGGCGGACGGTTTCGATCTCCTTCTCCGTATCCGTATGGAAAGCATTGATGCAAACAACGGGGCTCATACCGGACTTCTTGATTACATTGATAAGGTGAATCAGGTTTTCGCAACCTTTTTCCACCCAGGGGATATTCTCCTGGCTGTACCCGGGATCTAACGGTTTGCCGGGAACCGGCAGCGGTGCTCCGCCGTGACACTTCAGGGCCCTGATGGTGGCCACCAGCACGGCGCAGTGCGGCTTCAGTCCTGACATACGGCACTTGATGTTCCAGAACTTTTCAAAACCGATATCGGCGGCAAAACCGGACTCGGTTACCACGTAATCACCCAACTTTAGTGCTATCCGGTCGGCTACAATGGAGCTCTGGCCCACAGCAATATTGGCAAAAGGACCGGCGTGCACAAACATGGGCTGTCCTTCGAGAGTCTGCATAAGGTTGGGGTTAAGAGCCTGGACCATCCATGCGGTCATGGCGCCGTCAACTTCAAGATCAGCGGTTGTTACAGGGTTGCCTTTCTTGTCATAGGCTACGACTATCTTACCCATCCGCTCCCGCATATCTTTAAGGTCGTTGGAAACAGCCAAAATAGCCATAATCTCGGAAGAAACGGCGATGGCAAAACCGGATTGCATCATGAAGCCGTCCATTTTGCCGCCTAGGCCGATGGTAATGTTGCGGAGGGCTTGGGCACAGAAGTCCATAATCCACTTCATTTCCACGTTGCGCGGATCGATATCCAGCCTCTTGAGTCCAATTTTGTTTAAAAAGTTATCGCTGTAATTAAACTCGTGCTGCATGCGTGAAGTCAGCGCCACCATGGCCAGGTTATGGGCGTTCATCACAGCATTGATATCACCGGTGAGACCCAGCGAGAACTCCGTCAGAGGAATACACTGAGACAATCCCCCGCCGGCAGCAGAGCCTTTGACGTTCATGGTCGGGCCGCCCGAAGGCTGCCTTAAAGTTCCAATAACGTTCTTGCCGCGTTTTCCCAAACCCTGGACCAGACCTACCAGGGTAGTGGATTTTCCTTCGCCAAGGGGTGTTGGGGTAATAGCTGTTACGTCGATGTACTTGCCGTCGGGCCTGTCTTTAAGACGCTCCAATACTTTCTTGAAGTCGATCTTGGCCACATAATGGCCGTAAGGAAGGAGTTCTTCCTTTTCCAATCCCAGCTCCTCACCAAGCTGGTAAACCGTCTTCATCCTCGATTCCGCTTCTTCGGCAATTTCCCAGTCAGCATGTTTGGTTGGGTCGAGTGCCATATGAAACCTCCTCTTTACAGTAATATTTTTTACTATAATTCTTTAAAAGTGCCGCAACCTCCTACTGTTTTTTAGATAGCCGGAAAATAATTCTGAAGCATACTACACTGTGTAATAACAGGGGTATTTTTTTATTAACAACCTCCTTTCAAAAAAATTTTCGAATATTTTCATTATAAGGGCAATATGACCCAAATTTTTTCATTAAACGTATTCTACATGGAATACTAAATTCCTGCAACAGTTTGTTATTAAATTCACTTTTTTAATATGGAAAAGCGTCGGGTATAAAAAAGCCGGGGCTTGCGCCCCGGCCCGGCAATTCAGTATAATTAGCGTGCCTTTTGCTATACTTCTTCCCTTGGTTCCCGGCGAATATCTCCTTTTTCACGAAAGATAACTTTTAACTTGCTTGTTTTTTCTTTCTTCTTTTCTTCCAGGACTGCTTCTTTATGATCGGCATTCCGTTCCGCGATATTTTCTTCGGCCTTTTGCTCATCGAGAGATTTGCCTTCCATCAGGGCGGCGATTTCTGTTGCGTCCAGTGTTTCTTTCTCCAGCAGCGCTTCGGCGATAGCGTCCAGCTTTGACCGGTTCTGAATGATCAACTCCTCCGCCCTGTGATAACATTTGTCTACAGTACGGCGTATCTCTTTATCAATAGCTTTGGCGATTTCCTCGCTAAAATCCCGATCTCTGGCCAGATCACGCCCCAAAAAGATCTGCTCGTGCTTGCGCCCCAGGGTAATGGGGCCGAGCTCGTCGCTCATCCCGTATTCCATGATCATCTGGCGCACGATAGATGTGGCACGTTCCAGGTCGTTCTGGGCACCGGTGCTTACCTCGTTAAATACTACCTGCTCGGCCACCCGGCCGGCCAGCAGCGTGGCCACCCTGTCCAGCAGCTCTGAACGGGTCATATAGTAACGATCTTCTTCCGGAAGCATTAAAGTATAGCCGCCGGCCCTGCCGCGGGGAATAATGGAAACCTTATGCACGGGATCCGTCTTTGGCAGGAGATAACCAACCAGGGCATGGCCCGCTTCGTGAAAGGCCACCAGCTTTTTTTCAAATTCGCTGATTACCCGGCTTTTCTTCTCCGTACCGGCAATAACCCGGTCAATAGCTTCTTCCATTTCTTCTGCGCCTATAACCTTTTTGTTCCGGCGGGCTGCCAGCAGGGCGGCCTCGTTCACCAGGTTCTCTATATCCGCGCCGGTAAAGCCGGGTGTTCTCCTGGCCAGAACCTTAAGATCGACATCGGGTGCCAGGGGCTTCCCTTTAATATGAACTTTTAAAATATCTTCCCGCCCTTTGACATCGGGAAGGTTGACAGTAATCTGCCGGTCAAAGCGCCCCGGCCTTAGTAAAGCCGGGTCAAGAATATCGGGCCGGTTGGTAGCGGCCAGGATAATTATCCCGGTATTTACGTCAAAACCGTCCATCTCCACCAGCAACTGGTTCAATGTCTGCTCCCTTTCGTCATGGCCCCCGCCGAGGCCCGCTCCCCGCTGCCTGCCGACAGCATCGATCTCATCAATAAAGACAATACAGGGAGAGTTCCTCTTGGCATTCTCAAAGAGGTCCCTGACGCGGGAGGCGCCTACCCCCACAAACATCTCCACGAAATCAGAGCCGCTGATGCTGAAAAAAGGCACCCCTGCTTCACCGGCCACAGCCCTGGCCAGGAGCGTTTTGCCTGTTCCCGGCGGGCCGACCAGCAGTACGCCTTTGGGAATGCGGGCGCCCAGCTCGTTAAATTTTTTGGGATCTTTTAAGAACTCCACAATTTCCTGCAGCTCGTATTTCTCTTCGTCGGCTCCGGCCACATGGTCAAAGGTAACCTTTCTGCGCTCACTGTCATAAAGTCTGGCCCTGCTCCGGCCGAAATTCATAACCCTGTTTCCGCCGCCCTGTTGCTGCATAAAAAAGAAAAATAACCCAATAATGAGGACAAAAGGAATCAGGTAGGTCAGCAGGGTGGACCACCAGGGCGGTTCCGGCTCCGGCATAGGCTCAAAGGGGATTTTATGCTCTATCAACCGGGCTGTGAGCTCATCATCCTCCGGCTTGAAAGTTTTCACTTTCGTCCCGTCGGCCAGTGAAGCCTCGATATTGTTTCCTATCAGCTTTACCTGAGTTACCTCTCCTTTTTCGATCATTTCGATAAAATCAGGATAGTAGTTGATATCACGAACCACTTCCTGCGGATGGCTGAAAGTCTGGATCAGGGCCACGATAATCATGAAAACTAAAAGGTAAAATGTAGCCTGGCGTAAAAAACGACTGTTCAAGTCGGCATAACCTCCTCTCCTGCTGCTACAGACCCCTGTATGCCAATAATACAGCTAGAAATCGTCCTATTCTGTACTTCATTCCGCCGGCTGCGGGTCTCATCCGCCCGGCGCTCCGGTGCAACTTATGGTTTTCTGACAAGAGCCATAAAATTGGGACATGATCAGCGGGATATAGTACTTTACTAATTTTATCACACTTATTTTGCAAACTCAAGCAAAACACAAATATCAGGCAGATTGCGGTACTTTTCATTGTAATCCAGTCCATAACCCACTACAAACTCATCGGGAATGCGAAATCCGCAATAGTCCGGTTCAATATCCGTCACCCTCCGTTCCGGTTTATCCAGAAGGGTCACAATCTTTAAGGATCTGGGATTCCGGGAAAGGAGATTTTCCCGCAAATAGCTCAATGTTAAACCGGAATCTATTATATCCTCCAGAATAATAACATCTTTATGCTCAATACTGGAATCCAGGTCTTTTAAAATCCGTACCACCCCAGAAGATGTGGTAGAATGGCCATAGCTGGAGACAGCCATAAAATCAATTTCTACAGGAATAGACAAAAAGCGCATAAAATCGGCCAAAAAGACGACTGCCCCCTTTAAAACACAGACAAGCAGCGGTTTTTTATCTCTATAATCCCGTGATACTGCCTCAGCCAGCTGCTTTACTTTTTCTCTGATCTCTTCCTGTGTAAGCAAAACCCTGGTTTTTTCAGCGAGCATACTTATTCCTCCAACCCTTTATCTCCTTCAAGCCTCAGGATTAATGCTTTTCTCGTTCTATCCGTAATTCTGCAGTAATGGGAGATCTGCTTTCCCGCCACCCAGACGATAACCCCTCCGGCCAGGACCAGGGGAATCTGATCCCTTTCCTGCCGGGGAATCTTCCGGTCAATAAAAAAATCTTTCAGTTTGGTTTTCCCGGGCGCCCCCAGAGGGTAAAAAATGTCTCCCTCTCGCCGTGTTCTTACCAAAAGATTTAGAACAGGCCTTTTCCCATCAGGGGCCTTTTCCCCTGCGGCCAGCTCCACTACCCTGTCATAATCCAGATAAGCTTCTTTCTGTTCCTCCGGCGGCCAGGAGAGCTCATCCAGGGAGGCCAGCCGCGCCTGTAAAAAGACTCCCTGTCCGGGAATGGTTTTTTCCCCGGGAACCGGCAGGAAAAAGGGTACAAAAGCAGCGGGAGATGACTGCTTCCCGTATGTTATTACCAGCACGTTATAATTCCTGGCAATTTTTAGGCCAAGAGGAAAATCAAGAGCGCCGTGGGGTGAACCCTGACGGCACAGGTTTAGTGCCGCCCTGATATGCTCATAGCTCACTTCACGAGGAACTGCCGGCAACAACTCATAATCAGTCTCCTGCCTCAGAAGCCGGCTGATGGCCTGGCGCAAAATTCTTCCCTGCAGTGAATCATGTTCACAGAGAAGCGACTTTACATCCAACTCCAGGCGACGGGGCTTTTCCCTGGTAATAATTTCTACCAGACGCTGTGCGGCTACGCGTTGCAAATAATCCCTGTCCGCGTTAATAAGCTCTGACAACCGGGCCAGGCTCTTCCGTATGTTGGGGTTGTACTCTTTTTCCAGATAAGGCAGCAACTCCAGTCGAATTTTGTTCCGCAAAAAACGTGTGTCCAGGTTCGATTTATCAAAGCGCGGCCATAGTTTTTTTTGCCGGCAGTATGTTTCAATTTCGCGCCTGCTTGTCTCCAGCAGCGGCCGGATTAACACGCAGCGTTCCGCCCCCATCGCTCTTTTAAAGCTCATACCCACAAGCCCGTCAGGGCCTGTTCCCCGCAGGAAATTAAGCAGAAGGGTTTCCGCCTGGTCGTCAAGGGTATGCCCTACCGCTACCCGCGAGGCGCCGGTTCTCCGGGCAAGCTGATCCAAAAACCTGTAACGCAAACGCCGGGCGGCATCTTCAAGGGACAGCCCCCGACGCTTGGCGTAAGAAATGGTATCGGCTTTACCGATCATGCACGGCAAACCTACCCTTTTAGCCTCCTGCCGGACAAACAGGGCATCCTCCCGGGCATGTTTGCCCCGCAAACCGTGGTTAAGATGGGCTACATAAAGAGAGAAGGAGATAAACTTTTTTAGCCTGATTTCATTTAAAATATGTAATAAAGAAAGGGAGTCAGCCCCCCCTGAAACAGCTAAAATAACCAGATCTCCATCATCTATTAGTTTTTCTCTGATAATAGTTTTTTTTACCTTTTCCAAGAGATCCGTTTTCATAAATTATAATTTCTTTAGCAGGAAAAAGAAATCCTTCCCGGCAAAAAATTTTCTTATTTTCCGAAAAGAGGCTTTAAACGACCTACAAGCACCGTCAAATCATCGCGGACTCCCCGCGGCCAGCGGTAACAGGCCTCTTCTATCAAGCGATCGGCAATAATCTGGGGATGATCGTGCGGTATCTCCTGTAAAGCATCTACAAGCCAGTTTCCCTCATTCCCTGGACGATTATCAAGTAAACCGTCGGTAATCATCACCAGGATACCGCCTTCTGGCAGCTTAAAACACTTCTTTTCAGGGGATATCTCCTCAAGAATACCCACGGGAAGAGAAACTGAGCCGATGACCTTAATCATTCCACCAATTTTTAAGAAGCTGGGCGGTGCTCCGAGTTTGTAAAGCTCTATTTCCCCGGTCTGCAAATCGAGAATAGCCAGATCCAAAGTAGAGAACCTTTCCGAAGGATAGCCGAGGCGTAACAGTGTATTTATCGTGCTGATGACAATTTCCTGCCGAAATCCTATCCCCAGGAGGTGCTCCATTAGTTTTACCGTGGAATAGCTGGCCAGCCGCGCCTCCTTGCCGCTGCCCATTCCGTCACTTAAGATTATAGCCTGCTTCCCCTCCTTTAAGGGAAGAACGGCATAGCTGTCTCCCGTAACGGCCTGGCCGTCTTTGGCAACCTGGGCGACACCGATCTCCATCGAAAAGCGAATTATCTTATCTTCGGCAATCTGCCTTTCTCCGGTCTCCAGTTTCAGCTCCTGCGCCAGATCATGCATGATAGCAGAGATACCTTCAAGCTGTTGTGAAACCAGGGAGCGGCTTTCCTGGATCTTCTCCTGCCAGTAGCAGTTTAGGCGATATATTTCCCTCATGCTTCCTACCGCTTTTACGATTTCCCGCTGGCGGGGGCAATATCTTCTCAATTTGACCGGAATATACTTCTCCGAAAATTTATCATTTTCCTCGCTTGCAGAAAGCATGGCGATCACTCTTCTGTACTGGTTATATAGATCGCTCTGCCAGCAGCGGTCATAATATCCGCAGGAAGTGCACACTTTCCGGCTAAAATAATCCACCAGCGGCGAAAGGTCATTCTTGGAACGTACTTCCACGGCTTGCTGCAAAGGGCGAAAAGTTATGGCCAGTTCCCTGAAAACCGCGGCGAAATCTTTTATTCGGTTCGCCATGGTAAATCTAAGCTTTTCCTCATTCTGGAACTTAAAAGGCCAGAAAAAGTTTAAATCCTGCAACTTTTCCCAGACTGCCAGGGGAACCAGTAGAAAGATAACCACTACAATAAGATCTTCCCAGATAAGCGTTAAAATATAACCCCCTTCAGAGCTGTAATAGGCGAGGAACCTTAAAGTAAGAAAATATCCTGCGGCTGTCCACAGGTGCCCGTAAGGGCGAAGCAGCCCGGCCGTCAACCCGGCGATCCCCAGCGCTCCGGCATAAGGAAACATCACAGGATTACTGAAACTCAGGCACAATCCCAGGACAATCCCGGCCATAACACCAAAGACAGGACCCCAGAGATAGGCTCCTGCCAGAATAAGCAAAGGACAGGCAATATTTATCAGGTCAATATACCCCGCAATACTAAGGCCGTTCATCCCTAAAAAAACAAGGGAAAGGAGAAGGATACCTCCGACAATTACTTCCGGTGAAGGCCTGCCGATGCTTTTTTTAAGGCCTATCTCTTCAAAGAAAGGCTGGAACAGCGGTGGCAGCAGTACGGCCAGGGCAACCTCCAGGCCGATGACAAAGGCTTCGTACACCGTCAGATAATAGGCGGACAACAGAGGCAAACGCAGCATGAGGATCGTCAGCGGTAAAGTGAAGGACAAGGGAGCGCCTCTTTTAAAAACTTTTCCTGTCAAAAAATCCACGGCTATCCATAACAGCATAGCCGCCGGTAAAAACCAGGGCGGAAATAACCCGGCCGGGGAGGTGACCCATCCCAAAAAAGTCCCGGCCGTCACCGGCACTTTTCTTTCGGGCCGCAGGCGCATGGTATGAGACCAGAAAATAAGGGCAAAAGGTGTTATCTCACCCATGATGGAAGCACGGCTGATAAAAAAAGCGGCTGAAAACCAAAGCAGTGTCTGCGCAGCAAATTGCGCGCCGGCAGCCTGTCTTTTTAAAGCCCAGGGAACATTCTGCAACCTTATTTTTCTTTTCTGTAAGGAAAGATGATAAGGTATTTTCCCCAAACCAATTTTAAGCAACAGTATTACCCCCTTCCAGCTGATAATTCTCCAGGGACAAGCTATATCGCCATTATAACCGCTATTACAGGAAATGTCTGTCAAAAAAGGGAGGTTTAAGAAATTGATGGCAAAAATTAATTATGACAAAAAAAGTGCCGTAACCCTTAATATCCAGAGAAAACAAGGATAACTACCCCTTTGCGGTTATTGCTGGAGGAGTTCCCGCCTCTTTTACTGTCGATTCCGGAGAAATAAAAAAGACCGCTTTGCGGTCACTTAGCTCTTTAAAGTTTTCCTTCAGGACGCTTTTTCCCCTTTATATGATTATATGATGTGGATTCTGCAGTGATCAGTTCTCCGGGGCAAGAGGCAGAATTATGTGCACTGAAGTCCCACTACCCGGTTCACTTTCAATACGCAGCTCGCCGCCCATTCTCTTCATAATGGAGGCGGAAATGGACAGCCCCAGCCCTGTACCGGTATTTTTGGTCGTAAAAAAAGGACGTAAGACTTTAGAGAGGGTTTCCCTGGAAATTCCCGGCCCGTTATCCTTAACAGTAATCCAGGCGTGCCCCGTATCACGGTGCAGGGACATTTCCAGCCGCCCGCCTGCCGGACATGCTTCCACGGCATTCTTGACAATGTTTAAAATAACCTGCTTGAGGCCGTTCCTGTCTCCCAAAACCATGGGAGAATCGTCCGGCTCCGCCAAGTCGCTACATACCAGTTTCAAGTTTTTTAAATGCACTTCGCTGATAATTAAAAACTTCAACTCCTGAATAACCTGGGCAAGGCAGATAGGCTGCAGAGCAGGCATCTGGCGAGCCTTGCTGATATTTAAAAAATCGCCCAGGATTTTATTTATGCGTTCCAGTTCAAGATTAATCTTGCTGATCAGCTCTCTGCGCTTGTCTTCATCATCCATCCGGGCGAAAAGCTGAATCGCCGCACCTGCCGTAGCCAGCGGATTGCGGATCTCATGGGCCAGGCCGGCGGCAACCTCCCCGACTGTGGCCAGCCTCTCCCAGTCCTCCATTCTGCTTATCTGGTTCACCGTTTCAGTTATATCTTCAAAGATCAGCATGGCTCCCATAATAATCTTATCGCTCAAAAGGGGAACTGCATCCCAGCGTAGATGCAGCAAGTTGCCCTCCTGCTCCAGGACAGTCTGCCTCTGGATATGTGCATCCCCATTTTTCAGGACACTGATTATGGCTGTTTCCAGGTCGCGGCTCAACCCCTGTCCTTCCAGGGGCTGCCCGGGCTGCAGGATAATACCCTGGGCGGCGATAATTTTAGCCGCTGCCTGGTTGACCATCATTGTTTTTCTATCAGCATTGAAAACGATGACTCCATGGCGTATAGAATTAAGAACCATTCCGATCTGCCGCTGCAGCACCTCGTAAAGATCGGCCACTTCCAGGGCAATGGCAACCTGTTTGATAAAAGCAACCAGCACTGCCTGTACGCTTTTATCCCTTGGATTCAATACCCCCAGGGAAATCCTGCTTTCCCTTTTACTGCTAAAAAAAATGTTCTCCAGCTTGATTCCGGGCTCTCCCTTTTTCTGTGTAATGAGTTCATTAACACTGCCCAGCGGATCCTCCCGCCGGTTGACGGCAGCCGACCAGCTCTTTTCCAGCTCCTGTAAGCAGTCACTGCGCTGCCCCCGTAGAACAGTCAAGGGTGAAACAGTGCGGGAATGGGTAAAAACCCAGGAGCCGTCGGCATCGGAAAGAATAATCAAGGAGCTAGCCACTAGCTCCAAAATGCGCTGCAAGTCGAAATATTCGGAGCTGAAGAGCTGGAGCATAAGTTTGTTAATCTCCTCGACAGCCGTGAGCAGCAGCATCCGCTCGCCAAGTTCCTTTGATTCATTTAAGGAACGCAGCAGGTTAAGATAAAGGGCTTTCACGCTGCCCGACTTGCTTACCAGTTCATCAACTGTAATAGCCCCGAACTTTGCAGAGAACTCCTCGTGTTCGCCGACGCCGTAAGACTCCAGGTACGCCTGGAAATCCTGATGGCATTGGGGATTGCCCTTGTCCAGCCCCCCGACCAGGAGCAGGAAAAACTCACCGTTAAAGAAATCGCAAACAAAGACCGGGATACCCAGGGGGTCATAAACGACCTGTCCGTTCCCGGTCTCTTCTCCCGGAAGAGGGATTTTAAGCAAAAAATCTTTATAGGCTGTAAAAAGTTGCGGATACCGGTCAAGCTTGTCAAAGAGCGGCGGTGCGTTATAGAAGGCTGTCACCCCTTCCGGAGTAACCACTGCCAGCGTCAAATTAAGCATCGAGGCCAGCGAAGAATGGAATTCACGCCATTTGGGAGAAAGGATGCTGTTTATCATTATCAGTCTCCTTTTCTCTGAAGCACTGCTTTGCTGGATTTGGCGACTCTGTATCCTTTCAAAACTACCGGCCTGTCAAGCACCACCGGACCCCGGCTGCTGATCATGTACTCGCGTGCCGTTGCCAGATGCCGGCTGCCGCGCATTTTCCGGACTTCCAGGAGGCGCCGGGTTTCAAATCCGTCCCGCAAGTAACTTAAGATAATAATGTTATCGGCAAGATAAGAGGTCCCATACTTGGTCAGCTCCAGGGAGCCCTGCGAG
>JAKORA010000023.1 GCA_029778075.1 Bacillota bacterium | reverse complement strand
GGGACTTGAACCCACATGGTGTTAACCACACGCCCCTCAAACGTGCGCGTCTGCCTGTTCCGCCACCCCGACATATTGTTTGTATAAATTCTATCATAAAAAAAATAAAAAATCAAGATCCAGTCAGGAGCTTTTGGAAAGGATGTAGATGGACTTACAGTCCCATCTACTATGATCAAAATAACAAGGCCGGAATTGCAAGCGTTAATAATATATTAACTTTAATTCCGGCCGAATGGTTGTATAAAAAACTTTAGCTGCTCTATCACCAGCCGGTCATTGTTCTACTGTGGCTGATCTGGCCTCGAATTTCACCGGCGGGATTTTGTACTGTATGAACATTTACATAAGTGTTGCCTGCCTGCATTTGATTCAATAATGCGGAAAAAGGCTGCCCTGCCAGAGGGCCGATCAAGTTGTTTCGGCTTACGGTACCTTGAACGACTCCTTGACTGACAGTAATACCCGGGTCAACAGGACCAAATAAAAAGACGACGATAGGGCCGTTTTCGCCGCGGCGTCCGAGATGAATGTGAGCCTCGGTCGTATTGGCAATATTATTTATAGTTAAACGGTACTGCATCGTCATCTGATCTGCGCTTACTGTAAAAACCGTATCGCCCGTAGCGTTTGTTTGAACGGGAGGCACTTCTTCTGATCCTCGAAGTGTAGCAAAAAATTGCAACATTAGCTCGCACCCCTTCCTGATATAATTTCTGTATATATTATTCAGGTTATCGGGGTTTAGTTAATTGTTGTATCAAATATTTATAACCTTGATCATGTCTTCCTCAACGGCATACTGTACTTTAACCAGGGTTCTTGTCTCTTTAAACTGGAAACCTCGCTTGCCAAAAAAAATCTTAACATTTTCATAAACCTTGCGGAATCTTGCTATTGAATCCGGAGCCAGATAAATATTTCCCTGTTTGAGAATTAGACCCGGAGAACCTGCTTCGCCAATATAAATGTCTCCCTCTGCTTTAATCTCTCCTCCCCGGAACACACCTTCGATGCGTATATCTCCACCGGCATTAAAAAAAGAATTATAGCTGCCCATTCCTCTGACGGTAATATTTCCGCTGCATTCCAAAGTAGAGTTCTGTACATAAGTGGCAATAATATCACCCTGTATTTCTTGGGCGTGCTCAGTGTAAGCTGTTGCTTTTTTTATAGCTTCAACAATATGTGCAAACTGCTCCCCGCTTTGAATATGCGTAAGATCTTTAAAAGCACCTCCCACCTCTTTAATGGCATTTGCCATAAAGGACGGAGGAGAAAACTTGGTTTCTTTAAGTATAGCCAGCATATTTTCAGCCAGCTCGGGCAGAGTTATAAATTTACGCTCCACCAGGAGTTTTAACAAATAGCTCATCTGCATATTATCTATTTTTTTCCCACGGCTGGATAAGGTATCCTCCAGTTGATGCAACCCCTCTTTCAAGGAGACTAAGAATTTTTCCATCTCGCAAAGATGGGGATATATTTTTTGGTAAAAACTTTTTAGTACTCCTGCTGTGACCCTGGTGTTAATAAGATTGTTATGAAAAATAGCGCTGCCGCCGACCGTAACCTGGGCGCCAGCCGTATGGCCCATAACCTCAAGGTTGCCGAGGCTTTCAACAACCATGCCTTCCAGGATATCCCCGGTAATTTTCAACTCACCGCCAAAACGCAGGTTGCCGCTTTTAACGTCTACATCTCCATTGTGGATGTGGACCTGTAATACCCTTAACGTTTCGTGGTATTTTCCCTCTGCCAGTGGCCTTCCTGCGCTGGTAGCCAGGACCTTATCGCCGTCTTCGCTAAGCATGCACCCCTCTTTGCAGTTCACTTGTGCTTCACGTACCGGCTTTGGTTCAAGAGGTTCTCCTGTTACCAGACAACCGGGGACGCCCGGAACCGGAGGGTGAATCACCGCCAAAAGATCCCCTTCTTTAACTGAAGGAATAATAATTTTTTCCTTATAATCAACTTTCTTTAGGCTCTCTTCATCATAAGAGGAAATCTTAATACCGGGATCAAAAAAAAGCTCGACATAGCCATCCTTTCCTTCAACTACTTCCTTTCCCCGGGCAACAACCTGCGGGCTTCCACTGAATTCACGAACAGCTTTATCAACTGCCTCTGGGTCCACCCCGAAAACAACACCTTTTTCCTTTAAGGCAGCATAAACATCTTCAACCTTTATATCAGGAAATTCAGTTTTTTCTTCTTCATACTCCAGAACAAGCTCTTGGGAGGCCAAAGTATCTTTAACCTTTCTTTTAATAACGACCCGCGGTGTTATTGTCACAGTTGCCTGAAGTTTGTCATCAGAGAGCTCAACGGTAATGGTGGCGGGAATTTCCTCTTCTACGGGAAATATCTCCACTTTATCTGAAGAGCTGACAGCCTGTTTTACATCCAAAACTTGATCATTGATTTTTATTACAGCAAGCGGATCAGGCCCAATCACGACAGGCGAACCATCGTCCACAGGGTTATACACGGTAACTACGCCACCCTTTATTTCGATATAACCGTCTGTTTTTTCAGGCATTAGCTCTCCTCCTCTCCCCTTACTATTAAAATAATAAAAAAATTTAGAAGCGATAGATAAAGGTGCTCTAAATTAATTATCGTTTAAAAAATGATTAAATTAAATAGTATATAGCGAGTAATTGTACTTTAAGTTGATACTGCTAGAAATCAGTTACCTGAAGCATGCCGCTTTTGCTGTTATAGCCGATTTTTACTCTTTCAGCATCCTTGCTAAACCTGTGAACATACTTTCCAACCTGGACAGTGGTATCAATGTACACTTTTCCAAAATAAATGGAACGATGGACCGGCACCTTTACCCTGATAGCAGGTTTTTTAGTAATAGATTCGGACGCGGAAGCAATATAAACGAACTCTTTAACTTTCACATCTCCCTGGGATTCAATAGAACCACCACGAAAGGCGCCCTGGACGGTTACCCCTTCACCAGCTTTAAGATCCGACATATAACTTCCCGGCCCGACCACGTTTATTGCTCCCCCAAAGCTGATGTCGCTGTTCTGAATGTAAGATGCGGTAAATACAGGTATATCCTGCAACTGTTCCTTATATTTCTCCGAGAGAGCAGCCAGTTTATTTCTCAGTGCCACCAGCTCTGTTAGAGCATCGGGTTGTAATGGGGATGTAAAGAATAATTTTATCGGGGAAAGGAGTTCCCTAAGAGGATTTAAGCCTGGAGCTTCAAGTTGAGATAACAATTGCTCCAGGGTGGTGATAATGTCTTTAACATAATGGGTTGTTTTTTCGATTACAGACCTGGTGATCAGCCCCAGGGTTCTATCAGCTGTTTCCTGACCTCGCCCCCATAAACCTTTCTCTACTTCTTTTATATTACGAATAGCTCCGCCAAGCTGCTCCTCCAATTTGTTCAAAGGCGTAATAAGCTTCTTGAGGAGGGCAAAATAAAGTCCACCTTCAATACGGCTTTTTATGATGTTCCTGGTAAACCGTATTTCTCCCCCCGCTTTTACATCAGCCCCATAGCAGCTTCCCTCCACGAAAAGATCGCCCTGAGCTTCAACCGTCATTCCTTCCCTGATATTTCCATATATGTAAATATCCCCGGAAAAATGTATATTCCCGCTCTCCAGATCCACATCAGCGTTGTGAACCAATAAATTTACCACTTTAAAATGGTTGCCGTTAACCACCAGGCGCCCGTCTTTCAGGGCAACGATAACGCCCTCATTTTCTACCGTCTCGATACCTTCACCGTATCTGATCCTGGTAATTTTCACCGGCCGGGGTTGAATGATTTCCCCGGTCACTTTTTTGCCGGGAATGCCCTCCACGGGGGGGTAAATCCGGGCAATAACGTCTCCCTTTTTTACTTCAGGGAAACGAAATCTTTCCCTGTAATCAACATGATGTTCCTCCTCACCGTAGACTATCTTCTCTGCTTCCGGGTTGATTAAAAATTCAATACGGCTGTCCCTGCCTTCCTGGGCCGCTTTTCCCATGGCAATCTTTTTAAATTCTCCTTCTGCCTTTTCCACGGCTTCTTTTAAAGCAACTTCATCCACTCCGTAGACAATATTATGATTTTTAAGACCTATCTCTGCATCCAGCAAGGTCAGCACATTTTCTCTATACTCTTTTTTCCCCACCACCGGCTTTAAGTTCGTCTTCGCCTCCATGTCTTTTAAATAAAATTCATTAATTACCCGCGGGTAGACTGCAATCTCTGCCAAGAGCCCATCAGGAGAAATCCTGAACTCCATTTTGGGCTCTTCCTCTAGTTTTAAAGCAATTACCTCTATTATATCTTCTTCCTTTACCTCAACGGGCGTTTTAATCTCCTTTCCGTTTATAAGTATCAAAACACCTTCTTCCGGGGGATATAAAGTAGCATAATTTCCACCATCCCGGGGATTAACAACGATTATTTTCCCGTCAACTATTTGCACCTGGCCGTTTTTGCTTGATCCGGCCAAATCATACACCCCCTAAAAGCAAAAGCAGTAAAAATATTCTGTGATATAGATATAAAAGGGAACGGGACAGTTCTACGGCTGACCGGACAATCCTTGAACAGGAGCCGATGAAACCAGCAGGATATCCATTTTCTCTTCCAATTTAAAGCTTCTTTAAAGCTTCCCGGGCCGCCTGGAGTTGTCTCCTCACAGCTGCAGGCGCTGTTCCTCCGCGGCTTTTCTTTGCCCAGACGGCATTTTCCGGACTAAGTCTTGCCAGGGCCTCGTCAGAGCCTAAAAAGGGATGAAAAGCGGCAAGCTCATCTGAAGATAAATCTTTCAGGAGTTTCCCTTCATCGAGACAGTGACGTACGAGTTTGCCGACCAGATGATGGGCTTCCCGGAAAGGCAGCCCCCGGAGGGCAAGGTAATCGGCCAGCTCCGTAGCTGTTGAAAAATCGTCCTGCATGGCTGCAGCAATCTTTTCCCTGCGCACCTGCACACTTTTTAATAGCTGAGCATAAATGCTCAGGACATTTTTTACCGTATCTACAGAATCAAAGAGGGGTTCCTTGTCTTCCTGCAGATCCTTATTATAGGTCAGAGGCAGTCCCTTGAGCACTGTTAAGAGAGCCATCAGGTTCCCGTAAACCCGGCCGGTTTTGGCGCGTACCAGCTCAGGCACATCGGGATTTTTTTTCTGGGGCATCATACTGCTGCCTGTTGTAAAGGCGTCACCCAGTTCCAGGAAGGAAAATTCATGGGAGGTCCACAGGACCAGCTCCTCGCTCAGGCGGCTTAAGTGCATCATAAGGAAGCTGGAGCAGCTGAGATACTCCAGAATAAAATCGCGGTCGCTCACGGCATCCATGCTGTTCTCATACAGAGCGCCGAAGCCGAGCTCGCGGGCTACCTCTTCCCTGTCCACGGGGAAACTTGTTCCGCTGAGAGCGCCTGCACCCAAAGGCATAAGATCCGCCCTTTTAAAGGCATCAAGAAAACGCTCCCTGTCTCTCTGCAACATCCAGAAATAAGCCAGCAGGTGATGGGCCAGCAAAACAGGCTGGGCCCTTTGCAGGTGGGTGTAACCCGGGATAATTACCTCCAGGTTTTTTTCTGCCAGCTCCAGGATAACCTCCTGGAGCTGGCAAATCAGTTTTTCTGTCTCCCGAAGTTCCTTTTTAACATAAAGGTGGAGATCCAGGGCCACCTGGTCATTGCGGCTGCGGGCGGTATGCAGTTTCCCCCCGACCGGGCCAATCTTATCGATCAGCCTTTTTTCTATATTCATATGAATATCTTCCAGGGAGAGATCGTAAGGAAATTCCCCGCGGGAAATCTCCCCGCCGATTTCCTGGAGCCCGTTAAGAATTAGATCTCCTTCCTGAGCGGTAAGAATACCGGTCTTGACGAGCATCCGGCAGTGGGCCATGCTGCCCTGAATGTCTTCCTCCGCCAGGCGGCAATCAAAAGGCAGGGAAGCGGTAAAAGCCTCCGCCTTTTTGTCCAGTTCTTCCTTGAATCTGCCTCCCCAAGGTTTACCCCGGTCATTGTGCTTCTCCATGCCGTTCACTTCTAGCTTTCCACCTCATTTTTCCAGGTTTCCCGCAGCAGCCCCTCTACCTGCAGGGGAAGCCCGAAAAGGTTAATAAAGCCGGTGGCATCGGCCTGATTGTAAAGCTCATCTTCTTCAAAGGTGGCCAAGTCAGGATGATACAAGGAGTATGGGGAACGACGGCTTACGACACTTATATTTCCTTTATACAGCTTTAACTTTACATCGCCGGTTACATTTTCCTGGGTGCTGTCAATAAAGGCATCCAGGGCCTTGCGCAGGGGGGTATACCAGAGACCATAATAGATAAGTTCACCGTACTTAATGGCCACTGCTTCCTTGTAACGTAAGGTCTCTCTGTCCACCGTCAATTCTTCCAGCTCCCTGTGGGCAAAATAGAGCACCGTTCCACCTGGCGTTTCATAAACGCCCCTGGATTTCATCCCCACCAGGCGGTTTTCCACGATGTCGACCCTTCCGATAGCATTTTCACCGGCAATTTTGTTAAGGGTCTCCAGCAGGGAGACACCGTCCATCCTTGTGCCGTTTAGCGCTACGGGTATTCCTTTTTCAAAAGAGATTTCTACAGTGACAGGTTTGTCGGGAGCTTCCTGGGGCGAACGGGTCAATAAAAACATTTCTTCCAGAGGCTCATTGGCAGGATCTTCCAGGATGCCTCCCTCGTAACTAATGTGCCAGAGGTTACGGTCCGTGCTGTATGGCTTTTCTACCGATACGGGCACCGGAATGTTGTGTTTCCGGGCGTACTCCAGGGCATCCATGCGTGAACGGATCTTCCAGACCCGCCAGGGAGCGATAATTTTCAACTGCGGGGCGAGGGCTTTTACGGTCAGCTCAAAGCGCACCTGATCATTTCCTTTTCCCGTAGCACCGTGCGCTACGGCTTCCGCTCCCTCTTTCAGGGCAACCTGGACCATGGCGCGGGCAATAATGGGCCTGGCGATGGCGGTCCCCATAAGATACTTTCTTTCGTAGTAAGCCCCGGACTTAAGCATCTGAAAGGCAAAATTTTCTACAAACTCTTTACGGAGATCCTGAACGTAAACTTTGGAGGCCCCGGTGGCCAGGGCTTTTTCCTCCAGCCCCTCCAGTTCTCCGGGCCCCTGCCCTACGTCGGCGGCAAAGGCAATTACTTCGTAACCGTACTCCTCCTGGAGCCATTTCACGATGATAGAGGTGTCCAGGCCTCCTGAATAGGCTAAAACCACCTTGGACATGACTGTCATCCTTTCCTTTTTTTAATTTCCCATCAGCAGGGCTAACAGTGCCTTCTGGGCATGGAGCCTGTTTTCGGCCTGATCAATGACTACAGATTGTTCTCCTTCCAAAACCTCGGCTGTGATCTCGTCGCCCCTGTAGGCAGGCAGGCAGTGCATCACCAGCGCGCCGGGGCGGGCTGCCTTAAGGATATTATCGTTGACCTGGTAGGGAGCAAAAACATTTTTCCGCTCCGCTTTTTCTTCTTCCTTTCCCATGCTGGCCCAAACATCGGTATAGATTATATCCGCATCTTTTACAGCTTCCAGAGGATCCACGGTAATCAGCACGCTACACCGGCTTGTAGCGGCATTCTCTCTAGCCTTGGCCGTAATTTCCGGGAGCGGCCAGTAATTTTCAGGCCCCGCTACGGCAATATTCATGCCTACCTTGGTGCATCCCAGGAGCAGAGAGTGTGCCACGTTGTTCCCATCGCCGAGATAAGCCAGTTTAAGCCCCGCCAGCTTTCCCAGTTTTTCTTCCACGGTAAGCAGGTCAGCGAGAACCTGACAGGGATGCAGCAGGTCCGTCAGGCCGTTGATGACGGGGACAGTGGCAAAAGAAGCCAGCTCCTCCACATCGCTGTGCTTAAAGGTACGGATCATGATGCCGTCAACATAACGTGACAAAACGGCGGCCGTGTCTTTGATGGGCTCCCCCCTGCCCATCTGCAGTTCCTGGCTGCTTAAAAAAAGAGCATGCCCCCCTAACTGCCACATACCCACCTCAAAGGAGACCCGTGTCCTGGTGGAAGGTTTCTGAAAAATCATCGCCAGCGTTTTACCGGCCAGCAAGGGGTGAGGTTCGCCCCTTTTTTGCCGCTGCTTGAGATCTCTGGCAAAATCAAGGAGCATGGCAATTTCCGTAAGGGAAAAATCCTGCAGGGACAGAAAGTGCCTGCCGCGCAGACTATTCACCGCTAAACACCTCCTCCAAAGACCTGGATAACACTTCCAGCGCCTCGTCGATCTCCTCGCGGCTTACGTTTAAGGGAGGCAGGAAGCGTAAAACCCTGTCCCCAATACAGTTAACAAGCAGCCCCTTCTCCTGGCAGGAGCGTTGGACCGCTGAACCCTTTTCTTTTAATTCCACACCGATTATTAACCCTTTTCCCCTGATCTCTACAATTACGCCTGGAAATTTTTCTTTAAGAAGACGAAGCTTATCTTGAAAATAATTCCCCTTGGTAATGACATTATCCAGAAAACCCTCCTGCAAAATCTCCTGCATTACAGCCAGAGCTGCAGCACAGGCTACGGGGTTGCCGCCAAAAGTAGAGGCGTGATCCCCGGGTGAAAAACCCGAAGCCACCTTTTCACGGCAGAGCATTGCTCCGATAGGGAACCCTCCTCCTAGCGCCTTGGCCAGGGTAAAGATATCGGGCTGGACTCCGTAATGTTCACAGGCTAAAAACTTGCCGGTACGGCCGGTGCCGCACTGGACCTCGTCAAAAATCAGCAGAATCCCGTTTTCATCGCATAAACGCCGCAGTCCGACCATAAAATCTACGGTTGCAACATGGACGCCTCCTTCTCCCTGCACGGGTTCGATCATGATTGCGCAGGTGGAATCGTTGAGTTGCGCCCTGAAAGAATCCAGATCGTTAAAACGGGCATAGCGGAAGCCGGGTAGAAGAGGTTCAAAACCTTTTTGAAATTTCTCCTGGCCTGTAGCGGTAACGGTAGCCAGAGTGCGCCCGTGAAAGGAATTTAAAGCAGTTATAATCTCAAATTTTCCGCTACCAAGATATAGCTTGCTATATTTACGTGCCAGTTTAATGGCCGCTTCGTTGGCTTCAGCCCCGCTGTTGCAGAAAAAGACCCTGTCGGCCGGCGAATTCTCTACAAGGCACCGGGCCAGCTTAATCTGTGGTTCGCTGTAATATAAATTGGAGGTGTGAATAACTTTGTTCATCTGTTCCCAGGCAGCTTCAATGACGCTCGGTGGGGCATGTCCGAGAGCATTTACGGCCAATCCGCCTACAAAATCCAGGTATGCTTTCCCCTTTTCATCCCAGACCAGTGTCCCTTTACCCTTGATAATAAGGGGGGTAAAGTCCGGCTGGCGGTTATAGGTATTGATGATAAATTTGCCTTCCTCATTCTTTAACATTTTCCACCACCTCCTTTACAGGTTAGACAACCATCGTGCCGATACCTTTATCAGTAAAAATCTCCAGCAGCATAGAATGGCTTAGCCGTCCGTCGATAATATGAGTGCGGGAGACATTATTGTTAAGGGCATGGATACAGGCTTCCACCTTGGGGATCATCCCTTCGGATATTCTTCCGGAGATAATCATTTCCCGGGCTTTCTGCCGGCTCAGGGAAGAAATTAGCGTTCCCGGTTCTTCCGGGTCCGACATGATGCCCTCCACATCGGTCAGAATAATCAACTTTTCCGCTCCCACTGCTGCAGCCACTTCTCCGGCCACGTGATCGGCATTTATATTCAGCCCCTCTCCTTCCGGGCTGACACCGATGGATGATATTACCGGTATATATCCGTTCCCGCTGAGGGTTTGGATTACATCCGGGCTCACCTCCACCACGTCGCCTACATAGCCCAGATCGACGGATTGCTCCCTGCCGTCCACCATTACCTGGAGCGCAGGTCTTTTCCGGCAAACAAGGAGATTGCTGTCCTTACCGCTCAAACCAACCGCTTTACCGCCGTGCCGGTTAAGCAAAGTGACGATCTCTTTGTTCACTTTGCCCACCAGCACCATCTCAGCTATCTCCATGGTATCTTTATCCGTAATGCGCAAACCATTGACAAAACGTGCCTTTTTCCCTGTTTTCTCCATGAGCGCCGTTATTTCTTTGCCTCCGCCGTGTACAACAATGGGATTAATTCCGATAAATTTCAGTAAAACTATGTCCTGGGCCACTGAATTTTTAAGCTCATCGCTAACCATCGCCTGCCCGCCGTATTTTATTACAAAAGTCTTACCGGCAAATTTGCGTATATACGGCAACGCTTCGATTAAAACCCCGGCCTTGGCAATGAGCGCCTCCACAGCTTTTTCCATAAGGCTCACCTCTTCCTTTTTAACTCCTGTAATCGCTGTTTATTTTAACATACTCATAGCTGAGATCACATCCCCAGGCCGTAACCTCCTCAGTTCCCATGTTTAAATCGATCAGCACAGGTATTTCCCGCTGCATTAAAACCTGTTTGGCCTGAAGCTCGTCAAAAACAAGGCCTTTGCCGGAGGCGGTTACCTGCACCGGGCCGAGGAATATATTTACCCGTTCCGGGTAAAATTCCACATCTGTATAGCCCATGGCGGTAATGATACGCCCCCAGTTGGCATCCTCCCCGAAAAAGGCTGTCCGCACGAGGGAGGAGTTTAGTACGGTCCGGGCCAGCTTCCGGGCTGTCCGGTAATCGGGGGCACCCTTCACCGTAAGTTTTATTACCTTGGTGGCTCCTTCCCCGTCAGCAACGATTTGGTAGGCCAGATCCCGGCAAACGTGCAACAAGGCCTGATTAAAAGTCTCCCATAGTGGACTGTCTTCTGTAATCTCCACATCGGAAACCCCGTTGGCAAGTAAGAGGACCATATCATTGGTCGAGGTGTCGCCGTCTACTGTAATCAGGTTAAAGGAATAGTCTGCAGCCTTTGCCAGGGCTTTTTGTAGCAGTTCTTTCTTGATTTTTACATCAGTTGCCAAAAAAGCAAGCATCGTGGCCATATCGGGGCAGATCATACCGGAACCCTTGGCCATACCGGCAATCGTAAAGGTACTGCTGGCCTTGCTATCTTCAACCCGGCAGGCGCTTTCCTTGCTGACAGTGTCCGTAGTCATAATGGCCATGGCCGCTTCTTTTCCCCCACCCGCAGAAAGCTCGCTTACAGCTTTCTCAATGCCGAAAGCGATCTTCTCCATGGGCAGGTAAAAACCGATTACACCGGTCGAAGCCACCAAGACCTCTTCTTTTTTAATACCCAGCTTATCGGCGGCGATTTCCGCCGTCTTCAGGGCATCTTGCAACCCCTGCTCGCCGGTGCAGGCATTGGCTATACCGCTGTTGACAACGACGGCGCGGACAGGGCCGGCCATATGCCGCGCGGTAACCAGTAAAGGAGGCGCTTTGAACTTGTTCCTGGTGAACACGCCGGCAGCTACAGACGGTTCTTTGCTGTAGATGAGGGCCAGATCCTTGTCGCCGTTTTTCTTGAGGCCGCAGTGAACGCCAGCGGCCATAATACCGGGCACGGCGGTGATATCCTCTTTCAATATTTTCATCGCAAATGAGCCCATTTTTATTGACCTCCAGGGAGCGTCAAGGCCTTAAAGGGACCATTTCCAGTCCTTCTTCCTCCTTGAAGCCCAGCATAAGATTCATATTTTGAACGGCCTGCCCTGCAGCCCCTTTTACCAGGTTATCCAGAGCAGAGAGTATTATTAGCCTGTTCTTGCGGCGATCCCACTTAAGGGAGAGGTCGCAGTAATTAGAAGCATATACATTTCTGGTCTCCGCCAGTAAAGGCGGCGGCAGTAAACGGACAAATTTTTCTTCCCGGTAAAATTCCCGGTAAATGTACCGTATCTCTTCCTCGGTCATATTAACAGTCAAACGCGTGTAAATTGTGCTGAGTATACCTCTGATCATGGGAAGCAAGTGCGGCACAAAGGTGAAGCTCACTTTCCGTCCCGCCAGTTTACCCAGTTCCTGTTCCATCTCCGGAGTATGCTGGTGCTCGGCAACCTTATAAGCCCTAAAATTTTCCGCGCATTCGGGAAAATGGAGCGTCTGTGAAGGGTTCCTGCCGGCGCCGGAGGTGCCTGACTTGGCGTCGATGACCAGCGTATCCCAGTCCACCACTCCCCGAGCAGCCAGCGGGGCCAGGGCAAGGATTACCGATGTCGGGTAGCAGCCCGGATTAGCCACCAGGGAAGCTTTTTTAATCTCCTCCCTATACAACTCCGGCAGCCCGTATACGGCCTGCCCCAGGTAACGGGGGGCCTTATGTTCTTTTTTATACCATTCCGGGTAAAGCGCAGGATCTTCCAGGCGGAAATCGGCACTTAAATCGATCACCTTTAAACCGGCCTCATGTAACTGTGGAACCGCTTCCATCGACTCCCCATGTGGCAGGGCTGAAAAAACAAGGTCTGTCTTCTCCACGGCTTCATCTACAGAGAAAGGGCGGCAGATCGGCTCCAGAATACCCAGGTAGTGGGGGTGAACCTCGGGTAAAGGTTTACCGGTAAAAGAATGGGAAGTAACATAAGTCAGCTCCACCCCCCTGTGTGAGTATAGCAGTCTAAGAAGCTCGCTTCCCGTATAACCTGTAACACCGATAATCCCCACGCGCATCAATCAAACCTCCTTACGGCAATCCTCCTTAAAAAAAAAGCCCCTCTTCCCAAAAGGACGAGAGGCATTCTCGCGGTACCACCTTTTTTGGCCCCTCCGGGGCCCTCCTCGAGGTTGCTGCAGGCACTGCAGTTGATACAGCATTGCCGGCAACATAATGATAACGGATTTAACCGGATAAGCCTACACACCGTAAAAAGGCCCGGCATCTAAAATCGTACCTGATAATGACAAATAACCTTTCTCCGGCTTCAGCTCTCGCCTCCGGGGTGCGCTTCAGGTGAGTTCCGGCACCGGGTTTGCACTATCCCCGGCTCACTGTGGCTTTCCCTTCCCCTACTCTCCCCTTCTTAGGCAGCTATATAATTGTCTTGAAGCAATATTAGCATCTGGGTGTTAAAAAGTCAATATATTATACCGGGAAATTACCGTGCTTTTTACGCGGCCGTTCTTCATATTTATCTTTCAGAGATTCAAGTGCCCTGATGAGGTGATTGCGGGTATCCGCAGGATGAATGACATCATCAATCCAGCCGCGGGCTGCTGCAATATACGGGTTGGCAAATTTTTGCCGGTATTCGTCGACTTTCTTCTTTCTTTCTTCTTCAGGATTCTCGGCCTTTTCAATCTCCCTGCGGTTAATG
Organism: Bacillota bacterium; assembly: GCA_029778075.1. Taxonomy (GTDB): domain Bacteria; phylum Bacillota; class Dethiobacteria; order DTU022; family UBA8154; genus UBA9862. The sequence continues at coordinate 3,786 of JAKORA010000023.1, read as the reverse complement.
ATATTAATTGCACCTTCAGGCCCCATTACAGCGATCTCCGCAGTCGGCCACGCGAAGGCGAAATCCGCCCCAAGGCTGCGCGCGTTCATAGCAATATAGGCGCCGCCGTAAGCCTTGCGCAAAATAATGCTCACCTGGGGAACAGTCGCTTCAGAGTAAGCATAGAGTATTTTGGCGCCATGACGGATAATACCTCCGTATTCCTGGTGCACGCCGGGAAGGTATCCGGGAACATCTACAAAAGTAACAAGAGGCAGGTTAAAGCAATCGCAGAACCTGACAAAGCGGGCGATCTTATCGGAGCTGTTGATATCCAGACATCCGGCCAGATACTTGGGCTGGTTGGCAATGATCCCCACCGATTGCCCGGCAATCCTGGCAAATCCGACAACGGCATTTTTGGCATAATGTTCATGAACCTGGAAGAACTCGCTGCCATCCACGACCCTCTTTATGATCTCCACTACATCATAGGATTTGTTGGGATCGGTAGGTACCAGGTTAACGAGGTCCTCCGCCGGCAGAGTTGGTTCAACAGGAGGGGCAGCAGGAGGGTTGTTCAGGTTGTTGGAAGGGAGATAGCTGAGAAGTTTTTTCAACTGCATGAAGCATTCCTGCTCGTCTTTCGCCCGGAAATGGGCAACCCCGCTTATCTCGTTATGTGTGGCCGCTCCACCGAGTTTGTCAGGCGTAACTTCTTCACCGGTTACCGCCTTGATCACCTGGGGGCCGGTTATAAACATGTAGCTGGTATTATCAACCATAAAAACAAAATCAGTCAAAGCTGGAGAATAGACCGCCCCACCGGCGCTTGGGCCCATGATCACGGATATTTGTGGTATTACCCCGGAATTCACGGTGTTACGGAAAAATATGTTCCCGTAGCCATCCAGAGAGGCAACCCCTTCCTGGATTCTGGCTCCACCGGAGTCATTAATACCGATAAGGGGCGCACCGTTTTGCGCGGCCAAATCCATGACACGGCAGATCTTGGCGGCATGCATTTCGCCCAAGGAACCCCCGGAAACGGTAAAATCCTGAGCAAAAACATATACCAGGCGCCCATCTATTGTACCGTAGCCTGTAACCACACCTTCTCCCGGCAGGGGGATGTCCAATGTGCTGGCATCTTCCAGGCCGCCCTGCACAAATGTTCCCACTTCTGTAAAACTGCCGGGATCCAGCAATTGCTCCAATCTTTCCCTGGCTGTTTGTTTCCCTTTTTTGTGCTGGTCCTCAATGCGCTCCGCACCGCCACCCTGAAGGATAATGTTCCTTCGCTGCTGCAAAAAATTTAGTTTCTCTTCCATAAAAGAACCTCCTATTTTTCTTTAAATTTCTATCTTTAATCCTGCCTGCAGCCTGAATTTATCCTTCAGGCGCATCTATCCCCTTCTTTTTAGTCTGCATACTCCCACATTTTCCAGTATATCAATATCACAGGTCTTTTTCAACAAGAAAAGTGCAGCAACAAAAAAGAAGTATAAGATGCGCGTTCTGCTTACAACGAACTTTAGGGCTTATCGACTTCCCCGCATAATTATGGTATACTCAATTTGACAACCAGGAGGGAATATTGATGAAGATAGTTGCCCTGATCGGGCCCAGCGGCACAGGCAAAAGTCACCATTGCGCGCTGGTCGCTTTCCAGGAGGGAATAGAATATATTATCGATGACGGCTTGCTGATAAAGGGCAGTCAGATACTGGCCGGCCGTTCGGCTAAAAGAGAGAATACGAGAATGGCTGCCACTAAAAGAGCTATTTTCATCGATCCGCAGCACGCCGAACAGGTTCGTGCCAAAATCAGGGAACTAAATCCTGAAAGCATCCTTATCCTGGGAACTTCTGAACGCATGGTTCGTTTTATTGCCGAAAAACTTCAAATTCCACCACCCGAAAAAATGATACATATCGAAGAAGTTTCGACCCGTGAAGAAATTGCCCGGGCGCTGGAAATAAGGGAAAAAGAAAACAGACATGTCATACCCATACCTACATTTGCCATTGAAAAAGATTTTCCCGGCTACCTGCTCGATCCCCTGAAGGCTTTTTTCAGGAGCAAAAGCAAAACCCCAACGTACAAGACGGCGGAACATTCTATTGTGCGCCCGCTGTACAGTTCCCTGGGCAATTACTATCTCTCCGAAAATGTCATTGAACAAATAGCTGTTTACGTAGCAGAACAGGTTGAAGGAGTGGCCAGGGCCAAAAAAAATCTCATTACTTCCAATAAAAACGGCATGCTTTTAAACCTGGACGTTACCTTGCTCTACGGCACCAACATACACCGGGCCTTGCATGAAGTACAAAAGCAGGTTAAAGAAAGGCTGGAGTATCTTACCGGATTTCAACTCGTGAGCATTAATGTTGCCGCACGCCGTATCGTTTTGGCAGAAGAAAGCAGGCGGATCAAGCAGAGGTATATCGACCTGCACAAAAAAAAGAAAAAGAGCAGGGACAGCTTATCGTAAATCTGTGAATTTTATTTTTAGGAGAGGTTAATTCGATGGCTACTCTTCATCAGCTATATTTATTTGTAAAAGTGGCTGAGATGCAAAATTTTTCGGCTGTTGCCAACCAATTGTATATCAGCCAGCCTTCAATCAGTGCGCAGATAAAAACCCTGGAGAAATCCCTGGGGCTAAAGCTAATAGATCGTTATGAGAGCCAGCTAAAAAAGAAGGTTGTCCTTACAGAAGCTGGTGAATATATTTTTGGGGTTTCCAAAAATATATTAAGAGAATGGGATAAAGTAGCGGCATATGCGGAACGGAAAAAAGATATTATTACTTTTAAAATTATGACCAATGCTCCCATAGGAACCTATGTTTTACCAAACCTAATTGCAGAATTTAAAGAAAAAAACCGCATGTTTAAAGCGGAAATAATTATTGAAATGAATATTGATAGTTTTATAGAAAGACTAAAAAATGATAACTATGATATAGCTATTATGCCTAAAGATACGAAAAGTGTTCCTTTAAATTTTCTTAACATTATTTATTCTTTTAGATCACAAATTGTATTAGTAAATACCAAAAATTGTTTTTGTAATAATCAAATTATTCCATTACATAACCTGAGCAATTTGCTTATAGCCCTTCCTTCCAAAGAAACACTGGTAGGAACAGTCTTACACTCCTTTCTAAACAAATTCTCTATACTTTTAAATAATACTCTGGAACTGGATCATTCTGAATCAGTAAAAAGAATTCTTTTAAAACATAGCGATTACTACGGGCTGCTTTCATTTTTTACAGTTAAAGAAGAAATAGGTTCAGGAGCATTAAATATGCTTCATACAGATCCTCCTCTGCCAGTGATAGAGTACGTTATCGTACACCACAATAAAAAACCTCTGGCAAAAAATTATTACCAGTTTGTTGATTTTTTAAAAAGCAAGTTACCAGTTTAATTAATATACTATAATGGGCTCAGGAAATGAGACACAATTTGGCTATTTACGAAGGGAAAGAGCCATGCCCCATGACAAAAGACAGAAGAAAAACTAAAAATAGTCCTTTAAGCCCTTTAAGAAGAACGTTTATCACTGACATCGCTTCAGATTATAATGTTTTCACGCTGCCCTGTCGTGCCGCTAATCAATTTTTTATCTGATTAGCGGTTTTTAAACTTCAGCCATAACTCTATAACAGACTTTTCGACAACTGAGATTATAAGCTCAGTTATATAAAAGAATTACGCTCTATATTTTTGCGGCTTAGCTTTTGTTTTTAATACAAATAATCAGTAGCGTTGCAAAAAAATTTCAAACTATGTCAAG
>JAKORA010000286.1 GCA_029778075.1 Bacillota bacterium | reverse complement strand
GGAGCGGACCGATATTATCCAGAGGATTGACCTGGGCTCAGCCGGGTTATTACTTAAAGTCTGCCGGAGCCTGCAACAGGCCTCCCCGGTGGAGAGTTATGTTTCCCCGGAACCGGCTGTTATGCCCGGTTATCAAAAAAAGGTGGTTATGGCGGCCGGGACGTTTATTTCCGGCTCCACCAGTGAGTTGAGTGCCGATGCCCCGGTAACCCCGCCTTACAGCCTTTATGTCCAGGGCTGCCTCTCCTATTTCCATGCCAAGCTGGCTTTGACCCGTATCCTTGCGGCCTTGCAGGGGGATATCCTCTAGTCTTCAGTGGTATTATCTTTAATAAGCAAATAAAATCCGGTTTGGCGGTTCCAGTTTTTAAGAAAGAAGGAGGAATGGGAGAAGGAATAAGGAATAGATAAGCAAGGGAATACCAACTGGGAACGGCTGCTGCCGTGAACAGGCAAAGGGGATGGTCAAACTGAATACTTTTGTGGAACTTGGCATAAAACTGGTGTTAACAGCAGGTGCCGCCTTTTTTCTTTACCGGGATGCCAGGGCCAGGGATTATTCCTGGTTAATGTGGATGATTATCTGTATTTTTGTCTTTCTTACCCCGGGACTTATTGGGTCGTTTTTTGCCCTGCTTTTAGTCTTTGCCATTTATTTCTCCACCCGCCCGAAGGGAGAGTTGACACCTTGCCCCCATTGTAATAAGCGGGTCCACAATATTTTAGCGTTTTGTCCCTTCTGCAAAAGAGCGGTTAAAAGGGAATGCCTGCGCTGCCATGAAACAGTGGCTTGGGATGCGGTTATCTGCCCGCACTGCCGGTCCACGAATTTGACCGATTCATAATTAATTAAAAATGCCGGAGAAAAAAGAGATGAGGAGGGGTGAGGGATAATAAGCGGGACAACAATGATTATCCGGCTTCTCCTGGCCGGTTTAATGGGCGGTATTATCGGCTTGGAACGGGAAAGCCACGGCCGTCCGGCCGGATTGCGCACACATATCATTGTTTCACTGGGCTCCTGCTTGATTATGCTCGTTTCCATTTATGGTTTTGAAGATGCCGGCAACCGGGATCCGGCGCGCCTGGCTGCCCAGGTGATCAGCGGGATTGGCTTTTTGGGCGCCGGTACCATCCTGCGGGAAGGCGCCACCATCATCGGCTTGACCACCGCCGCCAGCTTGTGGGTGGTTGCCGGGATTGGCCTGGCCATGGGGGGCGGTTTTTACCTGGGTGGGGTTGCCACTACGATCCTGGCCGTTTGTACCCTTGCATTTTTGGATAAAATTGAAAACAAATGGCCTTCTACAGAGGGTATAATAGTAGAAGGAATCGTGGAAGATAAACCCGGGCAGCTTGTGTCTTTTTGTAAGGTCTTTTCCGACCACGCTTTTAATATTAAAAATATAAGCGTGGAGATTAACGAAGAGAAAAGCCAGGCCTTGATTATCCTCCATCTTAAAGGCCGGCCGCAACTTAAAGAGAAAATACTGGAGGAATTATCAGCGTTGCCCGGGGTAATCAAGGTCAACTGGCGGTAGGAGCGGCAGGAGGGTGCAGATGTCCAGAGCAAAAGAAGGGGATAACGGCAACATGGGCCGGGTAATTCCTTTTCCCTTGCGGGAAGAGAAAAATCCGGAAGATGAAAGGCTAACCGATGCTTTAATCCGGGGGAAAATCTTAGCCGGGGAGGCGGAGTTGGTAGGCGTCTTTGAAGACGAAGGATGCCCGTATTCCTGTTACCGTCTGCGCTTTGACGATCAAACCTACTACATCTTTGATTTAAGATCCCGGCGGCAATAAAAATAGAGGAGGTTGGGAAGGGAGAGAGAAATATATAAATAGAAGGGAAAGCAGAAAAGGAGGGAGAGAAAGCATGATTGAGGTGAGCCGGGAAGATCTTGTCAGGGCTCTAAAACGCTATAAGGGCCTGGCAAAACAAGATCTACTGGCAAGTGAGTTAACCCCCGACCCTGCATACTGGAGAACGCACGCGGAATCGCGCCGGACAGAATATAAAAAACTAATTGAGTTAGTTGAAAAGTCCGGCATCGAGAAAGCGTGCGTTTATGCTTTTAAGACCTACCAGAGTCTGAAGAACGGCGATGAGGATCTTGGTGAAAACAAAGGACGGGAGCAGGCCATCGAGTTGTTCTTCCACATTTTTGGCATCGAACCGGAGAAGCTCCGTCTCGCCCGGGAGAAACAGAAAAACTACGAAGAGTTTTCTTGTCAATACCCGATCAAGGAGATTGTATAACCGCAGAGAAGAAAAACGTGAAACTGAAGCCCGAAAATAATACCCGCCTGTACCGGGAGGGCAACCCCGGACAGGCGGTTTTTTACCGTTATTTATCGCCGGTCAAAACTTTCTTACCAAACCAATAACCCGCCCCAGGATCGTCAAGCTGCTGGGGTAAAGCGGGGAATAGCTAGGATTTTCCGGTTGCAGCCGGTACCTGCCGCCGGGCTCAACAAAAAACCGTTTTACCGTGGCTTCATCATTTTCAACCAGGGCAACCACGATATCGCCGTTCTCGGCAAAGGGTGTCTTGTGGACCAGTACCAGGTCGCCGTCGTGAATACCTGCCCCGGTCATACTGTCCCCTCTTACCTTTAGCATGAAAACATCCTGGTAGGAAGTGAAGTTGTGGGGGAGGGGGAAATACTCCTCAATGTTTTCCACGGCCAAAATAGGTTCACCGGCGGTTACCCGGCCGACAATGGGAACGGGAATGAAACCCTCCGGAAAGGCGGGGATTTCTTCTTCGTCTTGTTTCAAAACTTCCAGGGCCCGCGGTTTGGTGGGGTCCCGGCGGAGATAACCAAGGGACTGCAGCTTCTCCAGATGCGCGTGTACGGTGGAACTTGACCGTAAACCTACGGCTTTGCCGATTTCGCGGATTGAAGGGGGATACCCCTTCTTTTTGATCTCTTCATTAATGAAGTTGAGGATTTCTTGCTGGCGGGGGGTAAGCTCATCCATCCTTGCCACCACCTTTTTTTGTAAAAAATGGCATAAATAAGAAAATATTCGCATACCTTTTTATGTATAAGTATATCATAAGGCGGAGAAAAAAGCAAACAATTGTTCGCTTTTTTCTTGACAGCAAACATATGTTTGTGTTATACTTTGTTACAGGAACATATGTTTGGAGGGAATGACATGAAAAGACGGCGAGCGGTTTATAAAAAACGTTGGCGCGTCAACCCGGCCCGCTTGTTGATGAACATATTTCTTCTCCTTAGCTTAATCCTGTTTTGCCAGTATTTTGCCCGCACTATTACAATGCAAAACCGGGAAGAGGAGAAAGAAGCATTTATCAATATAACAATCGAAAAAGGGGATACCCTCTGGAGTATCGCCCGGGCCATCTATCCTGACCGCGACCCCCGGCCTGTGGTCGCGATGATCAGGGATTTGAACGGGTTGCAGGAAAACCCCACGGTCTATCCGGGGCAGCTTTTGAAAATACCGGCGTCCTCCGGGGTTGCCGGGAAAAAAGCTCTAGCAACTACAGCTTTTTTAAAGCCTTGAACAAGCAGAATTCCTTGACAAACGTGATGAGAAAAACTACAATAATTAGTAAGCTTTTACTAGGCGTGCCGGATGAAGGAAAGCACGCCTTTCTTATGAGGGAAAGAAAGGGGCAAATCAGGACAGGTCGATCCGGCATGCAAAACCCCACCCATGCATAAATCCCTGCAGGGTGTGGAAGAAAAACGGGGGGAAAGAAGTAAGAGATGAAAGATCCTTTAAAAGCTGGTATTTTTCTTTTTTTTACCTGGCTGTTGTTTGGTTTATCCGTAACAGCCGCAGAAACGCCTTTTGAGCCGGTGGGCGATTTTGCCCACGCCCGCGCATCCTATTTTACCACACGGGACGGGCTGAAACTCTATTATCAGGAAGTCTGGCCTGTACAGGAATTAAGAGGGATAATCCTCTTCTTCCAAGGTATCGGTGGCGGCGGCGGAAGGAGCTTCTTTAGTGATGCCATGGTCGCCAATGGCTATGGTGTCATCATCGTTCACCAGCGCGGTACCGGATATTCCGAAGGGAAAAGGGGCGATCTTAAGAGTTTTGATCCGGTAGTAGAGGATTACAAGGAATTAGTCGCTCTTGTGGGAAAAGAGTATCCGGAAACTCCAATATTCATTTGCGGACATAGCCTGGGCGGTAGTATCGGAGTACGACTGGCGGCGGAAGGAACGCCGGGGGTTACCGGCCTCATCTTAATAAACCCGGGAACCAAGTTTTTGCAAGCAGAATCCAAAACCTCTTTCCGGGAGAAATTGGGCTGGTTCTTTAATTATCTTTTCCGGCGCTCCAAACCAATCATAAGCCTGATCCCTGAGGATATTGAACATGCGGGTGATCAGAAGGAAATCGAGGAATGGAAGAATGATCCGCTAGTTCTGGATAAAATGAGTATCCGGTATGCCATGGCAGCCCTAAAGGTGATGGAGGCTTGTGTCGCCAATGCCCGCCGTGCCGATTGGCCCTTACTCCTGGTGTACGGAGAAGAAGATGAGGTAATCGAACACTCAACCGCTACCGAGGAGATGTTTGAGGCCTGGCGCGGTGCAGACAAGACCAGGATTATCGTGGCGGGAGCAGGCCACGGGTGGGAGATTACCAAACTGGTTTGGACTGATGTTTTAACCTGGCTGAATAAGCATGTTGGCGAACCGGAGGATTGACCTAATCCGGGCCACAGTTTCCCGCCTGTCGTAAAGGTTATGGCCAAGACAGGGTAGGGGAGCTTTTTTTTGCTCAAAAGGCCCGCTGCCCGCTTAAGGAAGGCCGGCCCAGGGAAAGCCGGTGGTTTGTTCTGGTGTTTTTCTTACACAAATAAAAACTTGAAAAACTAATTATTTTATACTAAAATAGTTTTACAATAAAACAATTAACCAATTGGAGGTTACTTACGGAGATGGAGGAACTATTACCTGCCCTTACTATGCTTGCCTGTTTTCACCGGAGGGTCTATACTGAAGCAAACCGCTTCTCCAGGGAGAAGGAGGTGGGTTATCAAAGGTATATGATTCTTCATTGCCTAAAACTTGCTCCTGAACTAAGCCTGAAAAACCTTGCGAAGCTCCTGGGGGTATCCGCTTCCGGCCTCTCTTTAATTGTCGACAGTTTAAGAGATGAAGGACTGGTAGTCCGCAAGGAAAACCCGGCCGACCGGAGACAGGTTGTCCTGGCATTGACACCAACCGGCCAGACGGTGCTGGAAGGAATTGAAGGGCGCATGGTGGACAAATTAGAAAAACAGGCGGACAGGCTAAAGAAGGATGAGAGGTTAAGGTTAATCGAGATCTGCAAGGAAGTGGCTGGCGATTATTTGCCGCGCCTTTTCTCAACTGTTTAAAGGCGATATAGCAATATAATTATGGATAATAGGGTTTGACATAAGTGAGAAAATAAAGTCAAAAAGGCCGGTGGAGATGGGTAAAAAAGAATATCTGCATAAACAGGATAAGCGTGCTCTTTCCCTGAAACTGGTCTCCTTTTTAAATTACCTCAACTATCCCTTCTTTTATCTAGGATTTCTTTTTCTTCTTTGGCTGGCAGCCGAGTATTTTCTGAAGTTTCTGCTTCCCCCCGGCGATTTGGAGAGAATTACCGCTTTCAGCCAGCCGATGGCGGCTGTACTTACGCCGGCTATTGTTGGTTACTGGACCAACCGGTTGGCCATAAAAATGCTTTTTCACCCCCGGCGTCGTAACGCCGTCTGGCAGGGCCTGATCCCGGCCAGGCGTTCAGACCTTGTCAGCCAAATAGCCGCCGCCGTCTCGGAATACCTGATTTCCCCGGAGATAATCCAGAAATACTTACGGGAGAGCGGGTTCTTGCCGGAATTCCTTAACCGTTTGTACCCGGAAGCAAGAGAGATACTCTCTGGAGAACAACTGGCCAGTGAGGTAAAGGCCATCCTTTCGCAAGAAATCAAGCGCATGTTGGAAGATCCCGCAACTAAAGAACGGCTCAGCGCTTATTTTAAGGAAAGAATTACGGAATGGTCCGGTGTTGGACCAGGTGAGAAACTGCTCAGGTGGACGCAGAGTATTTGGGAACCGGTGGTGATTAACGCCTTAAAAAGGGAACTGCCGGAACTGCCTACTCTCCTGGAGAGGTTCCTTCCTTATTTTGAAGAAGCGCTGGCGAGGCTCCCTGAGTATCTGGGGAAAAACCGGGAACGAGTAGGGGAGGTCTTTACCGGGTTTATTATTACCGGCCTGCGTTCACTAAACCTGGAGGCAATAATCCGGAAGCAACTGGAGGAGATGGACGAAGCCGACATCGAGCAGTTGATTACAAAAACCGCATTGACAGAGTTGGTTTTTATCCAGACCTCCGGGGGGATATTCGGCACACTGGTCGGCTTGGCAACAATCTTCCCTTTTCTCTTCTTTGTATTTGCCGGCGCCGGTTTGGTCCTGTTCCTAATTTACCGGTTGACGGTTGAGTAGGAAAGGAAAAAGCAGAAACCGGCTTAAGCCGTTTTTTTATTTGCCCTATAGATAATACTATAGACAGGCAAAAAAACAGCTAAAAACCGCTGTCAGGACCCGGGTTCTGCCGCCTTCATATTACGTCCTATAATACATATTATGTGAACAAGAAAGGAAAAGCAGAGTTTTAAATTAATTAATAATGTAGGTGTTTAAAGAAAAATCCATAGGCAATCAGGCATTTAAATCAAACATAAACAAACAACAATCAAACAAGCTAAAATGGAGTCCAAATGAGTCAAAAGGCCCGGCCAGCCCAGCGGCTTTTCAGGGGCTTTTCTGCGTCTGCATACCTTTTCTACGTCTACTTCTACATATTCTACATATCTTTTCTACGTCTACTTCTACATATCTTTTCTACGTCTACTTCTGCGTCTGCGTACCGTTTCTATTTCTCTTTTTATTATAATTAATGATTGTTCTACATGAATGACTGGTCTTCGCCCGGGCGCGCCCCAATTCCCTCCCTTGAAGGAATCCCCGCACTCTTTTCTTTAACCCGTAAACCTTTTCCTAGAACCGAAAACCACGATAAACAACCCTCGTTCAAAAACTCCACCCTACCCCATCCTTATTTAAATTTTAAGGTCAGATTTGGTCAGGATTAAAATTTCTTTCTGGCTAATATCCAACTATAAATAGATAATAATCACCTCTGTACTCTGGATTTTAGCCTAAGCAAACTATTTTGAATATAAATAATTATGCATTAGCTAACTAAAATTTATAGAAGTTTATAGTATAAATATGTTTACCTTGGCCATCCCCTGTCACTATCTTGCTGATTCCCGGCTGGTTCTCGCAGAGAATACCGGGCGGTATTGATAACTCCCGCCAGCACGTATACCCCTATAGGCAGGCTATTGTCAGATCACCTTCATGCCGGACTTTGAATATATTAGTTTTAACCAGGAGGTGAAGTAAAATGCAATGTCCTGCAGGAACCTTTGAATATACCATTCGTGCCGGTGACACCTTTTTCTCTCTAGCCCAAAGGTTTAACACAACCGTGGAAGCCATTCAGAGAGCCAACCCTGGTGTGAATCCGGACCGGTTACAGATTGGCCAAGTCATCTGTATCCCCGGCGATACGCCAACTCACTGCCCGCCGGGAACCTTCGAATATACAGTCCGTGCCGGTGACACCTTCTTCTCTCTGGCGCAAAGGTTTAACACAACCGTGGAAGCCATTCAGAGAGCCAACCCTGGTGTGGACCCGGACAGATTGCAGATCGGACAGATTATCTGTATCCCCCGCGATACGGTACCAACCCCTTGCCCTCCGGGAACCTTCGCCTATACGATCCGTGCCGGTGACACCTTCTTCACCTTGGCACGACGGTTTGGCACAACAGTGGATGCGATCCAAAGGGCCAATCCGGACGTGGATCCGGACAGATTACAGATTGGCCAAATCATCTGTATTCCTGGTGTACCAAGCCCTTGTCCGCCGGGGACCTTTGCCTATACGGTCCGTGCCGGTGATACCTTCTTCACCCTGGCACGGCGGTTTGGGACAACGGTGGACGCAATCCAAAGGGCCAATCCCAATGTAGATCCGGACCGGCTCCAGATCGGCCAGACCCTCTGCATCCCCATGACCGGCGAGCAACCCTGTCCTTCCGGTACCACCCCATATATAATCAGGGCGGGTGACACCTTCTTCAGTATCGCCAGAAGGGCAGGAATAACCGTAGATGATTTAATCCGGGCCAATCCCAACGTGGATCCGGACCGGTTGCAGATTGGCCAGATTATCTGCATACCGTCAATGTAGTGTAGTAGGTTGGGTTAACGCAAAAAATCCGGCCGGACCGGGTAACTATTACCACCCGGATCCGCCGGATTTTTCCTATGCTTGGGTAAAGCCACATGGATACAGTTTTTTTAGAGTAAAAAAATCAGTCCTCCCCCTCCCCTTCCGGTACCGGTGCGAGTGTAAAGAGTTTGCGTGATCTGATGATGAAGAATAAGGCGATTGCGGCCAGGATGAAAAGGTAGATTTCAGCAGCCCAGACATTAAAGCCCTGCTGCATGAGGATGACAGGTATGCTGTTAACCAGGGCGTGCAGGAGAATGGCATAAATAACGAAGGAAAATTTTCTTTTCACTACAGCATAAAGCACCACTAAGGAGAGGGCAATCTGGATAGTTATGGCGAAAACCCTGTCCAAACCACCGACGAGAAATAAAAAGGGAGAAGTCTCAATGAGTTGCGTCTTGATCGCCGCAGCAAGCTCGCTGTCTAATTCAGGTGCGATTACCCGGTCAAAGGCGCCGTTGTTAATCATGAGACTTAAGACGGCATTATTGATATAGGTTGTACCCATCAATAAAATGGCTTCAATGCCACCGTGGCCAATACCATAGGCAATTCCGTTTTCCCATGATAATTCGTTGTTCAGGAAAAAACGAAAACCCAGATAACGGCCGATTTCTTCGAAAAGTCCTGCCGAAAGACCGCCGACAACCACAGAGCTAAAGAGGAGATTCTCCATTAAACCTTGGAACCAGGGTTGTGTGGCGAGGGCATTGAGAAGGGGGAGACGAGTCAGGAGCTGAACAAGAACAAAGACTACGCCCCCGGTTATAATTGCCCTTAAGGAAATCCTCTCTTTTTTGTACATATAGACCGCAAGACCCAGCGGGAAAAGGAAAATAAGTAACCCGGAAAAGATCATAAAACCAATCGAAAGTGTGCTTACCACTGGAACACCCTCTTTTTTTTATTTTGAAACCCCATTTTTTCTTTAGTTTTTTCCCTACTCTACCCCACCCTGCCCTAACATTCTAACCGGACCATGGACGGGAATATTCTCCTGGCTGTAAATGCCGGTTTAGTTCGTTGAATTTTTTCATTGCCAATGCCGGTCCACATAATCCAGATAGCGCTGCCAGTCATATAAGCCCAGTTCATGCCTGCCTTCCCGCAGGTGGTAACCGATATGGCCGTCATGAAGCACGCTTCCCGGTTCCGGCATGGCGGTAACCCCCAACCCCGGGAGGCCAAAGAGGCTAAAAACAGGTTTCGCATGGAGGCAGGAGAGGAACTCTCCTTCTGGGTCGGCCCACGCATCCTCACTGGCACTGTTGACATATAAGCGCCTCGGGGCAATCAACGCCAGTAACTGGTGTTGGTCTACGGGTAATTCCTCCTCGCGGTTGTTGAACTTCTTGTAATTCTCACAGAACCAGTGGGGAAAAGCGGTATTTATCTTTTCCACGGTCTCGCCTTGCAGGTGCCGGGAGAGGGCAGCGCCGGTACAGCCGGAACTGTTGCTGATCACAAGGGCGAAACGCTCGTCGTTTGCTCCGGCCCATAAAGCGGTTTTGCCGCCCCGGGAGTGGCCGACTAGCGCCACCCGCCGGCAATCAACAGCCGACTCGCTCTCCAAATAATCCATGACCCGCCGGGCGCCCCACGCCCAGGCGGCAATGGTTCCCCAGGCATCGGGAGAACGGGTTTCCCCCGGCCGGGCGAAAACGCCGTGGACACCGTTGGAAAAACCGTCGTCCATATCCGGATCAACATCCGCAGTGTAGAAGGTGACGGCCGCGTAGCCCCGTTTAACAATCTCTTCCACCGGCCAAAAAGGTGTGTTTTTCCGTAAATCAATCAATTCCGGCGGCAAGTGACAGATGAGGCAAAAGGCGGGCGTAGGCTGGGTGCAACCGGTAGGGAGCGTAAGAAAAACCCTGATTCTCCCCTCCCCTCCCGGCCCGGAAAAACCAATGCTCACTTCCTTCCGGACGGCCTTCCCGGAAAAGAGATCCGGGATGGTCGCATCAACCTTAAAATGCAGGTCAGCAGGTTTTTCCACCGGCGTCCGCCCATAGACATGGGTGCGGAAGAGTTCAAGCAGTTCCAGCCGGCGTTTTTCTTTCCACTCCTCCGCTGTCCTGATCCTCTCCCCTGTTTCACTCAGAAACAACGGGGGCAGGGAAAAAGGAAGTTCCCTCCGGGGTCTCTCTTTTGCCGGCGGGCGCGTGGAATTACTGGTCATTACTGCTCTCCTTTCTTGTTCAAAAAATAAACAAAGGGACCGTCACAACAATTGTTGCCAAGATCTTCTGCACGGCGCCGCGCTTTTCCTGCCTGTGTGTTTCCCTTAGAGCACACCAGTCGCGGGAATCAGCAGGATTTGCCCGGGATAAATTATATCCTGGTTTAAGTCATTTGCCCGCATAATCGCCTCCACCGTAGTGTTGTATCTCTGCGCCAGGAAAAAGAGGGTGTCCCCCGGGCTGACCGAAATGGTGAGAAACTGGATGGGAGAAGGCGGGACCGCGCCTGCTATTTGCAGGATTTGGCCGGGAAAAATCAGATCCGAGGTCAAATTATTCACCCGCATTAACGCCTCAACCGTAGTATCAAACCTTAAGGCAATTAAGTACAAGGTGTCGCCCGGCTGTACCACGTAATCCCCGCCCGGAGGGATTACAGCGCCGGTCTCAACAATTACCCGTGTACCCACAGATACCCGGTCAAAAAGCTCTTCCACATTTTCGTTGAACATACGGACACAGCCGTTTGATACCGCATAACCTATACAATCAGGTTGGTTTGTCCCGTGAATCCCGTGCCGCCTTTCGGTAAAAGCCATCCAGCGGGTGCCAAAAACGCCCCCCGGGTTAAGGAGTTTGTCAATGATCATAAATTCCCCGGCCGGCGTGGGTGTGGTCGGCTTGCCAATGGCCACCGGGTAATTGGCGACCAGGTTGTCATCTTCAAAAAGAAGGAGCCGGCGCAGGCTTAAGACAATCCGTATAAACAGTTGCGGGCTGTTTGTTTCTTGCTTCAGGTCCCCCTCCCCTGTCTTTGAAAGTTCCGCCGAAAGAGGCTCCCCGCCGAACATCCGCCGCCAGGTTTCCCCGTCTACCACCCCGGTCGGCTCCAAACCCGCACCAGCCTGGAATTGCCTGACCGCGGCTTCCGTCTTGTCGCCAAAAATATTATCCACCAACATTAAGGGAAAACCCAAGAAGCTTAATTGCTCTTGGAGATTGCCCACGGGAACAATGGTCATCCCGCGGCTGAGGACAAGAGGTTGCTCGGGCATAAAAAACACCACCTGTTTTTTTCTAATGGTATTTTCCTATCAGCAAATACCATCATATGCGAAAAAACAAAGTGGCAACAGTAACAAGGTGATTACAGTGAATTCTTCAGATCTCGCCTGAGTCCAAATTAAATCCCTTTATTAAACATGTCTTTGCCGGCGCCGCAAACCGGGCATACCCAGTCGTCGGGTAATTCATTGAACGGCGTCCCCGGAGCTATGTTATTCTCGGGATCCCCGGCCTCCGGGTCATAAATATAACCACAGACCGTACAGATGTATTTATCCACCGACTGCACCCCCTTCTTTTCTTCAGTGAACTGGAAAGTCGGCGCCGTTGACGGCACTCCTCTCCGTAATACCCGGTGATAGTAGTCATAGGTCATGGGAACCCCTTCTTTGAGGATTGACGCCTCCGTTACCTCGCCCAGGAAGAGGGTGTGGGTCCCCGCATCCGCCGTCCCGATTGTGGTGGCTGCCATATAAGCCAGGCTGTGGTCGGTAATATACGGCACTTGCTCAGCGGTCCACCCGTACCCCACCCCGGCGAGCTTGTCAATATCCCTTCCGCTCTTGAAACCAAACCGTTGAATCAAGGGAAACGGGGTTTCCTGTTCCAAAACGGAAATGGCAAAATGCCCGCTGCTGGTGATAAATTGGTGGGTAAGATTCTGTTTATTGATCCCCACAGCAATAATCACCGGTTGTGCCGAGACCTGCATCACCGCATTGGCGATCTGGCCGTTATAGCGCGCTCGTGCGCGCGATTTATCTTCTTCTTTTGATGTGATGATGTAAAGGCCGTAGCCGATTTTATACAGTGCTTTGGGGTCGAACACAGTCTTCCTCTCCTCTTCTGTTTTCTTCTTCAACTCCTGCCTCTAGCTTTTGCCGCTTATATGCTAAATGATACTCCAGAGTGGCATGGATTTCCTTCTTTTGAGCCCGGTTGTTCAATCCTTAAACACTCAGAAATTCTTATCCATCCATATCCGCCATGCCAATCCCCCGCCGGTCAGCCCGTAGGCCAGGTCTAACCGGACAGGGTAACCCAAAGGAGTCCCAACCGCCAACCCAACACCGGCGCCGGATTCCCAATCATATCCTGTGGTCCTTTCATGATCAGACCAGGCCCGCCCGTAATCGACAAAAGCCAGCAGCCAGGAATTCCTGGACAAGAGATGCCTGTATTCCAAAGAAGCGCTCAGATAGGTATGGCCGGTAAATGCCGGAGAAAAACCGCGGAGCGGTACGGAACCAAAACCACCGATGACAAACCGGCGGTTAAGGGGCGCAGATTTTCCCATATATCCAGCGTAAAGGGTGGTAAAAAATTCATCCTTCCCTATAGGTTGGCGGCGGAGAAAAACGGTACTTGCCGCCGGGTAAGAAGAGAAGTTTCCGGCCAAATCCAAAGCGTAACGGAGAGCCAGCCGGCACTCAAGCCACCCGGACCACTTAAAATCAGGGCCAATGCTTAAATAAGCCTGGCTCAGACTTTCCACCCCGTCAACGCTCACCTGGACAGGACTGTAATTAATTGTCCCCCCGTACTCACAATCACCAAAAGCATAGCGCAGGAGAGAAATACCGGTGAAAAAGCCGGTACTGGAGAAACCGGGCGGGTCGTTAAAAGGATAAAATCGCCTGTGATTTTTGGACCATTCTATATTTCCCTTCAGGAACCACCCGTTAGAAAGGGATTGACTGAATCCCAGGCTGATCCAGGGGTTGGCGCCCCATCCGCCGCCGGCAGTGAGGTTCAGTCCGGTACCAAAGGGATTATAAAAGGTCTGTGTGTAGTAGTTGGAAAAGAGATTTTGCATGTTGATAATAAAAAACTCCAGAGGATCAAGGTAGAGAATATGGGTATCACTCGCCCTCACCACCACCCGGAGATCACCGCCGGGTAAAGGCTCTGTTATAACACGTAAGGAGAGGGGGTCGAAACAATTCATGGCTTCAAGACGGGTAAGTGTCAGATCCAGGTACCCATCCCGCCAGTCATCGCCCGGAGAAAAAGGCAGCTGTCTCAGTATTACCTCATCACTGGTCCGGCTGTTACCAAGGATTATTATTTCGCTGATCCGGGAGCCACCGGTCGCAACGCCAGCCGCTTCTGCAGGTACAGAAGAAGAAAACAAGCATGTGACAATCGCTACGGCAATAAAAAAGACATAGAAATGGGTTTGTCCCAGTATGAACCGGTTTAAATTGCATTGTTTCAATATAAATCGCGCCAATTTATTCACCTCAATTTGCATCGAGTCAATATCAATAAACCGCCCTAAGGGTTTGCCTTTGTAATTTGGCCTTTTTCATCAATACGCAGCGGATACCTGAGCCCGGCCCGGCAGATCTGCGGAAGCATAGGACCGGCATCTTCCAATAATTTAACTTCCAGGCCGGCCTGGTAATGTTGCAAGGCCTGTTCTCTACGGCCTAAAGTGTCGTAAGCTACACCCAGCCAGGCGTGGACAGCCAGTAAATAATAGGGATCCGGCAAGCTGGCACGGGTGACGCATTGCTCCAAATAGCCGATGGCGGCTTGCACCTCGCCAGTCCGTAGGCAGGCCGCACCAAGTAAGCACAGGGGGAATCCGGCAGCCGGGTAGCGCTCTACCACCGGCATGAGAAGCTCTTTTCTTCTTTCTTCGGAAACCTCCCCGGCAGCGGTCATCACCTGTTGCCAGACACGCACCACCGGCGTGGTCTCTGTGGCGGGGATATAGCCAACCGGAGAAGGCGGTTGCCCGGTCCGCCAAACCTCGGCTGCGGAGAGGCCAGTAAAAATCTGATCCGTGGTCAAGAAACCGCCGGGTGCGCTAACCCAGAGTTCCAGACGAGCAGGGTCAAAGACCATACTGGAGATAGTGGCATGGTTTTGGATAGAAGGTAAAAAAACCGGCGAATCCGGATCATCTGTTCCTTTATCCCGTAAAATCCGGACGGCATCCTCCACCTTAAACCCATGCAAAAAAACCTGCTTCAGCCTTTCGAAACGGCTTTCCCGGAAGGCCGAGGAGATCCAGCCTGCTTTCTGGTATTCCTTAAGATACGGGGTTAAAAACCGGTTGGCGCCATAGATAAAGTTAACGCCCGTACTACTATCCGCGTGGCGAACAGTCATCCGGTAAGCAGAAACCTCCAGGACCACTGCTTCCCGGCGGGCGGCATCGGCCACCAAGATGTTTAAACCGACGGTCCGCGGGGTATTTTTTATTATGTCAATTACTTCGTCAATACTCCCCCCATATTGCAAAGCATGCCGGAGCATAATCGTAAAAGGTACCCCGTCTACGGTTGTGTCCTCAGGGACGACAGTGGAATAGGCCTTGGCAATGACAATACCCTTTTCATTCATACCGTGCATGAGCCCGACCATTGAGGGGTAATTCACCGTCACAAACCTGTACCCGGATTCAGGTTCGTAAAAATTAACCGATTGTAGCTCTGCCAATTGCGCCAACCCGGAATAATCCAGATTACGGCCGATCAACATCTCCCCATTACCGGCGGCTTCTCCCCAAACGGCAAAGAAGGAACACCCACCATAGACCTGGCCTATATCCTGCCAAGCATTGCCCAGCAAAAGGTCATTAACAACCCTTCCCGGCCGGGGAGCACCGGAAGCCCGGGCGAACCCCTCAAGTTCCCTCAGGTATTCCCTGGGGATATGCCGTTTAAACGTGGGGATAAATTTGAACTGCGCATAGAAGTTCTTAAAAGCCCGGGCAAAAAAGCCTCCACTCAAGCCCTGCTTTTTAATGATGGCGAATGATTCCGTCATTTTCTCAAACTCCGGCGCCACCACCAGGTGAAACATTTGCGCGCCGATCTCTTCCGGAGAACCAGTAAAATAGGCCAGCCTTAGGTTGCCGATTCTGGTGGCCCAAGCCTTGCCGGCCCATAAAACCCCGTCTTTCTCCCGGACCGCCGGTTTTCCCTCCCCCGCCTGCAGTACTTGCGGGGTTGGTGTTTCCAAGGAAAGAAAAAAGAAAAGCAGCGTTATAATGAATAACACTGCCTTTTTTCTTCCGGTCAAGATCCTCACTTCCTTTTCG
>JAKORA010000285.1 GCA_029778075.1 Bacillota bacterium | reverse complement strand
GGATAATAATCTACTGGGTGAAAAGGTTTCCATTCACGGGAAAGTCCTTTCCGCCGAAGAAGCCATAGGAAAGCCGCAGCGGCAGGACTTTCCCCTCATAAAGGGAAAAGAAAAGCTGCTTCAGGCTGAGTTCAGAGGGGCGTTCGGGCAGGCTTTTACAGATAGCCCCGCTTCCTTTGAAGGAACACTGCGCGATTTTTTAGAAATGCCGCTGGAGACTAATTTTCAGAAGGCTGCTTTTATCGCTGTATTAAACGCGGTAATGCGCTATCTCGGTCTGGTCGAGGGAACAATCCATTGCAAGGATGAAGAGCCCAACGAGTGTGCCCAAAAATTAGTGGATTATCTGCGCCAGAGATTCGATCACCCCAAAATAGCGTTAGTCGGTTTTCAGCCGGCCTTGCTGGAGTTTTGCAGCAGAGAATTTCCCGTTCGTGCCGTGGATCTGAACCCGGAAAATATCGGCAAGGAGAAGTACGGCGTGCTGGTGGAAGATGCCGGGCTTAAGACACAGGAGTTGATCGAGTGGTGCGACCTTTTGCTTGTTACCGGAAGCACGCTGGCCAACGGAACCATTGATAATTTTTTAGGGTTGGACAAAAAAGTTGTCTTTTATGGGACAACCATTGCCGGGGCTGCAAAGGTTTTAGGTTTGGAGCGCTTCTGCGGTTGTGCCAAATAAAAAAACAGCAACGCCATACTAGCAACGCCATACGACTGTGCAAACATATCTTAACGTTAAACTTAGCGTTAAAAAAGGAGATGCGAAAATGCTTAAGAGAAAAGTCGTGTTTCTGCTCCTGACGTTTATGATAATTACGGTATTTTGGGCAGCTACCGGTTGCAGTAAGCAGGGAAAAGGGCCTGCGGGGTTGAATCTTGCTGTAGAATACAACACCCATGCTGCCTGTGCTTATGTAGCCCAGAGCGAAGGTTGGCTGGAGGAAAGGGGTTGTGAGCCGGAAGCCTTCGAGGTTTATGCTACGGGTGTAGCTCTTGCCGCGGCGCTGACCAAGGACAGTATTGATGCCGCTTATATCTGTTTGGTTCCGGCAATAACAGCCTATGCGAACGCCGAAGTTCCGATTAAGATAGTTTGCGGCACCCACAAATACGGTTATGCCCTGGTAGTAAATCCCGCCAAAATAAACACTGTCCGGGATTTGGAAAAGGAAATGAAAATAGGTTGTGTTAAGGAAGGAGGGGCTACAGACGTCCTCCTACATAAAATTATTGCATACTACGGTCTGGACAGGCAGAAGGTGCTGGGAAATGTTTTGCGGATGGATCCTGCCAAGCAGATTATGGCTCTGGGGACCGGACAGTTGGATGCCGTTGTGGTTCCAGAGCACTTTGCCAGTATTGCCGAGCAAAAGCTGGGCTTTAGAATGCTTGTAAAGAGCCAGGATGTTTGGCCTCAGATGCAGGGGAGCGTTTTAATCGTAACCGATAAGTTGCTGCAAGAAGACCCCGGGAAGGTGAAAGACCTTCTGGAAATAACTTCTCTGGCCACAGATTATATAAACGAATCCCCTTCCCTGGCAGCAGAAATCCTGGCGGAAAAACTAAACGCCTTTCCGGTTGATTTGCAGGAATTAGCCGGTGACGGCAGCCACGATTTCGCTGTTACACCGGAGCTCGTTGCTTCTTCTATGGCCAATTTGGAGTACACTACCCGGGTAGAGCAGGCGGAGATCCAGGAAGTGATTGATTTTATGCAGCAGCTTGGCTATATCAAAGAACACTTTTCAGCCGCAGACATTTTACTGGAACAAAGCTATTTTAGGAGCGAATAAAAATGAAGCAGAAAAACCTGCTTTTAATTAAAACAATGCACCTCATCCCCCTCTTAATTTTCGCAGCAGGTTGGGAAATTGCAGCGCGTCTGGCCGGCACCCCCCTTTTTCCTCCCCTTTCGACGGTGCTGCAGGAATTTTATACCTTGCTCCTGCCTGGCGGATTGCTGGCACACCATTTTATGGCCAGTTTGATAAGGGTTTTAGCGGGCTTTGTCATGGGAAGTGCCGCCGGCTTACTTTTGGGTATCCTTACCGGATGGAACAGGATTGCCGAAAGGCTTCTTGGACCTCTAGCCAGCGTTTTATATCCCATCCCTGCCCTGGGCTGGCTGCCGTTGTTGATGCTCTGGGTGGGGATCAACGAAATGCTGCCGATCCTAATTGTTTTTATCTGCTCTTTCTTCCCCATTTTCTATAACACGACAACAGGTATTAAAAGCGTGGATGAAAGGTATATCAAGGCGGCCAGGGTTCTCGGCGGATCTGACAGCCAAATCCTCTGGCGGGTTGTTTTACCTCTGGCGTTGCCCAACATATTTACCGGCCTTAAGCTGGAAGCCGGCATGGCCTGGCGCGTTATTATCGCCGCAGAGATGGTGGCGATCCCTACAGGAATAGGTGTCCTGCTGATGAAGGCGGAAAGCTTAATACGGGTAGATATCATTATGGTTTGCCTGCTCGTTTTGTCGCTAATGTGTTTTTCTTTCGAAAGGCTCTTCCACTACCTGGAGACAAAATTTACCTGCCTTTGGAGGTCATAGATGTCTACCATTGAGCTTAAAGAAATATATACTACTTACAGCCTCAGAAACATAAATTTAACAATTGGCAGTGGAGAGTTGTTGGTACTACTGGGGCCGACCGGTGCCGGGAAAACTACCCTGCTAAATGTTATTGCAGGATTGGAGGATTACCGGGGGTCAGTATTGTTTAATGGTAGAGCGGTAGACGGGCTCGCTCCGGGTGAGAGAAAAGTGGGATATCTATTTCAGGATCTTAACCTCTTCCCCCATTTGAACGTTTTCTCCAATATTGCATTTGGCCTGAAGATGCAGGGGTTGAGTAAAAGGCAAATTCAGGATAAAGTTGAGGAAATGCTGGAGCTATTTAAAATTGAATCTTTACGGGACCGTTTCCCCAACAGCTTAAGCGGAGGGGAGAAACAGCGAGTGGCCCTGGCGCGGGCTTTAATTAACTCTCCCCATATATTACTGCTGGATGAGCCGATGAGCAGTTTGGACTACCGGACCTCTAAATACTTAAGGATTGAACTGCGAGCGCTGCAGAAAAAGCTTGGTATTACGACGATATATGTGACGCACAATCTGTATGAGGCGGAAGAGTTGGCTGATCGAATCGCTGTTATAAGTAAAGGCAGGCTGGAGCAAATAGGTTCTCCCGAGGATGTATTTTTCCATCCCCGGTCTACAATCAGCAGTTTCATCGGAGCGCCGAATATTTTGCACTGCGAAGACTGCCAGCTCTTGAATCCGAGCTTGATGGAAGTCGAGTGCGGCGGCATTTCGCTGATTATTCCAAATGAAGGCCGGCCGGTTAAAAAACTGGCCATTTTGCCGGAAGATATTTACCTCTCTGCTACCAAGCCGCCCGGGCCCGATATAAACAGGATTAAAGGTACCCTTATAAAGTATGAGGAAGCTGCCCATACTGTTTGCTGCACCGTCCAGGCCGGTAAAAATTATTTAAAGGCAGAGCTTCCCAGGGAGATCTTTAAAACCATGGGTTTAAATATTGGCGCTGCAGTATGGCTTATTCTTAATCTGCGAAAGCTGAAGGTCGTAGCAGGGGAGAGTTATAGTAATGCAGCGCCATTTTCAATTTTAAAAACGGAGGTAAAAGAGGGAAAATATGAAAAAAATAGCAGTGGAAAATGCGGTAGGCATGGTTTTGGGGCATGATATTACCAAAATAGTCCCCGGAGAGTTTAAGGGTAGGGCTTTTAAAAAAGGCCATATTATCCAAAAGGAAGATATCGATGAACTGCTAAAGCTCGGCAAGGAACATATTTATGTCTGGGACCAGAGCTCCGGGGAAATACATGAGGATGAAGCTGCCCTGCGGATAGCTAAAGCTGTAACCGGAGAGAACGTGGAATACGATGAACCGAAGGAAGGAAAGGTTACCCTGCAATCCACGGCTAAAGGGCTGTTTAAAGTGAATAGCGAGCTTCTGCGCACTATCAATGCCATTGACGATATATCCATTGCCTCCTTGCCGGGAAACTTTGCGGTGGAAGAAGGCCAGAAAATGGCCGGTGCCCGCGTTATACCCCTGATGATTGAGGAGGAAAAAGTAAAAGAGGTAGAAAGCCTGTGTGCGGAGAAGGGAGCTGTTTTTACAGTGCTCCCCTATAAAAAGTTGAAAGCAGCCGTCATTGTCACGGGTAACGAGGTTTACCGGGGAAGGATCGAGGATAAATTTACCCCCATTATGCAAAAGAAATTGGCTTATTTTAATGCCGATTACCTGGGACGAACCTTTTGTCCCGATGACATTGAAGAAATTACAAAGACAATTTTGGGCTACAAAGAGCAAGGGGCAGACATAATCCTTTTAACGGGGGGCATGTCGGTGGATCCGGATGATGTGACGCCAAGCGCCATACGGAACGTCGGTGCCCGTATAGTTACCTACGGGGCTCCTGTACAGCCCGGTAATATGTTTATGATGGCTTATCTGGATATGACAACCCTTATGGGCGTGCCGGGTTGTGCGATGTATTATAAAACTACGATTCTGGATGCGGTGCTGCCGCGGGTATTTGCCGGCGAAACCTTGTTCAAAGATGATTTCGTGAGCATGGGCGAAGGCGGTTTTTGCCTTAACTGTGAAGTCTGCCGCTATCCAAAATGTTTTTTCTGCAGATGATTTTAAAGTACAGAAAACCTTGCCAAATTTAAGAGGGAATTCATAAAAACTATCTAATTAATAATATGAGGATAACCGGTATGAAAAAGAGAAAGGAGGTGGCATTGGCTATGCAGAGAGCAAAAAAAATGTTTATACCCCTTTTTATAGCCTGCCTGCTCATGGGAATAATGGTGCTGTGCGGCTGTTCCGCCCAGCCTAAGGAGAGTGCCCCCGAACCCCCAAGAGAAATACCCGGGAATGAGCAAGATGAAATTACAGGTGAAACTACAGAAGAAGAAAACGGCAGCGAGTCTGGAGAAGAAGAAAAGGAGACCGTTGAAGAAGTCGAATCATCTTTAATGCTTACTTACCTGGGTCAGTCGGCCTTTTTGCTGGAAAACGACGTTAGCCTGTTAATGGATCCTTACCAGCCGAACTGTGGAACATATGGAAAAATAGACCTTTCCGTAGATATAGTTACAGTTACCCACGAGCATAGCGACCATAACTATGCCCAGGGAGGCGGAGAAAATGCTGTCGTGCTGAGGGGGCTTACCCCAGCGGGTGATTGGCAAGAGGTTGATTACGAACTGGAGGATTTTCATATCTATACCGTAGAGAACATATATCACGGAAGGAATCTGGGGAAAAACAGTATCTTTGTTGTGGAAACGCCTCATCTGCGCCTGGCCCACCTGGGAGACCTGGGACATACCCTTGACGAAAAAGCACTGACGGAAATGGGGGATGTGGATATTTTAATAATACCGGTGGGCGGATACTATACCCTGTCCCCGCAAGAAGCGCTGAAGGTAATTG
>JAKORA010000284.1 GCA_029778075.1 Bacillota bacterium | reverse complement strand
TTCAATTAAATGTTCACTTACTTTATAAATTTCATTATAACTTAAAGTAAAGCTCACTTACAAGATTAGCCAATCGCTGTCCTTAAAATATAAAATAATGCTTTTCTTTTTATCCAAGTTGCAGCGCACCTCAGCGTTAAAGGCTCATTTTCCTCAGTTCCCGGCTATTAATTCACGGATCCTTTTTATGATATAATGTATCCGAATTATTAACTGTGGACAAGCGGTCCAAATTGCACACAAAATCCGCCGCCTTTATTCAGTATACCAATATGGATCGCCGGGCATACGAAACCGACAGGAGGGAACTCTTATGGCTACAAGAATGGTAGACCTGCGCAGCGATACGGTTACTCTTCCAAGCATGGAAATGCGTGAGGCGATAAGCAAAGCCGAGGTAGGGGATGATGTTTATGGCGAAGATCCAACCGTTAACCGGTTGGAAAGAGAAGCAGCGATGCTGGTGGGGAAAGAGGCCGCTCTTTTTGTCCCCTCCGGAACCATGGGTAACCTTGTTGCCGTGTTAACACATACTTCCAGGGGAAACGCCGTAATTCTGGATCCGGAATCCCATATCTTCTATTACGAGGCCGGAGGAGCCAGCCTTGTTGGCGGAGTACAGTTCTGGCCGGTAGAGAACCTGCATTCTCCCGAAGGCCTGCAAAGTTTTAAAAGTGCGCTACGCCCTGACAACATCCATTTTGCGCCAGCCAAACTTCTCTGCCTGGAGAATACCCATAACCGCAGGGGAGGGACCGTGCTTAAACCGGAGGAGCAGGCCGCTCTTTACGAGTCAGCGAGGGAGGCAGGACTTTCTGTTCATCTTGACGGGGCGAGGATTTTTAATGCCGCCATAGCCCTTAATTGTCCCGTTACGGCTCTTACCCGCTCCTGTGATTCAGTAATGTTTTCACTGTCCAAGGGGCTTGGCGCGCCGGCAGGTTCCATCCTGGCGGGTTCAGCATCTTTTATTCAACTGGCAAGGCGCTACCGAAAAATCCTTGGCGGCGGAATGCGGCAGTCCGGCATACTTGCTGCTGCCGGACTTATAGCTTTAAAGCATATACCTTACCTGGCTGCAGATCACCGCCGTGCCCTCCGGCTGGCCGAAGGCCTGAACAGGCTTCCAGGACTGAAGATCTCCCCTTTTCCTCCTCCTACCAACATTATTATTATAGATATAGAAGATACGGGACTGCCCTCCGTGGAGTTTCTCTCCATTCTCCAGTCTTATGGCGTGAAAGCCGTCTCCTTTGGCGTAAACCTGGTCCGCATGGTTACACACCGGGATATAAATGACAATGACATCGACTGGACGCTTAAGGCAGTGGAAAAAATCTGCCTGTTAAAAAAACGTGTATAAGGATGCAGATTTATTAATATCCACATCTTTTTTCTTCATCATGTCGATAAAGTTTGCCAATAGATTGGGATCATAAAGGGTGCCGTTGCCGCTTTGCAGCTCCTGAAAGATTTCCTCCATGGATAAGGGCTTGTGGTAAGGACGGATCGTTTTCATGGCATCAAAACTATCCACGATTCTTAATAATCTGGCGGCAAAGGGAATCCCCTCCCCTGAAAGCCCGAAGGGATAACCTGTGCCATCATAGTTTTCATGATGGTGCAATACCATGGAAATAATGGGCTGCAGGAACCTGACCGGACGGAGTATTTCAGCTCCCCATGCGGGGTGTTTCTGCATGATAGCCCATTCCTGCTCATTCAAAGAGCCTCTCTTGTTCAGGATCTCCCGGGGTGTTTCCAGCTTACCGATATCGTGCAGAAAGGCCCCGTATCCCAGCAAGCGACGGTGCTCTTCCGGCAGCTCAAGGTAAGCCGCAAATTCCCTGACATAATAAGCTACCCTTTCGGAATGGCCGTAGGTATAGCGATCCTTGGCATTTACCAGGGTCATCAGCGTGCACAGAGAACCAACAAGTTCCCTGTCCTCGTCCTCAACCCTTTGCCTGATCTTCTCCAGGACGCCAAGATAGACCTGCACCCTGTTGCTCCCTGTTACTTTGCTGCTGTACAGGGCTTCGTCAGCGGCATCCAGCAGTACTTTCTGGCTTTTGGCATGATAAGGAAGGTTAGCCACCCCGGCGGAAATCGTCAGCCCTTCATATGGATGAGGCCCCTCCGCCAGGAAAAGATGCCTGGAAACCGCCTCTCTTAAAGTATCGGCAACACGGACGGCATCCTGGAGCTCCACCCCGGGCAAAAGGATTGAAAATTCATCGCCGCCATAACGGGCCAGCTCAGCTCCGGGTGGCACGTTCTGCTCTAACAAGGCGGCCAGCTCTTTTAAAACCAGATCGCCCTGAAAATGCCCGTAGGTATCGTTATACCATTTAAAATTGTCGATGTCCAGGAGGATCAGAGAAAGAGAAGTATTGTCCCTGAGGGCAGAATCCATGAGCAACCTCAAACGCTCCTGGAAGAGGCGGTGGTTGCCCAATCCCGTAAGCTCATCCTCGTTAACCAGGTTGGCCAGGTACCGGCTGGTGTTTTTTTCAACCTCCATGACTCCACCCAGGAACCAGGCCATAAGTAAAAATATTCCCGACAGTATACTGTTGGTCTCGTAGACTGTTGCCGTAAAATTTTGGCCCTGTTCCCAGGTTAGAAGAAAAAGCAACAGCGAGGAGGCCGCGGCCGCGATGAAGCCGCCGGAGCGTCCGAAAGTGATGGACGCCAGCACGACGGGAAGCAGGTACAGCACCCCCTGCAGCTGCAGGACGTTATCCGAAAACACCATGACATAAGTAATTATCAGGAAAAGTGCCGCGTGCTTGCCAATGTTCCAGAGCAGCAGCCGATTTTTCTGTTCCGCACTTCGCCAGCTATTAAAAAAATAATAATCCAGAAAAGCAAACAAGGTTGCCGGTACAAAAAAACCAAGAAGTATGGCAATCAAGCTAGGGTAGTATGAACTTCTTGGCAAACGTAAGATAAAAATGGACACGGTGAACAGGTAGGCCAGCAGGTGCGCCCCCAGCACCAGGTCCGCAATCTTTTCACTTCTCTTTCTCTGCCACTCCTGCATCACTTCAAGCTCCCATAAGTGTTCTTATTCCCTCCGCAACTTTGCCGGCACTTCAGGTTGATAAGCTATCCAAGCGCAAGCGGAAGCGGCGCTGGCAAAG
>JAKORA010000283.1 GCA_029778075.1 Bacillota bacterium | reverse complement strand
TTGCGAAGAAAAACCGCAGGAGCCCAAGACCCCTGCGGTTCTTATGTTCTTTGGCAAGGGAGGGGGGGCTTGAACCCCCAGCCTCTGGTTTTGGAGACCAGTGCCTTGCACGACTGCAACAGGTTACGCCAACATCAGAAAAGCGCGGAGAATAAAGCTTTATATATCAGCACCCTGGTTGTGAGGTTGCAACAGATATGCCCCTGACAATACTTCTTTTTTAATAGTTTATAGATCTGTGCGTTTTTCTGTGCGTACAGAAAAGATGGATTTTACCTTGTCGTCAAGCTCTTTTTTCTCTTCAAGGCCCAGGTGCTGGTAGATCTTCTTTAGCACCCAGATGTCATGCCCGAGCTGCTCTGCCGCATAGTGATCAGGGACGTTATGCTTATATAGCAGGCTGGCATGGTAGTGGCGCAGATCGTGCAGCCGGATGCGGGGTAAGCCAGCAGCCTCGATGGTCTCCCGGTAAAGCGTTGTAAAGGTATAAATGTTAAGCGGGATGATGTGCATTGTTTGCAGCTCACCATCCTTTAACCCTTCGACTTTTTTGAAGCGCTCTTTTTGCAGGTCCCGCAGGAGCTCCAAAAGATATTCGGGGATCGGCACCTGCCGGACGCTGTTTACAGACTTTGGATCCTTGAGCGCAAAGATGCTACTTTCTTCCTGCACCGCCATCGCTTCATCAACCCGGATCTTCTCTTCAGCCCAGCTTACGTCATCCCATTTAAGCGCGAATATCTCACCCCGGCGAAGGCCACATAAGCCGGCCAGCAAAATGACGGCTTCTTCTTCTGGTCCTATAGCTCGAAATAGATTATGGATCTGCTCGAACTCTTTTTCTGTCGGCACGATAGGCTTATAGCTGCCCATTGGTGGCGCCTTTATGCCGATGCAAGGCGACTTGTGCTTCAGTGCATCCCGGAGCATCTTCGACAGGGTGAAAAAATGCTTGCGGACCGTGGTGGATGAATGTGTTTCCAGCTTATCAGATATATACTGCTTTATGTGCATGTCGGTAATGTCCCGCACCCGCAGCCGCTTAAAGTACGGCCTGAAGTGAACCCTTATATATATCTTATAAGTTTGGAAGGTGGATGGGGCCAAAATTCCCCGGTTGACCTCGATCCAGCGGTCCATATAGTCAGACATGCGGAGGCCCGCCAGGTTGGTTAATGACCTGGCCGCGATCTCCGCTTCAAGCTCTCTGGCCGCCTCCCTGCACTCGTGCCAAGTTGGGCGAGTAACATATTCCCGGAGCATCTTATCGTTGGCATCTCTGCCCACATAGACCGTAGCGGTATAGGTCCCCGACTTGTTCTTTCGTATGTAAGCCATTATTTTACCTCCGCTTTGAAAGATACCGCCTTGCCGATGATCTGCAGTTCCCCGGCATCCTTTTGGGAAATTACAACATCATGTTCGGACCCTTCGGCCCTCAGGATCAGGTTACCGTTTGCTTCGTAGTAACGGACTAACATGATCTTATCATCTACCACAACCAGGACCAGGTTGCCGTTTTCTGGTGCTGCGCTCCGGTCAAAGTAAAGCGTATCGCCGGGCGCGATCCGGGCCGACGGAACCGCCGCCGTGGCCACCAGGCCGAAGTCAACCGCGTCGCCCTCTTCAACATATTCATGCCAGGCGACATCTTCCTGGACCTGCAGCGGCACTGCGGGGTTATACTTTTTCAATATCGGGATCCTCCGGTAAGGTGTTGCCCGTCGATGCTTTGACCTTCCCATTAGATAACCTGGCGTCACCCCGAAGAAATATGATAGGCACTCCACGACATCAAAATGAGATGGCTTTGTTATTCCCCTTTCATAGCGGGATATTTTACTTTTATCCAGCGGGACATCGGGAAATTTTGCAATAAAGGCAATGACCAATTCATCCTGGGTTAGGTTATGCTCAACCCTCAGTTCTTTTAACCTTTGACCAAACGTTGCCAATTCACGCCACTCCTTTGCTATATATTATATTAGTATTTACATGCTTGCAACAAAAATATGCGGAAAAGTTTAAATTAGTTGTTGACATGCTTCGCGGGCCAGGTTATAATTACAACAAGAATTGCACGTTTGCAACAAAGGGAGGGAGAAAAACATGCGGCCTAAGTCGAAAAGTAGGAGAATTAAGCACCCGCCCCACCTGAAGGTCAAAGGTTTTTTTGTAGCCAATGGCATCCGCCAGAAAGAAGTCGCCGATCTGCTCAACATCTCGCACGTCACATTAAACCAGAAGCTCAACGGCTACCTACATTTTACCTTTGATGAAGTGGAAAAGATCTGCGACGAATACGGGGTTGGCCCTGATATTTTTTTTACGCGCGACATTGCACGGTAGCAACATGAATATGGCACAAGATTAGCTTTGCATTAAATAGTGATATTTTTATGCCTTGCGGGTTGCACAAGTGCAACATGAAAGGGGGGGTAGAGGTTGGCTAAAGGGCTGATTTTTGAAAACGACAACGGACGAGATTACTGCATCGTGGCCGGAGATGACAAAAAGGCGCTGCTGCGGGATGTGAACCATGGAGGCTACGTTGTAGCCTGGAACATAGACTGGGTTCACATGTGCTGGGGCGGCGGGAGCTACTTTGGCGCGGATGAGTTCGGGAAAGCAGTGAAAGTGTTCCTGGACG
>JAKORA010000282.1 GCA_029778075.1 Bacillota bacterium | reverse complement strand
TGAGGTGGGTTTTTCCCACGGCGTCGTAGAGAGCCCGGCGCATCTCCATAAGCAGCCCCTCCAGGAGCGGGTCCCGCCGCAGCAGGCCGCTTTTGGCCTTCTCCTCCCAGAGTTCGATTTCCTTCTCGCTCATCTCCTTCTTTTGTTCATCGGTCAGGGGAGGGAAGTCGCGAAAATATTCCTCGTTTAATTTGCTGTTGATGGTTTCGATCAGGGAGTTGTAATCATTGACAAACGATTCGATCAGGGTATAAATGCCCTCTGTGTCGAGGTTGACTGTAACTGTCGCCGTGCCGGTGGCTTTGGCCGTGTAGGTGACACCGTCGGCGGTAAAGGTATTGCCGGAGCGGCTCGCCACCGCGGAGCCGTCAATGGTAAATTGTAAATCCCGGCCGGCTTCCACAGAGACTATATTGAGGGCGGCGAAAAGATTACCTCCGGCATCGAAAGTGATCGTCCCCTCGCCGGTAGCCTTGGACTTTAAGGTGAAGGTGTCGCTGAAGGAGCTGTACGTCATGGTCACACCGGCTGCGCTGTTATTTATTTTACTGAGTGCCTGGCTCAGCGTATCAGCTCTGTCGATCTCGATAGCCACATCATTGATAGTTACGACAAACTTTCCTTCTCCGTCAAAAACGAGGGATCCCCCGGCGAGCTTTGCGCTAATCTCTTCCATGGTGCTCGATAAACTCAGGCGGTTGCTGACCCCTGTTTGGAGATTTAGCACAGCAAGGATGTCTTCCTCATCGACGACGCCTCCGGCATAATAAGTATTAGAGGAAAGAGACAGTGTGTCCAGGGGAGAAACAGCAAATTGCAGCTTGTTTCCGGAAGAGCTTACGTCAATTTTCCCTGTTCCAAAAGCGCTGTTAATTTTAGCTTGCAGTTCATTCTTTAACTCGTCCAGGGTATACGTTCCTTCCGCCACGGTTATCTCTTTCGTCTGACCGTTCAAGGAGACCCTGATAACATTTTTCCCTTCGGTAACTGTGACAGGTTCCGTAATGTCAGCGCTGCTTTGGATAGGAGCAGTAACAGGGGCTGTGCTTGTGCCTTTCGCCTCCGTTGCCAGTTGCAGGATTTCGACTGTTCTTGTCCCCGAAAGGGCGCCGCTGGAGGCGACTGCCGTCAGGATGCCGTTGTCGCTGGAGCTGACCTGCATTTTGTGTAAAGCCGAAGCGGACATCAGATTTGTCTCCGGTTTTAAAATGTTAAAATAGGTGTCCCGGAAGGAGCGCACCTGGTTGATTATCTCCCGGAACTGCTCTTTGCGCCACTGGATCGTCTGCCTCTCCTGGTAAAGCTTATCTACCTTCAAGCGCTCGATGCGCATAAGGTCGCGGACAACCTGCTCTGTATCCAGGCCGGAGGCGATGCCGGTAATGCGTAAAACGCTCATAAATTTCACCTTCTAAATTAAGTGTTTTGTTAAACCTGTTTCTTAAACCTCTTTATACTTCTATCGGATAAAAGTACGCTTTTTTAACCAAAAGTGCATAAAAAGGTTCTGCACGTGAATCCGGGCAGAACCTTAGAGGATGTTTGGAAACATCTGACCTTGCTTTGCAGGCTAAACAGTTATAAAAATACTTATTGGCCGGCACTGTTAGAGGGTA
>JAKORA010000281.1 GCA_029778075.1 Bacillota bacterium | reverse complement strand
GCCTGAACAATAGCGTAGTTAAAGCTGCGCTCCCTCCCATTTTTATAGGTTCTCCAATTAAAAACAACCTGCTGATAAAGGCAGGTTGTTGTTTTTTAAACAGGGAGAAAATACGCCTACCTACCGCTTAACAGCAGGCAGGAACAATTTAAACTCGCCATCGTTATGGTTCCTTTCCATACCCAGGAAGCAATACGCCGGCAGCCTAACCGTATTTTGCCGGCCGTTCTCCACCAGCAGGAAGTCGTTGTAGGTCAAAATCACTTCCTGGAACTGGAACGAAAAATCCGGCCGTGGCGAAGATGCATACCACTGGAGAGTGTCGATCTGCTTAAAAGCTTCAGATGGTGTAAGGAGAGGATAATAACCCGGTTGGGCGGCTTCTCCTTCTTCTTTATAGTAATAAGAGAGGATACCCGCGCCCTCCTGACAATGGAGAACCAGCGTTAAAGCTTTGCCTGCATTTTTCTGCGGCCTGTAGAAAACCTCGGCAAAAAGCCCTTTCTGCGTCTCCTGGAGATTGATCTCCAGATAATCGCCATCGCTGAAGATAAAGCCGTTGTTGGATAGGATTTCCTCGGCCCAGGCCTCCGTACCGAATACCACGGATTCACCGGTTTCTTTTGAAACGGGAGTAGTTTTCCAGGGGGTCCAGGAGCAGCTCACCCGCTCTGCCGGCAAGGCAGCATCCCGCTCTACCCCGTAATAAACAGGGGGAAGGTTTATTTGCCCGGCTACCACAAAGTGTTGCCGGTTCTTCCAGACCTCGAATTCGGGGTCGCTCTTAAGAGGCTGGGTTTCTGTAACTTCCGGCACATTCGGCCCGGCGGGATCTTCATCCGGGTTTTCCTTTACCGGAGTTTCTTCCGGCGGAGTAGCCTTTTCCGAAGGAGTGTCCTCGGGGGGAACGATGTTCCCAGCGCCGTGGCTATCTTCAAGCTCCTGTTGCCCAGGCTTCGCAGGAATACTGTTTCGTTCTTCTTCACCATTTTCAGCACGATGTTCAACTAGTATCTCCGGCGCGCTTTCACTTCTGGCGGGGTTTTCCGAAGAAGCAATCTGCGGAGGAATAGGAGGTTCAACACGGCCCTGGCTATAAAAAACAGCCATTATAATGATTACAAATACAGCAGCAACCGCTGTAAACAGGGGACGCGCCTTTAGTATCTTCCCACCATATCTATACCCAATATTCATCAATTGCAACACTTTATTCTCTTTTTTGTTCAACTCCAAGGCGTACATGTCTTCGGAGAGGGCTTTTTCCGTCAACCGCGCTTTGAGTTCGGCCTGAAAAGAAGAAGAGGCACGGGCTCCGGGCATACTCCGGAGTAAAGAGACAACTTCTTTAAGCTCCTGAACTTCTTCCTTTGAAGAACAGAGCTCTTCTATGGACTTATCCCATTCATACTGCCTCATTACAATCCCCTCCTTCCAGTTTTTTACGCAAGTTTTTAAGGCCTCTGAACAAAAGCGCTTTTATCGCACCCTCATTCTTATTTAACACCAGGGCTATTTCCTTAATTTTTAAATCCTCCTGGAAACGTAGCAACAGTGCATCCTGCTGGTCGGCACTGAGAGTTTTAATCGCTTTGAGCAACTCTTCCTTCGTAATATCATAAAGGACTTTTTCTTCCGGATTATCGTCAGCAGGTGCCGCTAAATCATCTTTTGCATCATCCAGCAATAAAGGCTCCTGCCGGCGATACTGATCGATAATCTGGTTCCGGGCAATTGTATAAAGCCAGCAAGCAAAAGAGCGATCCTGCCATCTAAATTTTTTTATATTGGCCAGAGCTTTGTAAAAAGTTTCCGACACCAGGTCTTCAGCCAACTGCGTGTTCTGGACTCTGTGATAAATATAATTATAAATTTTAGGAAAGTAATAATCATAAAGTGGAGCAAAAGAACCAGGATTATCTTGTGCCTGGGAAATTATCTCCTGCTCCTTTTTATCAATTAGCAAGCGGATCTCTCCTTAGAGGATTGAGTACTTTATGCTATAATAAAGTACACCTCCTTTACCCCGGAGCTGACCGCTCTTTAGCAAGGAAACAACCTGGCAAGAGCTGGGACCACCCTTGGGGAGAACACTCATAAGGGTTTGGGGGTGTACCCTAGAATAATTAGTTTAATCAATTCTACTCCCGCCATCTTATTTCCTGCTCACCTCGGCAAAACCACAATATGTCTGTACTGGTTTTGCCTGGAAGGGTTCTCTGAAAGATCCAAGATTTCCCTCTGTTAAACATTAGTTCTCTCTTCATTAATTTATAACGAACCATGCTCCAAAAGGTTACTGTGCAACCATAAGAATTTGGCTGGAACTTACATAAAAAAATCTTACATTTCTTTTAAATATTGCTCCAGAAGAGAAAGTATGCCCCTGACCCCCGCCTCTTCTCCAAGGACGGCAGGTACTACAGATACCATCTCCCCTGAAGGAGGGATGGCGGTTTCTTTTAAACAGCGGCGAACAGGCTCAAAGAAAATCTCTCCCGTTTGAGACAACCCTCCACTCAAGGTAATTACTTCCGGGTTCAGGATATTAACGACATAAGCGAGGGCCAGACCGAGAAAATAGGCAGCTTTATTAATAATTGCCGCTGCCTCTTCGTCTCCCTCTCTTGCTGCCTGAAAAACATGACTTGCTGTCAGCTCCTCGCACCCCCCGGCTATCTCCCGTAAAACGGTACCCCCTCCGGTTTCCAGGAGCAGGCGTCCTTCGCGGGCAATAGCCGTTCCCGAGGACAGAGTCTCCAGGCAGCCGCGCCTGCCGCAGCCGCAGAGCGGCCCCTGGGGTAAAACGATGAGATGGCCTATTTCTCCGGCAAATCCGCCGCTTCCCCGGTATATCCGGCCTTCTGTAATTATCCCACCACCAATACCCGTTCCCAGCGTTATATTAACCATGTTCCTTTTCCCTCTTCCAGCGCCGAAGAGGTATTCGCCATACGCAGCGGCACTGGCATCATTTTCCACCAGGACGGGGACCCTGAGTCTTTCTTTCAGCTCCTGCTCCAGCGGGTATCCTTCCCATCCCGGAAGATTCGGGGAGCTGACAATAGTTTTGAAGCGGGTATCAAAAAAACCGGCCACGCATATACCTGCGCCATCCAGTTCGTACCGGGAAACACCGCCGGCCGAGAGGACTTCTTCAATAGAGCCGGTTAGATAATGCATGACATTATGCAGGCCGTCTGCTGCCCTGGTGGGAAACTTTCTACTGATT
Organism: Bacillota bacterium; assembly: GCA_029778075.1. GTDB lineage: Bacteria > Bacillota > Dethiobacteria > DTU022 > UBA8154 > UBA9862. The sequence continues at coordinate 11,016 of JAKORA010000281.1, read as the reverse complement.
AGTATCTTCCCTCCCGCATCTGCCAGGGCGACAAGTATTTTTGTGCCTCCCAGGTCAACGCCTATCTTATAGCTCATTGTTCACTCCTGTCTAAAAGCTGCTCCATTTCCCCATTATTATTATAAAATTAGTCCAGTGATAAAGTCAAAAATGCCTTTCCAACTCACTAAAATAGTTTTACTCATTTTATTGTTCCCTATGTCCCTAAATTTGCTTTAAGGCAGCAATTTCTTTCAGGTTACGGTATCGTTCCTGGTAATCCAAACCGTAACCCACCACATAGACATCGGGCATTTCAAAGCCCCTGTAATCCACCGGAACATTTACAATACGTCTTGCCGGCATATCCAGAAGGGCACAGACCCGGAGGCTCAGGGGTTTCCTGGTCCGCAAGTTCTTAAGCAGATAATTGAGGGTCAGGCCGGTATCCACAATGTCCTCTACCAGCAAAACGTTTTTGTAGGCAATATTGGTATCAAGATCTTTAGTTATGCGGACGATACCCAGGGGGTCGGTTTTCGCTGCATAACTGGAAATCCCGATAAAATCCAGCACAAAAGGAATGGTGAGACAGCGGCTTAAATCCACAGCAAAGTAAACACTGCCCCTTAAGACGGCCACCAGGACCAGTTCTCCGGACTCCGCATAATCGCGCGAGATCTGTTCACCCAGGAAAGAGACTTTGTCGGCTATTTCCGCCTCTGTAAGTAAAACTTCCAGGGCATGCCCCTGCTCCATTTAGAAACCATTCCTCCTTTTCTTTACTTGATATTATAAGGCCTGCTCCTAAGCTTCATTTATGCTCAATCCCGTATTTTAAAAGCAAGCTCTTGTAATCGCGGCCATAAATTATTTTAATATTTATATCGGGATAGAGTTCCTTGAGACGCCTGATTTTTTTGTTTTTCTTCCAGACGAGTTTTTGCTTTTGAGTGGTAATTTCCACATAAAGATCTTGCTCAGGGAGGTAAAAATCAGGTGAAAAAGCTTCGGTAATGTTACCCTCACTGTCCCATTCCAGAGGAAATGTCCGGGGTTCATAAAGCCATTGTATTCGGTAAAAGTCGAGCACCCTGGCAAACTCCTCTTCACTGGGATGGGCAAATACAGGCGAAGTACCGGCGGCATCAAGAACTCGGTTGCAGCTAATATTTTCAGCAAGGAGTTGCTCTTCGACATCTTTTAAAGAAACCGGATCTGTGTTTTCCTGCAGAAGGAAAGCCTTGACAACCAGGTCAGTTGCCTCTTCAATACCAACGATCCCGGTATTAATGACCAGGTGATAAAGCTCCAGGTCGAACCAGTCGTAGCCGAACACGTGCCTCAAATATTCTTCGCGGTCATGGTCTTGCTCCGATATCAAACGTGCCGCTGCCGCTTCATCAAGGTTATAGAGCTTTTTAACGCGCTGCAGGCGATTTTTTAAGGGAGCGATAATTTTTACATGAAGCGCCGGGGAAAAATCTTTAAATAGTATTTGCCCTCCCCGACCCAGAATAACAAGATTCTCTCTGATAGCCAGATCGAACATAAAATCATGCAGGGCCTCAAGATAGCGCAGGTAATCAACATTATAAACCTCATCGTTTTCATTCTGCACCCTTATTTTCCGTTCATCAAAAAGAGCAGATACCGGCTCTGCGATATCATATCGCAGCAACTGTTCGCTGATCATCTTTTTGTTGACCAGCAAATAACCTAATTTTTCCGCAACCATCTGTGCTATTATTTCTCCCGCGCTGCCAAACTGACGGGAAATTGTAATTACGGCCATAAAGACCTCCCCGTTGATTCGTGCAATTATTATAAATTTAAACTCTATCGAGATTATTTTTCCTGTTACAACAAATTATATCATATATGATAGGCCATATCGGCCTTAAAAAAGGTTCTAAAAAAAATTAAATATTTTAAAATTTTTTAGAAAAACCCCTTGACAAAAATAATATAAAGATTTAAAATATTATTGACAGGTCCCGAGAGGTCCTAAGGTTTCCAGAAAACCTTCCTTGTTAGATGCAGTGGTGCGCTCCGCAGAAAAGGGCTGAAGCTATGAGCAGCGGGAAAGCCGCCTCGAGACAGAAACCCTTAAGGAGAGGCAGCCTGTATAGTTAGCTTCGAAAAAAAGGGACATTAAAGCCGGTGAGGTTGATACCGGCAAGGGTCCGGAAAGTAGGGCTAACTGGGGAAGGAAGCAATGGAAACTGATAAAGGTCTGTTGGGGCCTGTTTATTTTTAAGTTACCAGGGTAAGGCTCATTTGGCATGGAACCGGAACAGTTTTTCATGCTTCAAAAGCTCTTTTGTTATTTTTCTTTTCTGGATGTCCGTATTTTAGGGCGGTAATTTTTTTACCGTCTTTTCTATAATCACTGCTCCGTCTCGAGCTAATACGTTATTGTCCCAGCCGTGGAGACATCGTTCAAATTCATATTCTTTACATCATGCTCCACGAAAAGCTGAGCTGAAACATAGAGCATTCTGAGCTGCGCTCGGAAGATTTAAGCCTCAGCAAAATCTACCCTATTCTTATCTTAATTTACTCATAACCGGAGACAACTGCTCTTTTACCTCCTGAAAAAATTGTTTGATATCGGGAGCAATCAGCTCTTTTCCTTTATGGATGATACTCTGGCACTTTACCAGATCAATTGACTCGATATTGTACCTGAAATATAACTGTTTTTGAAAACGTGCCGCCAGGAGTTGTGCGTCAAGGTATTCCCTGTCGAAAAAATTTCTGAAAGAAGTAAAACTTCTTTTTAAAGCAGTCTCATCCTTCACTAACACCAGCGCCAATTCTTTACAAAGCACGACAATGAGAGGAACATTGTCCAGGGCTCTGCGAAATAAAGGAAGCAGTTCCGGCCGTTCCTCATAAATGAAAAGCTCGATACCCATTTCGATAAAATTATGTGCTTTCCACCAGCCGTCATCAGAGGAAAGGTTACAGGCCTCTACCACACTATCCACCAGTGGCCTGGCCTTTTCATAGCAGTAGCCCTTTTCAAAATCCCCATATTTTTCATCACTGTAATAATCCAGGCCTTTGGGGTCAATCCCGTGACTGATAACACCCAGCGAAAAATTAAGCAAACATTTATTGTTAGACCTAAAATGCCTCCACAACTCCAACCCAAGCGTATGGCTCCTGTTCCAGTCTATCCCTGCAGACACAGTAATATCGGGGAAAATACTTCCCAGGATAGTCTTATCGTCCAGCGTGCCCAGAACCATCTCGGCAAAATAAAGATGTGTCAGGGGATACATTTCAACACCTGCTTTTATATTTTATAAACAGGGCCAAGGCGTCTGCCTACATGGGAAATATAGCACTGAAGCAGTATAAAATAAAAAAATAGAACAGTACTGTAATTCTATTCAAGCTTGGCACGACCAACTATACTAATTATAAATTTTAGTAAATTTTTAATGCAACCATGTATAAATTAAAGCACAAAGGTAAATACTTATTAATGCAGCCGAGAACAGTAAATCTCCTGCGTAATGCAGGGAACAGCCTTTTTGAAGGTTAGCATTTACAAGGTTTCTCGGCTGCTTGATTTTGCACGCCATAACCCTTCTTTTATTATCTTATGTGATTTGTACTTTATATAATATTTATTAATTTATTTTGGTTTTGTGTCTTTTCTACCGTATGTGTTTGTTTTATTTTGGCCGCATCGTGGGGAAAAGAATGACATCCCGGATGGAAGGTGAATCGGTTAAAATCATGATCAGCCTGTCGATACCGATTCCCAGCCCGCCTGTGGGAGGCATTCCGTACTCAAGCGCTGTTATAAAGTCTTCATCCATCATATGAGCTTCTTCATTTCCGGCAGCTCTTTTTTTAGCCTGTTGTTCGAATCGTTCACGCTGGTCCAGTGGATCAGTCAGTTCTGTGAAAGCATTGGCCACTTCTTTCCCGGCGATAAAGGTCTCAAATCTGTAAGTAAACTGGGGATTATGACGGCAGCGGCGCGCCAGAGGAGACACTTCTACGGGGTAATCTTTGACAAATACAGGGCCCCAAAGCCTGTCCTCGCAGAATTTCTCAAAAAAAGTTAAGATGATCTCCCCTTTCTTCTCGTTGCCTTCTATCTCCAGCCCGTGCTTCAAGGCCTCTTTTCTGGCCTCTTCATCATCAGGGATAGCCGAAAAATCAACCCCTGTAATCTCCTCGATAACCTCCAAAAGATCTTTCCTCTGCCAGGGCAGAGAAAAATCCAGTTCCTTTCCCTGATATTGTACCTGCAACGTTCCTAAAACTTTCTGAGCCACCGAGGCGACAAGCCTTTCGGTAAGAGACATCATATCCTCATAATCGGCATTAGCCTGGTAAATCTCGATGGAGGTAAACTCAGGATTATGGTTGGTGGAAATGCCTTCATTTCTGAAAATACGGCCCAGTTCAAAAACTCTTTCCAGCCCGCCTACTACCAGCCTCTTAAGGTGAAGTTCCGTAGCAATGCGTAGATACAAATCGATATCCAGTGCATTGTGATGCGTAATAAAAGGACGCGCCGTAGCTCCGCCGGCCACGCTGTGCATTACCGGTGTCTCTACTTCTAAAAAATCCTCTGCGGCCAGAAATTCCCTGATTGCCTGGATAACCTTGCTGCGAATAATAAAAACTTTACGCACTTCAGGGTTGACAATGAGATCAAGATACCTTTGGCGATAACGCAACTCCACATCCTTTAACCCATGCCATTTCTCCGGCAGCGGGCGCAGCGACTTGGACAAGAGCCTGAATGAAAAAATGTTGACCGTTATCTCCCCGGTTCTGGTTTTGAATACATCTCCTGAAACACCGATTATATCCCCGATATCCAGCTCCTGGAATATTTTATAATTCTGCTCGCCGACACTGTCCTGCCGTATATAGACCTGAATTCTTCCCTTGCTATCCTGGATGTGGGCAAAGCAGGCTTTGCCGTGCCCCCTCCTGGTCATTATCCTACCGGCAATGCTTACCGGCTTCCCTTCCAATGCGGCAAAGTTTGTCTGGATATCCTGCGAATAATGCGTAACCTCATATTTGTCTCCATAAGGTTCAACACCCTGTTCCAGCAGTTCTTCAATTTTTTTAATGCGATAAAAGGCTTGATCACTATGATAATCAACAGACATGGAACATATAAACCCCCATATACTTTTTTATTTTATATCCAAAATTTTATATCTGATCATCCCTGCCGGAGTCTTTACTTCCACTACCGAGCCAACACGCGAGCCAAATATTGCCCGCCCCACCGGTGATTCGTTAGAAATCCTGTTGTTGAGAGGGTCAGATTCTGCAGAACCTACGATTACAAACTCCAGTTCTTCATCGTCATCCAGATTTTTGAGCAAAACCCTGGAACCAAAGCCGACTACATCCTTATTGTACTCATCACGGTCAATAAGTCGGGCATTACGAAGCATTTTTTCCAGGGTAATGATTCTTCCTTCAATAAAGGCCTGCTCATTTTTGGCGTCCTCATACTCAGAGTTGTCGCTCAAATCCCCAAAGGAAATGGCTGTTTTAATGCGGGAAGCTACTTCCCGCCTTTTGACTGACTTGAGGTAAGCAAGCTCTTCCTCCAGTTTTTTTAATCCATCCTGAGTCAGGACCACCTCTTTGGACGACATTTACCTCTCTCCTTTAATTATTTATATTAATCCTTTTTTAAACGAATCTTAGAGGAATTTATATGTTTTTCCCCTGGAAAATATTCCGTGAGGACATCCTTCTCATCCCTATTACTCATTTCTTTATTATAAAGTAAGAATAAGTGCCAAGTAAACTTGACACTTTTTAATAAACTTCGTAAGAAAACAAGGACAGCAAATTCTAACCTATTATAGTCATATATTGATAATTTGTCAAATAAATTATACAACTTTTCGCTATAATCTTTTTTGCCTAACCGGTTGCTGTTATACCTCTTTTCAACTTATTGATCCTGGACTTTTCTTTAATCTTTTCTATAGTTTCAAGGCTTAAAGGACGCTCGAAACTGCGGAAACCAGCCAGCTTAAACCCGTGCTTCGCCGCCAAAGCGCTGATTTCGTCAATTTGCTCTACAGTCAACTCTCTTCCTATGGTAAAATTCTCATAACGTTTTTCCAGGGCCAGGATCATTGTCTCCGCCATACAAGCGTAAGCTGTTTTGGGAGGAAAACCAAAGTTAAAGTTAAAGTTTATATCGCCGGGAATCTCCACCAGCCCTCCTTCAATAACCAGGACATCGTCTCTTTTTTCCGCCACTTTTACGGAAACATCCCGGGGCCGGGCCACATCGCAAACCACAGCTCCCGGTTTCAGGTCATCGGGCTCAATCAGACTTTCGGCGGCACTGGATACAGCGATAATAATATCCGCTTTTCTTATTGCTTCTTTTACATTAGGGGTAACCTTAACAGCCAGGCCGGTTTCTTGAAGTATTCTTTCCGCCAGCTTCTCTAACTGCGGGACGCTGCGGGCAATCATGGTCAGGAAGTTTACTTTGCGGGCCAGAATACGGGCACAGACGCTTCCGATCGAACCTGTCGCGCCAAGAATAGCCACCTCCGCTTTACTTATATCTATACCCATAAGCTCCGCCGCCTTCTCCGTCCCCTCCAGAGCCGTGGCAACTGTGTAACTATTTCCCGTGGTTACAGCAATATCCAGGTTCCGGGCTATAGTCAGCCCGGCATCACCGACAACAGCGGTCATTGCTCCCAGTCCAATAATTTTTGCTCCTGCCCTGGCCGCTTTTCTGCCGGCGGCAATAATTTTGCGCAGGGTAAGTTCAGCAGGCAGCTCAAGCATTTGTTGAGAAGTAAGGACAACACCGACAAAACACCCGCTTACGCTGCCATACGGGGAGGCGATACCTGAAATTCGCGCAGTCATGACCGGAGGAAAGCTATAAGATGCCTTCTTCAGCCAGGACTCCGGCCATCTTTTCATAAACCTAAACTTCTTGAAAATATCATCGTAATTTAGTGGGTGTACTATAAAGCCAAATTCCACTGGTTTCATAAATTTTTCGGTACAAACAGGATATACCGTTGCCCCCTTCACATTTAATTTTTTATAACTCCGCTATCCGCGGTTTAAAGTTTAATTCATCCAGCAAAAGTTGGTACTCCTCCGGCTTTAACTCCTTTTTACTGCCGGTAAATGCTACCAGCAGTGCTTCCATGACATTGGTTCCGTAAGAGCGGCCTTCAACTTCCGGAGTGGTAGTAATCAGCGTCTTTACTCCCTTTTGACGCAGCATCTCCAGATCACCGGAAGTTACAGTATTTGTTATGATTATTTTACCGGGCAGTTCCGCGGGCATATACCGCTTGATATAATGGAAGTCACCGGCAATAACATCCGCCTCATGGAAAAACCTAGGATAGCGTGGCTTCGTGATTTCCTGCTTCTTGCCGGTAGGATAAATCATGGACATCGGCAAAAGACGTATAACAGGTACAAGCAGGCGGGCAATAAAGGCCAGAGTATGCAAAGATTTAAGGGGAAGAGGAATATTTAAAATAAAAATTACATCTCCGTAGCGCATTTCACAGCCGGCCTGTTCCAGGCTCTGGGCCAACCCGAAGCGGTCCATGGCGCTTACGACAAGAACTTTTTTCTTGGAGGAAAAAATATCCGTTTCCTTAACGAGATATTCGACGACACGCCTTTCCAATGTATCCTTCAAGCCCGAGCCGTCTACGATAGGTGATATTTTAGCAGCATTGGCCACCTTCTGCGCTTCTCGCAAGGTATAGCGGCGGTCAACGGCCTGGATATATAAATCCATACCCCCCAGCCCGAAGGCATCTACTTTCCCGTCATATTCCCTGATTAAACGGATCATTTTTTCTATATCACCGTCAGTACCGATGCGTTGCACAGAAAATGACTGCCCCATAAGTGAAACTTCTGCAGCATGGTTTCTTTTGGAAGAGCCCAAGCTTATACTTACAACCTTTTTCATTTTTTACATCCTTTCCTTACCTTTCTCCATCCGCTTGGATACGATACTGTCTAATACATCTACAAATTCTTCAAGATCCAAAGAACGGTCTTCCGTAATTGGTGATGCACCAAGCTCCAGGAAAATAACCTCGCTGTTTAACAGCGCCTCCGCCAGTCTCAGCCATCTGGCTGAAGCAATAATTACTACGATATCATAGGACTGCAGTTCTGTAACAAGCTCCATTACTTCATTAAAAAAGTCCAGAGCGCTTTTGCCCTTTACCAGATTCCACCTTTCTTCCTCATTCATCAACCAGACAAAATCAACTCCTTTTGCCTGGGCAATTTTTTTTATTTCCTCTTTATTATGGAGAGGAAAGCCGAATACGGCAATTTTCTTTCCTTTTCGCACCTCACCGATGCTTTCCAGACGGGAAATAAAGGTGCGATCAAGACCTAGTTCATTAGCAACTTCCTGCTGGGATAGTCCTTTGGAACGCAACTGTAAAATTTTGTGAATACCTTCATAAATTTTACGCATGCTGATAATTTTTTCACCGATACGGACCAGTTCTTCTGTCATAGTTTTCACCTCGTTTAACCAGAGAAGTGTGTGCACGAAGTTGTAGACAAATTTATTTTAACAAAAACTCCTTTAAAAAACAATTACTTTTTCTTCAAAATGTGTTTAATCTGTGATAATGTCACCTTGTTAATTATCTGGGTAAAAGATAAATACCGCCGGAAAAATCTACTTTCTTATGGTATTTGCTTCTGCACTTATTCAGATTCCATGGGTACAGTTATATTTTAGAGGCCATTTGTAAAGGATACTTTAAAGTAAAGAAATACTATTTATTCCATTAAGGAGGAATTCATGGACCAAGGAGGAGGCCTATGGAAAAAGCCTTTTTGGGCGTTGATGTTGGCTCCGTCAGCACCAACATGGTTCTTTTCAGCCAGGAGAACGAAATTATTACTTCTCTGTATCTGCGTACTCAGGGTCAACCTATTAAAATAATCCAGGAAGGCCTTAAGCAGATAGAAAAAAGTATATGCGGGATTCCCGTAGATATATGCGGTGTTGGGACCACAGGCAGTGCCCGGAGGCTCGCCGGTATTATGCTGGGAGCCGACTCCATTAAGAACGAAATTACCTGCCATGCCATGGCCGCCATTCATTTTATGCCAGAAACCAACACTGTTATCGAAATAGGGGGACAGGATTCCAAAATAATTATATTACGCGATGGTATTGTCAGCGATTTTGCCATGAATACCGTTTGCGCTGCCGGCACAGGTTCTTTTTTGGACCACCAGGCTGCCCGCCTGAATGTCCCTATTGAAGAATTCGGCAACCTGGCCTTAAAAAGCCGAAACCCCGTACGAATCGCCGGAAGATGCTCGGTCTTTGCCGAATCTGATATGATTCATAAGCAACAGATGGGTCATGCACTGCCGGATATCGTCGCAGGTCTTTGTGACGCCCTGGTACGAAATTATCTTAATAACGTCGGTAAGGGAAAAGAAATTCTACCGCCGGTTGTTTTCCAGGGCGGAGTGGCAGCAAACGCCGGCATTAAGGCTGCTCTAGAAAAAGCACTTAATTTGTGTGTTATAATTCCTAAGTATTATAGCGTAATGGGAGCAATTGGCGCCGCCATTTTGGCCAGATCTGCCTTAAACAGTAAAGGAAACGTTACAAATTTTCGCGGTTTTTCTATTAGCGAGCTGGACTACAATGCCAACAACTTCGAGTGTACAGATTGCCCCAACTACTGTGAAATTGTAAACATTACTGTTGAGGGTAAGGTATTGGCCCGCTGGGGCAGCCGCTGCGGGAAATGGGAAGAATGATGATTTATGCAGTAAAATTAAAGAAAGGATAAATTCGACTTAAAAAGAAAAAATAGGAAGTTTCCTACCGATTATTGCAGGAATTACCGCTTTTATGTCGAAATAGTATAATGTAGTTTATATAATGGGGTGAAGACCGATGATGGCAAAAAATGCGCTTGGCAACCGGATCAGGGCGCTGAGAAGGCTTAAAAGAATGACCCAACAGCAACTTGCCGAGCAGTTAAACCTCTCTGCCAGCCAGCTAAGCAATATAGAAAGAGGCGTAAAGGAACCGAAACCCGAACTCCTGGAAAAAATGGCGGCAACACTGGACATTCCAAGAGAAGAATTTTTTTTGGTTCAGGGAAAGGCCAAGAGACATTCCTTGTTTTAGGCACAGTAATCTTGTTATAGACACAGTACTGTAACATAATTCGTACTTTATATTTAATTAACGGATAACTATTTCTTTGTGGTCATAGCTTAATATTTTAAGTTTAACTACCGGTTTATGTTGCCGGTAGTTTTTTAATAAATATATCTGATGGTATTGATTTTAATACACATTTCCTGCCATATAATTTTTGCGTGACAGGCGGTGACAGCTTTATACGTAATGAAACTTTCCGTGTGGAACTTTTATGCCTGAAAGTTGTTTTTCCGCCTAAACTATGTTATAATGACAGCAGCAAAAGATACCGGGGCGTAGCGCAGCTTGGCAGCGCGCTTGGTTCGGGACCAAGAGGTCGCGGGTTCAAATCCCGCCGCTCCGACCACGATTATATCGGGATTTTTAGGGTTCCCGTTAAGTATAAAAAGTTGTTTAAAACGATTAAGTACACACTTTGTACACACTTAAACAAAAACCGGGAAGCTCGTAACTTCCCGGTTTTGTCTCCCGTATTAAGTTATCGGGAGTTTTTTTCATGAGGGGAGCAAGCAGGTTGCCAACCCTGTCAGCTGCTTCCCTTTTCATTTTAGACAAAACGCTTGAATAAATCCATCGTAAACGGCACTTAAAATTCATCATTATGTCAAAATTACTCTGGCATCCAGAGCCACCACCCGGCCGGCAAAAGCCCGCAGAGGGTTTAAATCTATTTCCGAAATGGCCGGATTCGCCAGCACCAGTTCTGAAAAAGTAATCAGATAATTAACCAACAATTCCATATCCACAACTTTGGTGCCTCTGGCCCCTGACAGCATTTTGCTTACTTTTGTTTCTTCAATCATTGC
>JAKORA010000022.1 GCA_029778075.1 Bacillota bacterium | reverse complement strand
GGTAAGCGTAGTTAATATGCCCGTGACCACACCGTCCGGATTCTCCGCCGCAAGATTCGAGCGGGCCTTTGCCGGTACCGGGCTGGAGGGTACCGGTGAGGCCCTGGTCCAGGCAGAGGCGGAGATAGACATAAACGCCCTGGTTCTGGCCGGCATCATCGCGCACGAAAGCGGATGGGGAACCTCGCGGCTGGCCCGCGACAAGGGAAACCTGGCCGGGCTGGGGGCATACGATGACTGCCCTGGACGAGCTTTGACTTTTACGACGAGGGATGATTGCATATTTTACCTGGCCCGGCTGATAGCGGACGGCGGGAGCCTGGAAGAGATCGGGACCTGGTATGCGTCAGACCCCCGGTGGGCAGAGAAGGTGGCGGCGTGTATGAAGGCAATAAGCGAAGAGCGGAGGTGATATAAATGCCGAGAAACACCCTTGGAGACTTAAACAATCATTTGTTTGAACAGTTAGAGCGACTGAATGACGAAAGCATAAAGGGCGACGATTTGCGCGAGGAAATAGCACGGGCAAAGGCGGTGACAAGCATAGCGTCTCAGATCATTGCCAACGGAACATTAGTTATAAAAGCCGAAGAATTCAAGCAAGAGTATATCTTAGATCCAAAGCACAAAAAACTGCCGCCGATGTTGAGAGCAGAATTTTTAGGGGAGCTGGAAGATTGATGGCTAAGAAAAAATATACCGACGAGCACATTGACTACCTGCGAGAAATCTCGCCTGGTCGCTATAACGACGAAGTGACTAAACTTTTTAACGAAAGGTTCGGCATGAATGTAACCGAAATGGCGATAAGAACACTAAGACAAAAACACGGTATAAAACTCGGAGTACCTAAAAGCCGGGTGCAATACAGCATCGAGCAATTAGCCTACCTGCAGGAGCTGTCGGCGCAGGGGCTTTTCAATGCCGAGATTACCAGGTTGTTTAATAAAAAATTTGGCACGAAACGAACAGAGATTGCTATTCAACAACAACGCTGCAAGTACGGCTTTAAAACCGATGCCCGGTATTATTGGCAGAAAGGCCATACTCCCTGGAACAAGGGCAAAAAGGGCATGTCTTACGAGGGCATGGAAGCTACACAGTTTAAGCCGGGCAACCGCCCGCATACCTGGGTGCCCGTTGGCAGCGAAGTGATCACAAAAGACGGCTACACAAAAATAAAAGTCGCCGAACCGAATAAATGGCGATTAAAACACCGG
>JAKORA010000280.1 GCA_029778075.1 Bacillota bacterium | reverse complement strand
GTGATTAAAAGTAACACCCTTGTCACTATAAAGAAATTCTGACCCTCCGCACTTTTTCCCACTGCTCCGGCAGTTAGCCTTATTCAGACGAGAAGAAACTAATGCCTCTGTTATCCCTTCTTTTTTTTAATTCCACCGGAATTTTAACTTGACACCAAACAATGAATGTTTCCTGACTACCGCCTTTGTATAAAAAAGGTGGTTTTTGTTTATACTAAAGTTTGTGTTTTTTATAAAAGTCCTTATTACAAGGCTAAAAATTTCGGAGGGAGTTCATTTATGGAAGAAAGTGACGAGGGACCTTTATGCAGGCAGATAGAAAAGCGAAGAGGAAAAAGGCAAAAAAGAACCAAAATAATTGCTATCTACTTGCTTCTGCTTGCTGTCGCCTTTGTAGCCTGCTTTTACGCTTTACGGTGGAAAACAGTTGTCGTTATTGATGGAGAAGAGAAAGCCCAGTTCTCGACTTTTTGCGGAACGGTAGAGCAATTCCTGGATGAAAAAGACCTGAAGCTCGGAGCCTATGATAAGGTTATCCCGGGGAAAGATGAAAAAATTAAAAAAGGAAGCTATATAGTTATCAAGAGAGCTTTTCCGGTAATTTTGGAAATGCAGGATAAAGAGCAGGAAATATGGACGCACGCGAAAACAGTGGCAGAGTTCCTGCAGGAGACCGGTCTATACCTGGGAAACGAGGATCTTGTTGCTCCGGGTCTGAGTGAGCCTTTAAGTCCGGGGCAGACAGTAAAAGTAACCCGGGTGACAAGAGAAAGACGAATTGAAACGGAGGCCATACCTTTTCGTACGATAAGAGTTGCCAATCCCCGGCTGGAGCAGGGCCTGGTAAAAGTTGTTAAAGAAGGTTCTGACGGTCTCAGGGAAAACATTGTCGAAACGGTTACACATGATGGCAAAGAGGTTTCCAGAGAAATCATCTTCAGCCGAACAATAGAAGAACCTGTCGAGCAGGTTCTTGAGTATGGGACCAAAGATTCTTTTTCACGTGGCGGTCGGACTTTTGATTTCCAAAAGGTTATTGAAGTTATCGCTACGGCTTATTGCCCAGGAACGCCCGGTTCCGGGTGCCCTGTTGATGGCCGGGGGGCAGCGCAATGTACGGGCTTTCACAATGATGGTTATACTTATACAGGGATAAAAGCAGTAGCAGGGGACGGGAGTTTAGAAAACCCGCATATAATTGCCGTTGACCCTGCTGTTATTCCGCTTAAATCCTTGGTTTTTATTGAAGGATACGGTTTTGCCCGTGCTGAGGATACAGGGTCAGCTATTATGGGAAACAGAATAGATCTTTTTTTTGATCGACATCATGATGCTTGGATATTCGGTCGTAAAACCTTGAAAGTATATCTCCTAAATTAATTTAGGTGAAAAAGAACTGTGAACCCCTTCTCCAAACAATGCGCAAATGCGCTAAAGTAAAATTGGAGTGGGGGGTTTTTTTTGTTAAAGAGGTAATTGGCGGTTTGTATTGAACTTAATATGGAAGGGGTGGCGAAGGTTGGTGGCTCGCTTTAGGGTTCGCTTGAGGCAGGTTTTACAGCTCAGCTCGGACTCTCGATTGGAAAATGGTGCAGCGATTGCTGTTGGCGGAGCTCCGAGTTTCGCTCGTAAAGTTCTACGGCTCGCTCAGGCCTTCGACGACCTTCCCGGCCAATTCCCATCCATGGTCAGAGGCCGGCTGCCGACGTCCATGTCGGCAGGGTCGTCTT
>JAKORA010000279.1 GCA_029778075.1 Bacillota bacterium | reverse complement strand
CTTTGGCCTATTGAAATTAAAGTTGCTGCAACAGGTAAAATATGTTGAAGAAAAGACTATGCGCAGCATAACTGGTTTTCCGGGAAGCTGGCATGAGAACAAGACAAGTGTTTACGTCACGCTCGGGAAAAATGAGCCGGTATGGGGCCACGTTTTAGAACCGGCCAACGTTAAGGCCAAAGGATTAATCGAGCCGCTGGTTGGCAGAAGTTGGGACGCTGTTAAAGGGGCTGGACAGAAAATTACCAGCGAGGGACTTGCGTGGGCTCCTGGCTCACTGCTTGAAGAAGAAGGCACTTTTGAAGTGCTGCCGCAAGGATTATGGAAAGCGGACGGCTCTTAAAAAGTTACTTAGTGTAAAGTCCTTTTTAAAATTGTTACAATAAATATTCCAATGAGTTTTTTCCTCATGTCTTAAGCTGCCCGTCCTTGTTCCTTTTTCCCCACTCTTTTCTTGGCAGTGCGTTCCAGATGATTTGATGGGATTTTGTACGGCTCCAGTAATGAAAGGAGGCAACTATTGTGAACAGTAGGACCATTACAGTGCGGGGCAGCGCCAAGGTATCGGCGGCGCCTGACTGGGTGGTGATTTCTTTTACCATAAACAGCGAGCATTATGATTATGGCAAATGCATGGAGCAAGTGGCGATGCAGACGGAAAGCCTGCAGAAGGACCTGGCCGCGGTGGGGCTTGAGCGGGACAGTCTAAAAACCGTTGATTTTGAAATTGATACTCATTTTCAAAAGGTAAGTGGTCGGCATGTTTTTAGAGGGTATAAGGCGGTTCATCATCTAAAGGTTGAGTTCCCCTTTGAGAAGGAATATTTAAATAAAGTGCTGCGAGCCCTGAGCCGCACCCAATCGCAGGCTTCTTTTTCGGTCTCTTTCCAGATTAAAGATCCGGAACCTTTGCGGCATAAGGCCATAGCGGAAGCAGTAAAAAACGCTAAAATCAAAGCGAGGGTGCTGGCCGAAGCAGCCGGCGTCATGGTGGGCAATCTTGTGCATATAGATTATAGCTGGTCTGAGATACGCTTTCACTCAAGCTTGGAATATGACACGGTGACAGAATCAATGCCAAGCCCTAGCTACGATTTTACGCCGCAGGATGTAAATGTCTCAGAATCAGTCACAGCTGTATGGGCCATTGATAATTGATAAGGGGTTGGTATGAACAGGGGTCAACTACTACATAATAACTTCTAAGTTCGGTTAAAGGCAGGAGTTATTTTATGGTAGGGTAAATCATTCCACTGAGACCCGGTGCCCGCTTCTCCGATGCCGCGGGCAGTGAAGCCTGGAACAGTATATTGGACTATGTTCAACCCCTGTATTCTGAATCCCTGGATTGCTTGAAAAGGGAGGCAGCAAAAGCGTCTCCACTCATTCGCCAGGCCGCAGCTGAAAAGCTGAATCAAGGGGAGCGGATTTGCCCGGCCCTTTTCCTCACTATT
>JAKORA010000278.1 GCA_029778075.1 Bacillota bacterium | reverse complement strand
GTGACAAATAGCAAAAGATATAGTCCGCCAAGGATAAGCCCTCCTAAAATCAAATACAGCTCCTCGCGGCCTGTTTTATCAATAAGGTAACCGGTGAGTGGAGAGATCACCAGCGAACCCATTGTAAAAAGGCTGGCTAGAAAGCCGGCATAGGCATATTCGTAACCGATGCTCAAAAAATAAACCGGCGCGAAGCTAATAGAGCCTATCCTGGCGGCGACGAACACCATCCAGGAAAAAGAAACCAGCCAAACGCCCCAGTAAACGCGAAAATCTCTCAGGTAACCCATGGAATCCATGATGCGGCCGGGAACGGTGGCTGAGGTATTGTTTTCGCTGCGCTGTGCAAAAACGCTTTCAGTCTCCAGGCATCTCCAGAAAACAACCAGCATCAGCAGGCAGGCAAGGGCGGAAAACAAGATCGGAACCTGCCAGCCCCATATTGTGACAACTCTGCTGAAAACGTTATGGGCAAAGATAGTACCGGCGGGTACACCGGCATTGAAAATCCCCATAGCCGCTCCCAACCCGCGGTTATTTATAAAGGCGCGGGTGAGTGCCTGGGCTGCAGCAATTACAATGGTTGTCCCCCCGATCCCGGCGATAAATCGCCCCACCGCCAGGACAGCAAAAGATGAGCCTGTAGCAATAATTATATTCCCCACAAGCATTAGCAAAAAAGAGAGTATGCCCACTTTTTTAGGCCCGTGGATATCAGCCCAAAACCCGCCCGGTATGGAAAAGAAAATACCCGGCAAAGCGAACAGGCTTACTAAAAGCCCCCCCTGGGTATGGGATAGGCCGAGCTCGTCGATCAGCACGGGCATTAGTGGAGAAATTGACTGCATAATTATGCCGAACAGGACCATGGCCAGGAAGGTAACGATAACGATGCCGAAACGATTGTTCATATGGTTTAATCAGCTCTCCTTTTATCGATCTTGTGACAACCCGGCAGATTTTTACGGCAGCTCGTACTCCATGGTCCAGATTTCGGTTTGCTGGGGCAGGTCTTTGCTCGTAAGCTGAAGGGTGCTGCCCTTGGACTCAACCTTATATGAAATATCCAGAGCAAGAAAATCTTCCAGGGTGCCAATAGGTGTGTCAGAGTTATGAGAGGTCCTGTAATGAGCCGGTATGGCTACAGCCGGTGAAAGCTGGGCAATTACCTCCAGCGCTTCTTGCGGGGACAGGGTATAGTATCCGCCCACCGGTATTATTAAAATATCCACATCCCCCATTTCCGTCAGTGCTTTTTCGTCAAGGGTATGTCCCAGGTCTCCCAGGTGGGCCAGGCGCAGATGAGGCGTTTCAATTACAAAGATACTGTTTTTCCCCAGATTTCTTCCGTGGTATATGTTTTCTACGGTATAGATATGAAAATCCTCCAGTTCGTAATCAACCTCTTGCCAATCACCCGCTGGGGTAAGCCCCTTCAGCACGACGGCATTTTCTCCGCCTCCCTGGGCATAGTTATGATCGCTATGCTCGTGTGTAATTGTAACTATGTTTACGGAAAGGTCTATTTTCCCATATGTTCCACAGTTCGGCTGGTAAGGATCCATTAACACGCTGACGCCGTTTTCCAGCAGAAAGGCCGATTGTCCCAAGTAAGTAAGCATTAAAGGTGATTCGGCTTCTTCAACGGGCTCCTTTTCTTCTTCAGGCGTGCTGCCGTTTTCCTCTTCTGTAGTTTCACCTGTAATTTCCTCTTGCTCATTCCCGGGTATTTCTCTTGGG
>JAKORA010000277.1 GCA_029778075.1 Bacillota bacterium | reverse complement strand
TCATCAGTTATCACCAGGGTTTTACCGTCTGCAAAATGTTCCAGAACTCTAACGGCCACTGGGCCGGCATTGAAAACAGTACCAGGTTTCAGGTGCTTAATTTTTACCTTTACGCTCATCACAAGGTTTACCTCCTTCATAATCTTCGATTACCACTTCGTTAAAATGTTTATCGGCGCATTTACTGCAATAATGCTTACCGTTTATTTTGATGACATCAGGTTGCTTTTTTCCTTTTAGTCTCGAATATCTGTCTCCAAGATTCCTGCCACAGTCACGGCATATAAACATTTCATTTGCAAAACAAGGAATTGAGCTACCTATCATTGTTCAACCTCCTTACCGGGGCATGAAGCCCCGTCACTCTGCACATATTACGGGGTGTTCTACTCAGAATATTTCTGCCACCTCCCTTTCCTCCCAGGTGGCGGACAGGATCTGTCCGTCCCGGAAGATATAGTAATGAGCAGCAGGGGCCCCGTATAACCTTCCGTAGTAGCCGGTGCGGAAGACTATCCCCGCCGGCATAACAGCAACCAGTTGGTCACCGCTACCCATCCGGCCGGCTGCACCCTGGGCAATAATGCCCTCACATAAGATCTCGCCTGGGAAGGGGTGGAATTCAAGCTTTCTTTCAAAAATAGCGTCCCATTGATACGACGAATTCAATTCGTCGACAATAGAAATCGCTTCTTCTTTGGTATACTTTTTTTTCAGCTCTTTTCCTAGAGCTGAAATATCCGAACGCCAGAACCAATTTGGAACCCAGTACTCTTCCTTGCAGTCTCCAGTGTGGGAGTTTCCCCCACGGAAACCAATCTTAGTCCTGAATACGCAGATGCATTTTTCTGTTGTATCTGCGCATTCCGCTTGGAACAGCTTAGGCTTTCCTGCCTTCGTTGTTCCTACTTCTGCGAAGCGGATATATACATGACCTTCCTCTTGCCATTCCTTGTAACTATTAGGAAGGAGTTGCACTGGCAATATTCCAAGCTTCCTCCCTCTTCCTTCCTCGCCTACAATGATCGCAGGGATGGTAACTCCCGCACCCTTCAATGTGAAGGAGTCAACTCTGACTCCTTCTATAACTTTTCCGCTTTCAATAGTAAAGATCTTCATTTTTCCTCCTTTCTGGGCTTCCGGCCTTTCTGGCCTCCCGCCCTTGCGGCTGTTTCTCCCCGCCGCCGGGATAGTAGCCCCCTCACACCTTTTCTTTTTTGTTTTGCCGGGATTATCGGCTCCCGGCGGGAAGGCTATTATTAACAATAGCCTTGAGTTATTATTCTATCAATTTTATTTTTTGCTTCTTTAATTGTTTTAGCTGTAGCTACTTTTGTTCCGTTTTCCCTAATACTATAACCGTATACTTTACTAATTTTTTTTATTTCATAGCCTTTATATTTCATTGATAGTACCCCTTTCAATGTTCTTTCACTTTTATTTTACCGGGATTCACGGCTCCCGGCGGGCCGGTCATTCAGCTTAGGTACCGGTTGGTGGAGGCACTAGGCCTCC
>JAKORA010000276.1 GCA_029778075.1 Bacillota bacterium | reverse complement strand
AAATATAACGAGGTGAGGGAACCCGGATGGATTCAGATGAACGATATATGTGGGTAGCCCTGGATCTTGCTCGCCAGGGCCGGGGGAAGACCAGCCCCAATCCAATGGTCGGGGCGGTCCTGGTCAGGGATGGGGAGGTTGTCGGAACGGGCTTCCATGAAAAGGCGGGAAGCCGGCATGCCGAGGTTATCGCTTTGCAGGAAGCGGGGGAAAAGGCCCGGGGAGCCGCATTGTATACAAATCTGGAACCCTGTTGTCATCAAGGGAGAACACCACCATGCACAGAGGCAATAATCAATGCTGGAGTCCGTAAAGTAGTAATCGCTTCAATTGATCCGAATCCTCTTGTTTCAGGAAAGGGTATCAGAAGGCTTCGAGACGCCGGCATAAAAGTTAAGGTGGGTGTTTTAGAGGAAAAAGCCAGGCGTTTGAATGAAGTATTTTTTAAATATATAACAACAAAAAAGCCCTTTGTCGCTGTTAAAACGGCCATGACGATGGATGGTAAAATAGCCACAAGCCTGGGAAAGTCACGCTGGATTAGCGGTGAAAAATCACGAAAATTTGTACATCGTCTACGTTCCACCGCAGACGGAATTATGGTGGGCATTAATACTGTGCTGCAGGACGATCCCCGGCTTACAGTCCGCCTCGATGGAGAAGAAGGGCCTAATCCGGTGCGGATTATTATCGACAGTAAAGGGAGACTTCCTCTGGAAAGCAGGATCGTTAAAACGGCGTCAGAAACGAAAACGATCCTGGCTACAACGGAATTCGCCCCGCCTGATAAGCTGGAGGCCCTTAGATCTTGCGGGGTGGGAGTGATGGTCCTGCCGTTAAAAAGGGACCAGGTGGATCTTCAGGAGCTAATGTCGGCCCTCGGAGAGAGAGAAATTTGCAACATCCTGGTGGAAGGTGGAGGAACACTCAATTATTCGCTTTTAGCAGAGAACATTATCGATAAGTTCTATATATTCATTGCTCCTCTGCTTATAGGAGGAGAAAAGGCACCAACCCTGTTGGAGGGAGTTGGAGTAGGTACGCTGGAAGATGCCTGGGCTGTTGAAAACATTGAAATGAAACAGTTGGATAACGACCTGTTGATTATTGGTTACCCTGTGAGGAGGAAAGAAGTTGTTTACAGGGATAGTGGAAGAATTGGGGATAGTATCCGATCGGCAACATGCTGACGGTAGCGTTGTTTTAGTAATAAAAGGCAACAAAGTGCTGGATGATCTTAAAGAAGGCGACAGTATCTCCGTCAACGGGGTCTGCCTGACAGTAACCGGTATCTCTTCCACCGGCTTTTATGCCGATGTAATGCCGGAAACCCTGCGCCGAACCAACCTTTTTCAGTTGAAAAACGGCGATAAAGTCAATTTAGAGAGGGCGCTGCCTGTAGGCGGACGGCTGGGTGGACATTTTGTCAGTGGCCATATCGATGGTACAGGAATAATTCTAGCAGAAAAAAAAGAGGGAAATGCTCGCGTTATCACGATAAGTGCACCTGAACAGGTCGCACGTTATATCATCGAAAAAGGATCTATCGCTGTAGATGGTGTTAGCCTCACCGTTGTTAAGATGGAAAGAAATGCCTTCAGTGTATCTCTAATCCCCCATACGGCACAATTTACCACCCTGGGCTTTAAAAAGCCGGGAGACACGGTAAATCTGGAAGCTGATATGCTTGGGAAATATATTGAAAAATTACTTTTAAATGATGCCGGGAACGAGAAGAATCTTTCGCTCTCAGGCAACCGCGGCGGCGTGCAAAATTTAACGAAAAAAGAGGGGGTAACCTATACCCTTTTGAGGGAGAAAGGATTCATTTAACATTAAATGGAACAACGTTTGCCGGCGGCTGTTGAAAAAGGAGGCTGTATCCTTTGGCGAAGTATGTTTTTAATACTATAGAGGAAGCCGTTGAAGATTTTAAAAAAGGCAAGATGATTGTTGTCGTAGATGATGAGGACAGGGAAAACGAGGGGGATCTGGTCATGGCCGCCGAAAAGGTTACTCCGGAGGCCATTAACTTTATGGCACGTTTTGGACGCGGTTTAATCTGCGTTCCCCTTACGGCACAGCGCATTGAAGAGCTGGACCTGCCACCCATGGTTTCCCATAACACTGACAGTCACGAAACCGCTTTTACGGTTTCAGTTGATGCCAGAGGTACCGCCACAGGAATTTCGGCCTATGAGAGAGCCTTTACGATAAAGAAATTAATCGACCCCGAAGCAAAGCCTGGCGATTTTACCAGACCGGGACATATTTTCCCTCTCAAGGCCAAGGAGGGGGGAACCCTGCGCCGCACAGGACATACCGAGGCGGCTATCGATCTGGCCAAGCTGGCCGGGCTTTATCCAGCCGGCGTTATCTGTGAGATTATGAATGAAAACGGTACTATGGCGCGTGTTCCGGAACTGATGGAATTCGTTAAGGAACATGAAATGAAGATTATCACCATTGCCGATCTGATCCAGTATCGCATGAAAAAGGAAAAACTGGTCCGGAGGGCGGCGGAGGCTGTACTGCCTACGGCTTTTGGAGAGTTCAGGCTTATCGCCTACGAAAATTCTGTTGACCAGGAAACACACCTGGCTATGGTCAAAGGAGAAATAGATAAGGACAGGCCGGTTCTGGTAAGAGTGCACTCTGAATGCCTCACAGGAGACGTTTTGGGTTCTCTGCGCTGTGATTGCGGCAAGCAGCTTGCTCAGGCCCTCAAACAGATCAACGAAGAAGGCTGCGGTGTCTTGGTATATATGCGGCAGGAAGGCCGCGGTATCGGATTGTTAAATAAGATCAAGGCCTACCAGTTACAGGACTGCGGCAGGGATACGGTGGAAGCAAACGAGGAGCTGGGTTTTCCCGCGGATCTCCGTGATTATGGTATTGGAGCTCAGATCCTGGTTGACTTAGGCGTCAGGAAAATGCGCTTGCTTACCAACAACCCCCGTAAGATTAAAGGTCTGGAAGGGTACGGCCTTACTGTTGTGGAACGTGTTCCCATCGAAGTGACACCAGGGCTTTACAACAGCTTTTATTTAAAAACAAAAAAAGACAAGCTCGGACATTTTTTAACGATGTAATGCGCTAAAATGAAATTTAAGGCGGTGTGGAAGTTGGTTAAACAGTTTGAAGGACAGCTTAACGCTGAAGGTTTTCGTTTCGGCCTGGTAGTCAGCCGTTTTAATGAATTTATTTCCAGTAAACTTCTTACCGGCGCACTGGATGTACTGAAAAGGCATGGCGCTCATGAAGAAGATATTGAAGTTTTATGGGTGCCGGGCTCATTTGAAATTCCGCTTGTAGCTAAAAAAATGGCCAAAAGCGGGCGTTATGACGCTGTTGTTTGTCTTGGAGCCGTAATCAGGGGAGATACACCGCATTTTGAGTATGTAGCCTCAGAGGTGGCCAAGGGTATTGCGCTGGTAGGTCTGGAAACCGAGATACCCGTAATGTTTGGCATCATTACCAGCGATTCCCTTGAGCAAGCTATTGAGCGGGCTGGCACAAAAGCGGGCAACAAGGGTTGGGATGCAGCTCTTGGAGCAATTGAAATGGTTAACCTGCTTAAAAAGTTCCCCGGTGCCTAGCGGAGTGTCAACTCCGGCTTTGTTTTATATTGTGCTTCTAAACTTCTGTGGGTAACAGGATAGAATAATTGTGCGGAGGTTAAAAGGTAATTGGGGAAAGGCGGAGATAAATTATTCATACTCGACGGCCACAGCCTGGCCTACAGGGCGTTTTATGCCCTGCCGCTGGGACTGAAAACAAATAAAGGCCTGCATACAAACGCTGTTCTTGGTTTTACCAATATGCTGCTGCGCCTGTTAAAAGACAAGTCTCCGGATTTTATGGTGACGACCTTTGATTATCCTGCTCCGACATTCCGCCACCGTTCTTACAGCGCCTACAAGGCTACCAGAGAGAAAACACCGGCAGAGATGAAAGAGCAGGTGCCCCTGATTAAGGACATCCTGACGGCTTTTAGGATTACTATTTCTGAGTTAGAGGGTTATGAGGCCGATGATTTGATCGGTACTTTTGCGCTGCAGGCCGAGAGACTCGGCCTGGCTCCCTTTATTGTCACCGCAGATGCGGATGCCTACCAGCTGCTTTCTCCAAGGACAAAGCTTTTAATAACGCGCAAGGGTATCACTCAACTGGAAGAATTCAATGTAGAAAAAATGCAGGAGCGATACGGGCTTACCCCTTCCCAGTGGGTGGATTTTAAAGCTTTAAAGGGTGACAGCTCGGACAATATTCCGGGAGTTCCCGGTATCGGAGAAAAAAGGGCCCTGCAGCTTTTAAAAGAGTACGGTTCACTGGAGAACATTCTTGCACACAGCAGGGATATTCCTGGAAAGGTAGGGGAAAGTCTCCAGGAATATGCTGAACAGGCCTTGCTCAGTAAGGATCTGGCTACAATTAGAACGAACGTTCCTGTCAGCCTGCAACTGGAAGAATGCCGTTGCCAGGAGGCGGACTGGGAATCCCTGTTTAGGCTATTTAAGGAGCTGGAGTTCAATACTCTAATCGAAAAGATTCCAGAGCTTTCGGATTTGAAAAAAAGCGGCAGTAGAGAGGCGTTAAACGATGCCGCAACGGATTATTTCAGGCAATCTACTCTTTTCCCCGATGAATACACAGCAGGAAAAGGAATACAGCAGGATTCCCTTCCCGGGGCCAATAAGGTGCTTGAAGAGGAAGGGTTATCTTTTATTACGGATGACAAAGATTTAGAAAAATTATGCAGACACTGGCAGAATGAGGATGAATTTTCCCTTCTTTTAAATATGGGTTTTGGGCGTGACAAAGCTTTTTTGGTGGGAGCCGCCTGTGCGCTAAAAGGGGGAGAAGTATTCTATATCCCCTTTGACAACGGGGGGCTTTTGGATTCTGCCCGCTTTTTCAAGTTGTTGGGACGAACTCTGGAAACGCCCGGAATCACTCTGGTCACTCATGACCTCAAACCGCTGTTAAAGCTGTTGGCAAAAAATGGGGTTAAACCTGCCTGTTCCTTTTTTGACACCCTTTTGGCCGCTTATCTTATAGAGGCGGATCGTCCTGCCTATCACCTTCCCGTAATATTAGAGGAGTACCTGGGATTAGCGATCCGCGAGCCGGAAAAAGGCCTCCCGGAAGGGGAAATAGCCCGACAAAGAGCACATTTTCTGGGTACCTGCGCACGTCATCTTTTTGCGCTCAGGGAAACGCTTTTGGATGGCCTGGAGGCCAGGCGCCTGAAGGCTCTTTTCTTTAACTTGGAGCTGCCCCTGGTTGGGGTCCTGGCCAAAATGGAGCTGAGAGGGATCAGGGTGCGGGAGGACATCTGGGATAAGCTGGCTGCCGAAATGGATGAAAGCATGGCCCTGCTGGAAAAAGAGATCATGGAGCTGGCAGGAGAAGAATTTAACCTCAATTCACCCCGGCAGTTGAGCTATATTCTTTTTGAAAAATTGAAGCTTCCCGTTATCCGCCGTATTAAAACAGGTTATTCCACCGATGCACGCGTGCTGCAGGAACTTTCCGCCATACATCCTGTCGCCGCCAAAATTATGGAATACCGTACTGTTGCCAAGCTAAAGACTACTTACCTGGAAGGTCTACGTCCCTTTATCAACCCTGAGACAGGGAAAATTCATACCACCTTTAACCAGACTGTAACAGCTACGGGCAGGCTCAGCAGCAAGGACCCCAATCTGCAAAACATACCGGTCAGGCTGGAAGAGGGCAGGCGCCTGCGCCAGGCTTTTATCCCTTCCAGCGAAGACAACCTGCTGTTGTCGGCTGATTATTCGCAGATTGAACTGCGCATCATGGCTCATTTGTCCCGCGATCCCAACCTGATCGATGCCTTTCTTAAAGATCAGGATATTCACACCCGCACCGCGGCCGAAGTTTTCAATGTTTCCCTGGAAGAGGTTACCCCTTTAATGCGCAACAGGGCCAAGGCAGTAAATTTCGGCATAATTTACGGTATCAGCGATTACGGTCTCTCCCAGGACCTGCAGATCCCCAGGGCCGAAGCGCGTAAATATATCGAGAATTACTTTAATCGCTATACGGGGGTCAAAAGGTATGTGGATGAATGCATTAAAACGGCCCGGGAAAACGGTTATGTAACCACTGTCATGGATAGGAGGCGCTATCTGCCCGACATTAATCACTCCAATTATTCCCGGCGCAGTTTTGCCGAGCGTATTGCCCGTAACACGCCGGTTCAAGGTTCTGCAGCCGATATAATCAAGTCCGCTATGCTCGCCATAGACAGGGAGTTAGAAAAGAAGGGGTTTAGGGCTGCCATGCTGCTGCAGGTCCACGATGAGCTGATCTTTGAAGTGCCGCCGGAGGAGCTCGCTGAAGTTGCCGCCATGGTTAAAAGCCTGATGGAAGGGGTTTTCCCTCTTGCGGTCCCCTTGAAAGTTGATCTCAAGGTTGGCCGTGACTGGTACCATCTGGATCCTCTGGAAGGAGGTTAGGATCTTTGCCGGAGCTTCCGGAAGTGGAGTGCATTGTTCGCGATTTAAGAGGCTGTGTGCAGGGGAAAAAAATTGTCGATGTGGAATTTTTCTTTGAAAAGATGCTCCGGGGAATAACTCCTGAAGAATTTGCCGGGCAGGTCTGCGGCAGGATTATTAGCTCGGTTAAAAGGAGAGGGAAATATATTCTTTTTTACCTGAGCGGGGATAAGGTCCTGGAGGTTCATTTACGCATGACCGGTCGTTTCATTTTTCATCCTGTGCCTGTTAAACCGGAGAAGTATACCGGCGTTATTTTTTATTTAAGCGAAAATACCTCCCTGCATTTTCAGGATATACGCAAGTTTGCCACTTTCAGGCTCTGGGAGAAGGAAGAACTGTACCGGGCAGCTCCTTTTCGCTTGGGCCCCGATCCCCTGGAAGATAATTTTACCTTGGACTCCTTCCTGGCAATTATGGCCAAAAAGCCGCGGAGCAAAATTAAGGCCTTTCTTCTGGATCAACGAAATTTTATGGGAATGGGGAATATATATACTGATGAGGCCTTATACAGAGCAGGAATTGATCCGGCCAGGGAGACGGGGAAGCTTGACTTGAAGGAAAAAAAGCGGCTGTATGAGGCTGTTTACAGTATTTTACAGGAGGGAATCGCTTTACGGGGGACCAGCGTCTCGGATTACCGGGATCTCAGGGGGCTCCCGGGAGGATTTCAAAACAGGTTGAAAGTGTACAGGCGGGCAGGGGAGCCCTGTCCGAGATGCGGGACAACTCTGCAGCGTACCGTCATTGCCGGCAGGGGGACATATTATTGCCCGCAGTGCCAGGTTTAGTACTCTAAAAAGGGATGTGGTATTTATCAAAGTAGGTCTAACTGGAGGGATAGCTTGCGGCAAATCTACTGTTGCCCAATTATTGGTGCAAAAAGGTGCCCTGCTGCTTGATGCCGACCAATTGGCAAGGGAGGCGGTCAAACCGGGGGAACCGGCCTGGAAGGAAATTACAGCCTGGCTGGGAGAGGGTGTTTTGACCAGTGATGGCAGCCTGGACCGTCGGAAAATCGCCGACCTGGTTTTTAACAATGAACATGCCCTGCAAAGATTAAACCAAATTGTTCATCCTCGCGTCATGGAGTTATTTCAGGTAAGAAGCAGGGAGTTAAGCGAGCGTTATCCGGGAAAGATACAAATTTGGGACATTCCGCTTCTTTTTGAGGCCGGCTACCGCGACTATGTTGATTTTATTGTCGTAGTAGCTTCCAGCCGGGAAGTTCAAATAAAAAGGTTGGCGGAAAGAAACGGGCTCTCCAGGGAGGAAGCCCTTAACCGCATAAACGCCCAGCAGGACTTGCAGGCCAAGATTAATGCGGCAGATTATGTTATCTACAACAATGATACATTGGAAACGCTGGAAAAGCAGGTGAACTTGTTATGGGAAAAACTGGAGAGTTTGGCCTCTGACCATGTTATGTAGCGAGCGACTTGTGGAGCGAAGTTTAAAGTTCACGGCTTTCATATTAAGAGGTGTATTGTATTCTTGAAATTACATAGACTTTTTTACCTGGGCCTTTTTTTACTGTTACTTTACTTAATTGTAGCCCGTGCCAATTACCTGGCACGTTTTGTTTACCCTTTCCACTACCGCGAGATTATTACTGCCGAAGCACAGAAAAACGATCTGGAACCACTGTTGGTGGCTGCAGTTGTGTGGGTGGAAAGCAGTTTTAATAAAGAAGCCCAATCATCCAAAGGGGCACGGGGATTGATGCAGATAATGCCTGAAACCGGCCTATGGGTGGCGGAGCAAATCGGAATGGATGATTATACAGAGGAGAAGCTTTATGATCCGCAGGTAAATATTTTGATCGGGACGTGGTATTTGCGGTATCTTATTCGCCAGTTCGATGGCAATCGATATGCTGCCCTGGCGGCCTACAACGGAGGAAGAAGCCGTGTAAGCAACTGGCTGCGTAGTGGCCTGTGGGACGGCAGCAGAGAGGGTCTGGAAAATATTCCATTTCCGGAAACCCGTTTATTTGTGTTAAAGGTGGAGCAGGCTTACAGCCGCTATCGGCAACTTTATTCAACAGAGTAAACACAAAACTAATATAAGTCTGTTT
>JAKORA010000275.1 GCA_029778075.1 Bacillota bacterium | reverse complement strand
TTTTTGCATATGAGGCATAAGAGGCAGGAAGGTAAAGCGGTATAAAGGCAGGTGAGTGAACATGCAGCCTGATGTATGCCGGAAATGTATAGAGAGATGGTTGTGTATAGATAAATGGGGCATGAGATGCAACCGGAACGGCGGCAAGAAAATTCCGAGATTTCGCAGAACTGATAATAAAGGACTCTATGTAGTCACAGCAGGACCAGGAGAGGAAATCAGGATTTACAGAAATCCCTGGAGGGGGAGCGCATTTGATCACAATTTTTGAGTATATACAAATTACCCAGGTCTGGGTAATAGACAAGCTAAAACAATTAGGGCTGCTGTCCGCTGATTTTACCCTTACGCAACCGAAAAAGCCGGAGATCACCTTTGCTGAGGCTGTCGAGCTCATGAGGCATGACAGCTACCGGAGAATCAGGGGAGTGGTCCGGCAGGTAGGGGAGGGGGTGGTGATCAGGTGAGCAAGTCTCTGGACAAAGAAGTAGCGCGGGATCGCCGGATGGTGGCCGACTGGCTCCTCTGGTACGAAGAGCGAAAGCAGGAGTACGAAGAACTGCGGGAGGAGATCCTTGAATCTTCTCCCGCTCCCCTCCATGATCGTGTGCCGGTGAAGGGGAAAATAAGCGATATAACAGGGCAGAAGGGGTCAATGCTGGGAGACAAAGGAAAAATAGAGGAATGGCTGAATTTGTGCGAAGAAATAGAAAAAAGATTGCCCTGGAAGATGCAGATACTTTTGAGGTTGAAACGGAAGTACAAGGTAGGGGTAAAAGGCAGGCCAGTCCGCTGGCTAATCGCGCTCGAGTTGTCGGAAGTTGTCAGTAGGGAATTAGGAAAGGATTGGTGTATAGGCATGGATAGCGTGGACAAGTGGTGGCAGAGGGTTGTGACGTATGGGGTGATCCTAGCTGCTAAAAGGGGGTTGGTGAAATAAAAAGAGGCCGGGGTCAATCTGGCAACCCCGACCTTTTCCTCATTTTTTTATATTCCTCGATCTGTTCCCGGTGCCAGACTGGACCTGACGCCAGCCTGGCAACCGGCTTGGGGAGGATGCCCCGGGCAAGGTAGACTG
>JAKORA010000021.1 GCA_029778075.1 Bacillota bacterium | reverse complement strand
GGGCCTGCTTTAAGCCGCCACAGTTGTATCCCCCATTTTCTTTATCTTACCCGAACAGGCCTATAAATAACTAAGCATGATTTTTACCTGTCTAAATCTAAAAAGTAGGGCCATAACGATAAAGACTATTTGCGTAGATCCTTATTTTGCCATTATTTTCATGCATCAGCTCAGACAAAAAAAAATTTTTTGACATAGGGGCTGTAAACAGATATAATAAATTAAACTTAAAAATCTAATAATGTTGCAAAGCTGAGCAGGCGATGAACCGGAAGCTGACGGTTCATGGGGCCGGGCCCGGGCGGCAGCAGATGAATTTGCACGAGAACATCTGTGGGACAGCGAGAGACCACAGATTTTTTTATAATGTACCGATCATAATCCTGGAGCATTAACAAGCCGGAGTGCGGTCATGATTAAGCTGATCATCAAGAAGTTTATTCCTAATTACCGCGATACAACCAGCGTTACAGTACGGGAGGCCTACGGTGTACTCTCCGGGGTCCTCGGTATCATCTGCAACCTGCTTCTATTTACCGTAAAACTGGCGGTAGGCCTATTTGCGTGCAGTATTGCGGTAATATCCGATGCCTTTAACAATCTAAGCGACCTGGGCTCATCCTTGATTACCATCTTCGGGGCCAAACTAAGCAACCGCCCGCCGGACAAAGAGCACCCCCACGGCCATGGAAGGTTAGAATATATTGCCTCCCTGGTCGTGTCTTTTATCATTTTTGGCGTGGGGCTGCAACTGCTGCAAAGCGCCGTGGAAAAAATCATTGCTCCCACGGCTGTTCTATTCAGCCCGGCGTCACTGGCCATATTATTATTCTCGATCATGATTAAATTATGGATGTTTTCCTATAATCGATATATCGGGAAAACCATCAATTCAGGCGTAAACATGGGGGTGGCCAGGGATAGTCTCAACGATGCTTACGCCACCGGCGCAGTAATAGCGGGAACCATCCTGGGCCGCTATGTTGACTTTCCCGTTGACGGGTTGCTGGGGCTGGTAATTTCGCTACTCATCTTATATACAGGATTCGGCATGGCCAGGGATTCAGTAAACCTTCTGCTGGGCTCCCCTCCAGACCCTCAGCTTGTGGATAATATCCGTTCCTGTGTCCTCATGGGTAAAAATATTAGAGGGGTTCATGACCTGATTGTGCACGATTATGGCCCGGGGAGGGTCACCGCCTCCATACACGCCGAGGTCTCCCACGCCCTGGACCTGGTCGATATTCATGCAGAGATTGATGAAATTGAACAGTTCGTTAAAAAAAAGCTGGGCATTGAGATCGTGATCCATATGGACCCCGTTAACGATCATTCTGAAAAGGGCTGAAAAACCGGAGCCCGGTCAAGCTTCCCGCAACTTTTGGCCGCTAATTATCCTTCCGCTGCCATTGGTTCAAAAAGAAGCCCCGTCCCCTATGCAGCAGCATCAGGTTCAGCGGCAGGGCGCTCTAAGTTTATGGTTTTTATCGAAAAATTCTTTTTTTAAGATAAACAAATCCGAGGCCTAAGGCGATCAAGGCTAACGAGACCAGAACGATCAGCGAATAAAGATCAAAATAAACGACAATCTTTTCCCAGGCGTCTCCGGCAAACCGGCCCAGATAAACGAGGACCATATTCCAGATAAATGTGCCCATGAACGTTAAAACAATAAATTCGCTAAATTTCATGCCCGATAATCCGGCCGGTAAAGAGATAATACTGCGGACAATCGGGATAAACCGGCAGAAGAATACCGCCATGTTGCCGTGCCTGGCAAACCATCTTTCAGCTTTACGCAGATCTTCTTTTTTAAAACGCAGGAGCCGGCCAATGCGGCTGCCGTAGAGGCGATTAATCCGGGCCATATTCAGCTTAAGCCCGATGGTGTAAATAATAATTGCGCCCAGCAGCGACCCCATGGTGGCGGAAATTATGACGCCCCAAACATTCATGCGGCTAAAAGTGGTCATAAATCCCCCGAAAAGCAAAATTATTTCAGACGGTATCGGCGGGAAGATGTTTTCAATGGTAATAAGTAAAAAAATACCGATATAACCATATTGACTGATGGTTTCAATAATAAAATCTTGCATATTGTTCTCCTGTATCAATCATTGGCCAGGTATGGCGTGGGTAAGCAGGCTTTAACCAGGTATTCGCCATACTCTATCATGATTACCATAGAATAAGAATATTTGCAGCACCGGTTTTACTCAAGGCCATGATGAGGCCGCCCGGCCGGATCGGGCACGTCTTCCCGTAGCCGCGCAGGCCCTCATGCACCGTCCAGCCGGAAACCCCGGCCATGCCACTTTTTAACACAGTACGGAATCGGGGTGCGCGGAGGCAAAATGCCGCGCACCCCGCTGGTCCGGCGGTAATCCCCTTACCATGACCAGCTTTCCGTCCGGTTGAATCTACCCTGGCAAACTTCGGCAAAGGCCTTCCGATTTCCTTTCTCCGGCCCCTTAGCGGAATCTTGAAAAGAAGGCGCCCAGGAGAGCCATTTGCGTTGTAACGAAATTCTTTAAAAAAATAGTGTGTTCCCCAACCCCTACTGTAAAAGGCAAGCAAATATGGACGGGTTTTAAACATTAGGCCGGCTCGATTTAACAAAAATAACCAAATATTTAATTTTTAGAGACACCACTCCCACGGCTGGTAGTATTAATGCAACCCTTGCGCTAAGCGGATTTTACCAGGCTGCGCATCAGGTCCGGCCGTT
>JAKORA010000274.1 GCA_029778075.1 Bacillota bacterium | reverse complement strand
GTTTTATGAACCTCTTATCTTCCTTTGATCCGGCGCTTTGGGGAGAAAATTCACCTCACTGCTACAGCAGCATAACAGCAGCAGTTTATGATATAATTGCTAAGGGAAAGACAGAAAAACATCTTTATAAATGAGGGCCTTTCGAATTATAATTGCTTCAAGCCGGGCTTCAAGCCGGCCGGTGTTCACAGCAGCATACAGAGCAGCGGTGTGATGTCAAGTAGTTAACTGGAAATTTTTCAAGAAATTTTCTGCCACTCGAGGAGGTGTTTCCCGAAAAAGGCAACACTTAACCAAGCCCACCCAATTTTACAGATAAATATTAACTAATAAGTAAAATATTGGATGGGATGAAGTGTTGCTAAGCTTTCTTAATTATTTTGTCGGTTTCCCCCTTTCGGTTGGTAGAGTTGGTTAGTCTTCAGCAGGAAAAAGACCAACCGTACCAATTTTCGGGCAGTAAGCGCAAGGGCACGTTTATGAGCGAATTGCTTAGGTTCCGCTTTTTTCTTAGCATAGTACTCGGCAAAAACAGGGTCGTGCACTCGGACACTGTTAGCCGCTTCCAGGAGATAGTACCGTAAAAAGCGGTTGCCGGAATGAATAAGCCGTGTTTGACTGGCAGTAAATTTTCCTGATTGATGTTCCGTCCAGGCCAGGCCTGCGAACTTAGCCAACTGTTTGTGGCTTTCAAACTGTTTAATATCGCCGATTTCAGCCAGGATTCCGGAAGCATATATAGGGCCGATGCCGGGAACAGAGACCAGAGTTTGTGGTATAGCATCTAAATGGTCTTTGATAGCTTTTTTTAAAGACTTTAACTGTTCCTGGATCGTGCGGATAACTCGGATACTGGAGGCCATAGCCAAGTTTACCGAATCATTCACCGCCTTAGGCAAGCGGTAAGAAGAGCGGGCCGCCTTTTTTAAATCTTCTGCTACAGCCTGAGGATCATCAAAGCGGTTTTTACCATGCTGGACCAGGAAATCAACCAGCTTGTCCAAAGAAATTTCGGCCAAGGCTTCCGTGGATTCAAACTCCTCCATCACGGCTAAAGAAGTTGCAGATAGCTTGTTCTCAAAAACAAGCGTGTAATCGCTCCATTTTAGATACAGGTTAGTCATCAGGAAATTGCTTTCCCTTACAAGAGCCTGCATCAGATGATACCTAGCCCGAGTCAGCCTTTGCAGAGCCATCATCGGTTCACTCCAGGTGAACGGGCAAGGCAAATGGCCGCTTTTAAGTCTGGCGGCGATATACCAGGCATCAACCCGGTCATTTTTAGGAGCATCCAGGAAATGAGCCTTTTTAAACTCTTTGATGAGGCTGGGGTTAAACATATAGACATTGACATTCGGGCAGCCAAAATCCAGATGGCGTTGTAAGTACATGGCCGCATGAGTAGAGTAACAGCCGGTATGCTCCAGGCCAAAACGTATTTCATCGAAGTTATCTTTTTTTACCAGATAGCTAATTCGTTCTTTAAGCTCCATAATACCCGGTCTATTATTAAGGACAGTAAAACGGGATAAAGAACGTTTCTCATCAGCATTTGTCAAACAGCAGACTACATTGTCCTTGCTGCTTACATCAATACCGACGAATAAAGGGTTAGGCATTCTTTCACCTCCTTTGTGTAAGGATAAGATGCCTACAGTCCTGGGATGTCCCTGGGAAACCCATGAACGACAACCTTGCGAGCTATTGGAATACGCCGGTTCCCCTCGGTGCACTGGCCTCCCTCTGCTGGCGGGAAGGAGGGGTAACCGGAAAACAGTCAGCGTGTTGGTCTATAACATGGGGCCGGGGGAACACTCTAAATTTGGAAGACACCCGCAGAAAGCGGGGCAACAGGAGGACTAGGATCATTCCCTTGGTAGACACCTATGGCATTATTTTCCCAAAGACAGCCCAGGACTGTAAACCCTTTTTTAAGAAAGTTAGTGAATTGGGCTGTGGATATGCCGCGTGCGTGGATTTATGGATAACCCTCCAGGGGCAGGGTTATCCACAAGCTCCACACCCGCTTGGACAACACTGCGTGTTGCCCACATAACACACAGCCACTGTAGCTGTAAAAGATTTTTCTGTATTAAAGATTTTCAAAGATCGAAATGAGCACCAGCCGAACTGGAAATTCTCGTCTAAACGGCCGCTGCTCATAGTATACAAGGAGTGAAGGAAAATGCAAAAAGTTGAGATCAACTATGGACCCAAAATAGATTACAGGTATTGTAACGGGTGCAGTGAATGTTATGAAAATTGTCCGATGGAAGTATTTGGTTGGGACAAAGAGAAGCAGCTTCCTACTGTAGACTATCCCGGTGAGTGCTCTATCTGTTGTTTTTGTGAAACTTTGTGCCCGGAAGTAGCTATAGATGTTCTTATCCCCTTGCATCAAATGCTTGACTTCGGTATTTTCCCGGCCAAGCTGAGTAAAAAAAGTAAGTTTTTAGGTACAGATTAATATAATATGGTTCTTTCTATGGCGGATCTTTGCTCCTCAGCGAAGAACGTTGGGATGAGGTAGAAAAAAATTTAAAGGGCTGGGTTTTAACAGGGTGTATCCCCCGGCACTTCACCTACTAAAGCAGTTCAAGATCTTATCGAGGACATTTCCCTGAGAAGGAGGATGAAAAGTGATAAGAAATAAAAAACTGAGCGAGGAAGAGTTTTTTAAACAAAGAGAAGAAGTGCTGGCCCAATGGCCTACAGGTAAAGGGATCGATCTAAATGAAGCGATTGAATATCATAAAAACTTGCCTCCCCACAAAAATTTTGTAAAAAAGTTGAGATATGCCAAAGAGCATAACAAAATCTTTGCCTCTACAGGTATGGGGAAAACAACTATTAGGGAACAAATTGAGTTATTACAATATGTAGAAAAAGAAGGTCAGGCAGATCTGCTGGGTCTTTCTCCTGACAGCCTTACCAGGCAAAACGATTATGAAAGCGCTCAACGCGGTTTGGAAGAGAGTATAAAGACAGGAAAATCAGTGCTTAATGGTTTTCCTGTAGTAAATCACGGTGTCCCTGGTATCAGGAAATTGGTTGAAGCTGTAAATTGTCCTGTTCAGCCACGCTACGGTGCTGCCGACGCCAGGCTCTGCGATGAGATTCTTCTGGCCGGGGGATGCAGCAGTTCGGCACCTGACCTTTTCATGGATTTCTGGCAGCATTCCGCCCGGGTGCCTTTGGAAAAAGTTGTCCACACCCACCAGTATGTATGCCGCTTGATGGCTTATTATACGGAACAAGGCGTCCCAATATGCGGTAGTGCCCAGGGTTTCTATGGAGCGGGCATTCCGCCGTCTTTGCAAACAGCCACAGTTATTGTCTCTTTACTGTTACAGGTAGAGCAGGGCGTAAAGCATATTTACGTAGCTTGTACAGGCCATGGTAATTTAGTTCAGGATGTGGCTACAGCAAACGTTCGATGCAATCTCCTGTGTGAGTACCTTGATAAATTAGGCTATAGTGATGTTGAGATTTTTTCCGGTTTGAGTTTTAATTTGATGCAATATCCGGTTGAGACCGGGGCAAATTTTGCTGTGGTTTTTATGAATACACTTATGGCTAAATTAATCGGCGCGCAAATAAGCGATATTAGGACTGTAGCCGAAGCTAAAGCCATCCCTACCAAAGAAGACATTGCCAGTACTTTCAGAACAGCCAAAGTAATGCAAAATTACCTGGAGAATCAAAAAATTGAGGTTGATAAAAAAGAAGTTCAATTGGAGTCCCAGATGCAAGAGAAAGAAGCAAGAGCAATTTTAGATAAAGTATTTGAATTCGGTGATGGCGATGTCCTGGCGGGTGCAGCCAAAGCAGTCGTTGCTGGTGTTCTTGACAATCCATTTGCTGCCAATCGCGCTGCTGCGGGCAAAGTTCTGGGGATAAAGGACAGTGAAGGAGCTATAAGGTACCTATATATCGGCAATTTGCCTTTTTCCAAAGACATAGTGGACTACCACAAGGAGAAAATCGCTGAGAGGGAAAAGAAGCAAGGTAAAAAGGTTAACTATGAGACGCTGGTTAGCGATCTTTTAGCAGTAAGTAAAGGCTTTTTGGTACAATAATTAAGATAGATAAGCATGACGTAGAATATAAAAGTTTTTTATATAGTGTTGGGAGGAATTTATTTATGTTATTTTAGCCCCAGGCCAGCCTGGTCTTAACTTTTATTCACCCTTACGTATAGTAAAAAAGCCAACATATTTTTTTGCATTTTAGAGAAACTATTG
The DNA here is from genome assembly GCA_029778075.1 of Bacillota bacterium. Classification (GTDB taxonomy): domain Bacteria; phylum Bacillota; class Dethiobacteria; order DTU022; family UBA8154; genus UBA9862. The sequence goes on along the minus strand of JAKORA010000274.1, from coordinate 6,833 downwards.
TTAAACCTCAAGGAGCACAATTGATGAACGATACTATAAAGACTGGAAGTATTGCGGGAATCCTTGGTACAATTGGTGATAATTTAATTCATTATCCAGCTTACTTTATGTTAGGAACCACAACAACAGGACATTATATTTCTCAGCTTATACTTCCGTTTCAAACTATTACAACGCCCTTATTGGTGATAGCAGAATTAGTTCACTTTATTGCCGGAGCTGTTGTTGGGGTGCTTTTCTTTTTGCTCTATAAAACTTTTGGTTTTGATTACCCGTATTACAAAGGTTTGGGGTTAGGGATAACGCTCTGGGTTGTGCATATCGTAGTCATACCTAACATGATTAGTCCAAGGCCAATTGTTTACAGGTCCCCGATTGAGGCTATAGTAGATTTAATGGCACATGCCTTGTACAGTTTAATTACAGCTGCTTACCTGGCCAAAGTAACAAGCAGAAAAACAGTGTAACTACCACGATTTCACTTGGTATGACTTGATTAAATTACTATGATTTTTAAAAAAGGGCGGGACAAATGGAAAAGGGAAAATTGATATATAAATTAAGAGAATTCCATATTCTAGAGGTATATCAAGTTGATTTTTACAATTCCCAGATAAAATCATTGGAAGAACCTCATATTAGAAAAGCATTTGAGCGATTTGTTATAAGAGAGAAGGAACATGTCAATTATTTTTCTCAAAAGCTAAAAGAATTGGGTAGTTCACCCCTGAAAGTATTTCCCCCTGCCTTTGCTGCTGCAGGCTTTGTAACAGGGAAAGCCCTGGATCTTTTAAGCTTAAAAGAAAGATATAAGCTGGGAATATCTTTTGAAAATAAGGCTGTCGAAATGTATCTAAGCTTTATTGAAATGTCTGCTAAGAACCCTGAACTCGCCGAATTAAATGATCGTCTCTGGTATTTTTTGATAGACGAAGAGGAACATCAGTTCTGGTTTAAAGAACAGTTATCAAAAATAGAAACTTCCAAAGTATAGCTTTCTATTCTTTGGTATCTTTTTTTCTTCAGCTTCTCCAGCAATCCTCTTATCTTTTTCTGCTGTTCTTTCCTTCTTCCGAATCCAGTTCGTAGTAAACATTCTGGCAGCAGTATATTTAGCCTTTTATTATAATATTATTTTTTTTATTGGCAGGTATTTTTGAAAAATGTGACGAATTGTATTTTATTGATTACAAGAGATGCGTATAAGGGATAGGGCTAAAGAAAAAAGCCAGGGAGAGTAAATATAGAATGTCCGGGAAAGAAAAGATTTTGGAGCTGGTCGAAAAAAATGCTGTGGAGGCGCAATTACGAGACGATGCCTGCGCTCCCAGCGCAATGTACGGCTTAAGCACAGGTTTTGATTTTATCACAGAAGAAGCGGTCGCCGCCGCCTGGCCTCTGCTGGGGGGTACCGGTGTGGCCAGCGGTTCCTGCGGCGCTTATTGCAGCGGGTTAATGGCCATCGGCCTTAAGTATATCCCGCTGGTGGCCAAAGCGTCCTCCCCGGAGGAGGCTTTAGAAAAAAAGGAACTTTTTCGCAGTAAAATGCTGGCTTACAGGGACGCCTTTTTAAAAGAGTACGGCACTGTTTTGTGCCCGCAGATACATAAGCTCCTTTTTGGGCGCAGCTTTATTTTGTCGGATGATGGACAAAGGGAAGAATTTTTAAAGATCCCGGACCATGCAGAGAAGTGCGCTACGGTGGTGGCCAAGGCGGCACGCTTGGCCGCTGAGATCATCCTGGAAGACGAAATTTTCACAGACGGATTATAGGGAGGGTAAAATGACGGCCAAAAAAGTGGTGATTGTGGGTGGAGTGGCTGGCGGCGCTACTACCGCCGCCCGTTTACGCCGCCTTAACGAGGAAATGGAGATTGTACTTCTGGAAAGGGGCGAACATGTTTCCTATGCCAACTGCGGGCTGCCGTATTATATAGGAGAAGTCATTGAAAAGCGGGATGACCTTTTTGTAATGACACTCCAAAAGTTCCGGAGCTGGTACAATATCGACATTCGCGTAAACAGCGAGGTTTTAACTGTAGACCGCAGCGGCCAACGCGTGGAAGTTTTAAACCGCTTAAGCGGAGAAAAATACTGGGAGAGTTACGACTATCTGGTGCTTTCACCCGGTGCAGAACCGATTAGACCGCCTCTGCCCGGGGTCCAGCACCCTGCCGTCTTTACCCTGCGCAATGTAGCCGATACGGACCGGATCTATAACTTTATCCGCGAAAACAAGCCCTCCTCGGCTGTAGTGGTGGGCGGGGGATTTGTGGGGCTGGAAATGTGCGAAAACCTGCACAGGCGGGGGATGGCTGTGACCATAGTCGAGCTGGCCCCCCAGCTTTTAACCGTTCTTGATAAGGATATGGCCGCCCTTGTCCAGCAATACCTGCGCTCCCAGGGAGTGGGCCTCTATTTAAATAGCGGCGTGGCCGCTTTTGAGGATGGGCCGGGCAGAGGCCTGACGGTTGTCCTGCAAAACGAAACTCGCTTGCCGGCAGATATGGCCGTTCTGGCCATAGGGGTAAAGCCGGAGGTAAAGCTGGCCCGTGAGGCCGGGCTGGAAGTGGGGAAAGGGATCCGGGTGAACGAATACCTGCAGACATCAGACCCTAAGATTTATGCCCTGGGTGATGCAGTGGAGGTGGTTGACTTTGTTACCGGCAGGCCGGCGGTTATCCCTTTGGCCGGTCCTGCCAATAAGCAGGGGCGCATCGTAGCCAACAATATTTCCGGGCGTCTCGAAAAATATGGCGGCACCCAGGGGACAGCCGTCATGAAAGTATTTGAAATGGTGGTGGCCGCGACAGGAGCCAACGAGAGGAGCCTTGAAGAGGCCGGTCTTGCGTACAGGCAGTGTATTGTGCATCCAGGCTCCCACGCCGGTTACTATCCGGGGAGCAAACCCCTTACCCTTAAACTGCTCTTTAGCCCGCAGGGAGAGATCTACGGGGCGCAGGCGGTTGGCTTTAGCGGCGTTGACAAGCGCATCGACGTAATTGCTACAGCCTTGCGCTCCCGTAAAAGCGTCTATGACCTGCAGGCGCTGGAGCTGGCCTATGCCCCGCCATTTTCCTCCGCTAAAGATCCCGTCAATTTTGCCGGCTTTGTGGCAGGCAATATCCTGCAGGGAGATGTGCAGACCATCAGCGCGCAGGAGCTTCTTTCCTTGAGGGGAGAGGGGGTGCAAATTTTGGACGTTCGTGAGCTGGAGGAGTACGAGCAGGGGCATATTCCCGGGGCCGTCCATATCCCCCTCGGGCAACTGCGCCAAAGGCTCAACGAGCTTTCGCCGGAGCAGGAGCTGGTCGTGCACTGCGCCGCAGGCCTGCGCTCTTACGTGGCTGCAAGAATCTTGATGCAAAGGGGCTTTAAAAATGTCCGGAGCCTGGACGGCGGCTATCGTATCAATGAAGCGCTGGAGAAGGAACTGTCATAGGAAAGGCTTCCTCTGCGGACAACAGGGGATTTCTTTTTAATAAAACTTTTTAAAGGAGAAAAGAGAATATGGGAAAAACCTCAACAGTCACTCAACAGCCAGCCATTCCTTTGTTAACTTTGAATTTTGCTCTGATCTGCCTGTCAAACTTAACTCTGTACATGGTTTTCTACGGTTTGAATCCCACACTGCCCATTTATATTGAGCAGTTTGGAGGGACAACAGAGATCGCCGGACTCGCCTTGACCTCACTGACTCTGGCAGCGATTATTTCCAGGCCGATCACCGGATGGTGCGTTGATAAATACGGCCGCAGGCTGTTCTTAGTTATCGGCCTTTTATTGTTTCTCCTACCTTCCCTGATTTTTATCTGGATGATTCCAGTATGGTGGTTGATCTTACTCCGGTTTGTCCAGGGGCTGGGCTGGGGCGTGGGCCATACAGCAGTGACTAACGTGGCCTTGGATGTCGTACCCCCTCAGAGAATGGGGGAGGGGATGGGGTATTTCACCCTGTTTACCAGTATTGCCATGGCGCTCTCTCCGCCCATCGCCCTGTGGATGATCTCCCAATATTCTTTTCAATCGCTCTTTACTGTTACTGCTTTGGTAATCATCTGTACCCTGATAGTGACTTTTTTTATACGGTATCCGAGAGTTGAAAAACCCTCTGCAGGGGAGAGGCCGGTCTTTTTAGAAAAATCAGCCCTCCTGCCGTCCCTGGTTATATTACTAATCATGTTTTCTTACACCGCGGTTGTCTCGTTCCTCGCCCTATACGCCCTTGATCTGGGGCTGCAGACCGCAGGGTATTTCTTTACAGCCTCGGCCATTACCACCATGGCCGCCAGGCCTTTGTCCGGTTATATCGTAGACAAGACGGGGCGAAAAGGTTTTAATATCTGCTTTGGGATAGGAACGGTGGCCCCCATTATCGCTCTGGTCATCCTGGCTTTCCTCTCCTCAACTCTGCACCTGGTGATAGCGGGCCTACTGTACGGTGTTTGCCTCGGGTTTATCTATTCTACCATCTTAATTATTACCGTCCGCCGCGCTCCCCCGGAAAGAAAGGGCGCAGCTAACGCCACGTATTGGACGGCCGTTGATGTAGGGATGGCAGTTGGCTCTATGTTTTGGGGCTTTATCGCTGCGAGCATGGGCTACCAGCTTATGTTCATACTGACTATCATCCCCTTCGCCGCTGCCATCTTTATTTACTACAATTACAGGCTCAGCAATGTTGCGTAAATGTATAGGATAACTGCCACAGAATAAGATACGTGGAAACGCCTAAGGAAATCAGATTAAATCCGTTCGCTTACCTTATATCCCTAAGCCCACCTTGTTATATAGGTGGGCTCAGACTGTAGACAAAGTCTTTAAAAATGCAAACCTTGGTCGATCCTTGGTTTGCATTTTCATTTATAATTCTTGGCTGACAGTGGGCAGAAAATTTTTCTCAAAAACGTTAAAAAGCCAGTAATTGCAGGCATTTTCAGTCCTTTGGGACGAAAAACCATCTGCTTAGAGCCGTCCAGGAAAGTATTGATTTCAGCTTTATTCATGATGAAGTGAAAGACCTGTATTCAGAAAGCCATGGCCGTCCAAGATAGTTGTGCAGCGTGGAAAAGTGTTATACTACTATACTATGGAAAAGCAGTTATATTCCATAATGTCCATTTTATTACCTACACTTATTTCTTTTTTCGCCGATATATATATTGAAAAGCACGCTTACCGTAATCACCGGTGTAGATACTTCTTTTATTTTTTCTTCTTTGCAGAATGGCAGTCCAGGCCTTTAGATCGGGTTTATCCGATTGTCTACTTTGATGTGATCCACTTCAAAGTAATAACCTCAAAATAATTAATAGAATGAAGTCGGTTGTTTTTTATCAATTGCGGTTCTATTTTAATTTTAAGCAAAAAAATAGATGAGGGTTTTCGTCATGGAACAAATAACGGTAATTATTGAAGACCTCACTCAGTTGCGTGAACTGCTGGCGTCAGACGAAATTTGTACACGTTCAGCAGTTGCCAGAACAATTCTTGTACAGCTTTATACTGCTCGTAATGAAGGACCATGGCTTCAGGCTGTTGCCGTGGAGATTGAAAAAGCATTGCCGGCTGTAGTGGTGGGAGTGACAACAGTTGGGGAGATCGCCGGCGGCTCTTCGCTCTCCGGGAAAACGGTGGCTGCATTTTCCTTTTTCCGCTCATCCCAAATTGATCCCATTATCTTGCCATGCCCTCCGGGGAAAGAACTGATGCTTGGCCGCTCTCTTGCTGACAAGATCGAGCGTTTAGGTGTTGATGTCAAGGGTCTGCTCCTGCTGGCCACCCCCCTCAGTATAAACGTTCACGATGTCTTACGCGGATTGGCGGAGTCGTCCCTCCGCTTTCCGGTATTTGGTGGTGGAGCGGGAGATTATGCCTCCATGAATATTTCTTTTGTCTCATGCGGTTCAACCTCCCTTTCTGAGGGAATAGTCGCTGTGGTGTTTTCCGGGCCGGAGCTCCATTTGGAGCAGCTGGCCTGCCTTGGCTGGAAGCCATTGAGCAAGGAAATGACAATTACAAGTACAGACGGCATGTTAGTTAAGTCTATTGACGGCAAGCCGGCATTTACAATTTATCAGTACTATCTTGGCATTTCCAACGATGATACCTTTTCCGTCAGCTCCATAGAGTTCCCCTTTCTGCTGCAGCGGGAGGGAGAATGCCTGGCGCGTATACCGGTTGCGGTGGAAAAGGATGGTGCTATACGATTCCTTGCGGATATTAACATGGGAGAAAAGGTTCGCTTGGGGTATGGCAATCCTGAAATGATTATCGACGATTCCAAGCGAGCTCAGCAGCGCATGGAGAGTTTTGTTCCGGAGGCAATTTTTCTTTATTCCTGCGGAACCCGCCGCTTTTTGATGCAGGAAGATGTGGAACTGGAGACCAGCCCCTTTGAAAAAATCGCCCCAACTGCTGGATTTTACACCTATGGAGAATTCTGCGGCACATCCCATAACTTGTCTCTATTAAACGGAAACCTGGTTGTTGTCGGATTACGGGAAGGCCCGCCGTGCCATCAGAAAAGAACCGTTACAGCTACTGATAAAATAATCGCCGAACCTGTTCAGAATGACCCCTATGCACATAAACATATGAAGATTATTGCACGGTTGCTTCATTTTATTGAGGTTGTGACAACGGAGCTGGAACATTCCAATGCCGAACTGGCCCGGCTCTCAGTAACAGATAAACTGACCCAGCTTTACAACCGCTTGAAGCTGGATGAGATGCTGACTCATGAACTTCGCCGTGCCAAGCGCTACCGTTCAAAATTTTCCGTTATTCTCTGCGATATTGATCACTTTAAGTCTATAAACGACCTTTATGGC
>JAKORA010000273.1 GCA_029778075.1 Bacillota bacterium | reverse complement strand
TGCTTCAAAAATTCCTTGGGCTAATAACAGGACTACAATTACTATCTGGCGAATCTTAAACATGGATGAGACCTCTTCTCCTTTCTTGGGAGTTCGGCTGAGTCACCGATAGAGGTCTCATTCTCTATTCAACCCCTATTCACCTACTAAAAATGTACACAACCTAGCGGATTTTTAAGTGGCAAGGCTGCACTTGCTGGAACGCCTGGACAAACTATTATCCATAGTATTTTGGGGGAAATATAAACTATTTTTTTTGACTTGCAGCTTTTTTTAAGTTATGGTTATTATGGAGGCCCGCAGTTTTTATCTGGAGGCATGCTGATAAATGGAACCAAACGGCATCAGCGCTTCTTTGCAGGATTACCTGGAAGCGATTCTAAATCTTTCCCGGCAAGCGGAAACGGTCAGGGTTACCGATATTGCCCAGGAGCTGAATCTGGCCAAGGCCAGCGTCGCCCAGGCCCTGGCGCTGTTGAAAGAGCAGGACCTGATCCGCCAGGAGCGCTACGGCCCCGTGGAACTGACAGAAAAAGGGCGGCACTATGCCCTGGTGATAGAAAGCCGCCACAAGATACTGCTGGGATTCCTGGTGGAAGTCTTGGGCGTGAATCGCCAAACAGCCGAGAAAGATGCCTGCTTGATGGAACACGCTGTAAGTGCAGAGACCATGGATAAACTGGTTGACTTTTTGGAAAAAAGAGGTTTGCGATTTACCTAGTGGAGCCAATAATTGGGGCCGTCCCAAGAGTCGGTTGGGACGGCCTTTCTGTTTTCTTTGAAATGGGTTGTTTAAGGTGCCGCCACCTTTGTATTGCTTTACGACCCCCACCCTGGCCTCCACCACCAGGGGAGAGGGGAAAAATGCATCATTGACCGGCCGGCGCCGGAACCCGGCAATTCCCTTTCCCTAGGCGGGAGAGGGTTAGGGAGAAGGGGAAGGGAAGTCTGCTGACCTGGCATGGACCGTGAAAAGTTACGCCCCCCCCACCCTGCCCTCCCCCACGAGGGGGGAGGGAACCGGTTAACTTGCCTCCCCCCCGACCTTCTCCCACCAGGGGAGAGGGAGAAAATGGGGCTGCCTTTTGAGGACAGCCCCAAAGCTTTTTAGGGATCTTGAATTAAAGATCATGATTAAGCCGCTGTTTTTTCAGAACCGGAAAGGATATGGTTTTGGGTCCGCCTCCC
>JAKORA010000272.1 GCA_029778075.1 Bacillota bacterium | reverse complement strand
GTTCCCTGTTTTTCTTTTCAATCAGCTTTTTGATCGTGGAAACGCCGTCGCCGCATAAGCTCAGGGGCTTCACAATTAGCTCACCTATCGCTTTCCCGGCAGCAACAGCGACGAATACGTTCCAGGAATCGAAATACTCCTCGATGAAGACCTGGCTGGCGCCGGCTTTCCGGGCCTTTCTCCAGATATATTTCAGCTCTTTTTCATCGTTCACCAGGTAAGTCTCATGGCTATTCAAAAGCAGGGCGGTAACAATAGAAGACCTGGACATGCGCCTAAAATATCCCAGGGCCCTCCGGCGTTTACTGCACTTGAAATTGGCGCCGCGCAGCACCGGCAGGCCCTGGAGCGCCAGCAGTTTTTTGGCCGGGTAAAGCCTGTCGCAGACCCGATCGCAAAAAAGTGAGCTGTGGTACATCCCGGTGACACCGACGGCGCCGTTTTTTCTTATCTCTAAAAGGCCTTCATATAGATAGGTAGACTGGTAACCCCGTTTTATAAATTCGCTAACAATTAGCCATCTGCCCAGGGGAGTATCGTCGCTCCGATAGCCCTCCGGCAGGGCAAAATTATTGCGTTCTACCCGATCAAGATCCAGCGCTCCCCTGGTAGTGTCTCCAGGGGATTCCCCTTCAAGGGGAGCAGGATCAACGACAAACCCCTCATCTACCTTTTCACGGCAGGGATAAATTCGCAGGCCGTCAACAAGGCAATTGCCTTTCCGCCAATCCCAGATGCGATCCAAAAGGGTGAGAACACGGTGCCTTCGACCCGCTAGGATGATTTCCGCGGCGCTGTCTCCGGTTTTAAGGGAGCCGCTGAGATTAAGCTTGCCGGCCAGCCCACCGAACTGTTCCGAGAAGGAGGCGTTTAAAAAACCTGTTACCTGAACCCTTATGGTGTCAAGGGGGTAGGAATCATCGCCGGTGTCTTCGGGAAAGAGGTAATCGATAAAAGCCCTGGCCGCGTTAACCCGTCGCCCGTAGAAGGGATAGTTGACGCCTTCTATATTGGCGGTGGAATTGAGTTCGATGACCACGACTTTTTGTTTATCCCTGGGTTGATCGATTCTTTCTACCAGAAGATCTACGCCCCAGTAATCGACATCCCCGAACACCGCCCCCGCTTCTTCAGCAAGGCGCATCAGGTCGGGGTGAAGGTAATCGGTTATATTGACGCTGTCTCCACCCCTGGAGATGTTCGCCTTCAGGTGCAGAAAAACAATTTCCCCGGCCGGTGGAACGCTTTTAAAAGAGTAACCCTGGCGGCTCAAATAGCTTTCAGAATAATCGTCAGGAACAATCAGGTTTTTGCTCAGATGGGGATGCTTAAGCTTGAGCTTGTTCTTTTGATCCATAAGCTGCTCCACGGTGCTAACCCCATCACCCACTACATTGGCGGGCAGCCTGATATAGGCAGCTTTTGCCTTCCCCCCGATCAAAATTACCCTTATATCAACACCTTCGACAAGTTCTTCCATCACTATGGTATCATGAAACTGCTTCGCATAATTCCAGGCGGCTTCCAGGGCGCTCTCGGTGCGGATATCAACTGTAACGCCTGCTCCATTCAAGCCCACTGCAGGCTTAACTACCAGGGGACGTTTTGAGCGGGCCAGGTATTCTTTTGCGTCATCGAAATCAACAAATAGATCGCCCTTGGGTACCGGCAACCCGCTTCTGGATAAATATCTTTTTGCCAGATCTTTATGATCAGTGAGAGAAAATATCATTATGGGGACCCGCGTTGTCTTTGTTCTTTGCAGTCCCATTTTTTTTATAGGAGAAACAACAAACATCTCTTTATTCATGCAGCGCAAAGTGAAGAGATTTTTTCCCATGGCCGCTTTAATCATTTCGCCGGTGCCGCTAACGCGCTCGGTTTCAGTGTACTCATTTGGGTGCTGCATAATAGATTGCAACTGTCCCAATGTCCGGCGGATCAGGCTGGCGGTACCCCGGGACCAGGACACCGCTTCCTCGGCGCCCGCCTCTGCCTTAACAGGCTTGTTAAACCAGCGCTCCCGCACTTTTTCAACCCTCGATCTGGTGGGCCCTCTCCATGCCGCATGAGCCAGCGCTTCTATTTCTGCGGGTGCGCCAACCAGGATGGCAATAACGGTACGCTTATTCTGCCTGCGAACCAGATAGTCAAGGCCCCTGACCCGAGCCCGCCGCCTTAGCCAATTGCGGTATCCCACACCAGCCACCTTGCCGGTAATGATCAAGCAGGCCGCTGAATTTTTATTGCCCGGAACTTTTTTTGTGATCCAGTATTTAAGCGGCGCAACTTTGTAGGGATCGAGCCCTCTTCTATTGGGAGCCAGCAGTATACAAAGAAATAGGTAGTACAGCATTTTGAGAAGACGTTTTATGCGCGTCCTATTCAATTGCATCCCTCTTTTCCAGCCAGATTACATGCTCGCCCAAACACAACTTGGCCACAATTTTCTCCACGATATTGCACGGCTGCCCCTTCCAGGGATAATGGAACATCGCCGCCAGCGGTTCCGTCTCAACCGTGGAAATAACCCAAGGCTGCCCGCAGGCAGGCTCGTCCGGGCAAGGCACAATCATATGAACAAAGGCGAAGTTCAGGCCGGGAATAGCTTTGACCGCCTCCACCGCTTTTTCCTTAAAATCGTCATGCAGGTAATGATCGACGGCAATCGTTTCTCCGCCTATCTCCATGCAAGCCCTGCTTTCCAGGGGTACTCTTTCTCCCTTCCCGGGAATATCTTCTAACTGGAAACCCAGCCTATTCAGACGCTCCAGAAGAGTCTTGTTGATCTCGATGGGCTTGTCTTTGTACCAGGGGTTCTGCAGGCGCTTTTTATTTTTCCCAGCGATAAGCTCTTCTACGCTCGACAAGCCATCCCCGGTTACGCTGACCGGCTCGATCAACAGCGCCCCGGCCGCCTCATCGGAAACAACGGCAACACAGACGTTCCATCCCTGCGGCTGCTTTTCAAGGATAAAATTGTTGGTACCCCTTTTCCTGGCCTTACGCCAGGCCGATCTCAGTTTGCTTACCCTGTCGATATAATATTCTTTGACCTCCTGGGGATGCAAGCTGCTCAATATACAATCCCCTGAAAGCCTCTCGTAATAATCAATGGCCCTTGCACGCATTCTCCCTTTGAACCTGGCCGCACGCCTTACGGGAAGACCACGAAAGGCTAATATTTTTTTGGCCGGGATTACTTTTTCGAATACAGTATCACAAAATATGGAGCTGTGATATATGCCGGTTATGCCTGTTAAACCCTCTCTTTTAAATTCAATTAAATCTTCAGACAGTTGCCTCGCCTCACAGCCCTGGCGCTCCAATTCATTTAAATAGAGCTGCATATTCAGGGTAAAAAGATCGCCAGCAAACTCGTTGGCCCAGGGATATTCTGTGGGCTTCAAATCGATGAAAAGCTCACCCGCAGAAGAGAAATCTGTATCCCCGGGACTGCTATCGCAAGAATCAATAAAGCTATCTTCAACGATAAATCCATCTTCGGGTATGGCGCCTTCATACTCGTCGATCTGCAGCCCATCGACTATCCCGCTGTCGTCTTCCCAATCCCAGAGAGAATCGAGGAAAAACAGAAGCTGGTGCCGGCGGCCCGCCGCTCGCATCCGGGCACTTTTGCCGCTGTCGGCCAATCCGATGCTGCCGCTGATCTTGTACTCCATCGATTTTTGGCAGGCAAACTCGACAAAATCTTCGTTTAATATCCCCGTAGCTTTTACCGCTACCGTTTCCAGGGGATAATCCTCATCGCGCCATTGCACTGGAAAAAGATGGTCAATCATCGCTTGAGCAACATCAACAGGACGGCCGTACATGGGAAATTGCACGTTAAAAATATTCGCCCTGGAATTTACTTCAATGATACCGCAACGCTGCTGATCCCGCGGCAAATCAATCCTTTCCACCATCAGGTCTATACCCCAGTAAACATCGGTTCCCATTGCTGCAGCCGCTTCTTCGGCCAATTTTAAAAGATCGGGATGGATCTGATCCGTCACTCCGATGCTGTCACCACCCGCCTCCAGGTTGGCTTTTAGATGAAGAAAGACGATCTCCCCTTCCGGGGGTATGCTCTTAAGTGAATAGCCCTGTCTGGCCAAAAAACTCTCGGTACGGGCATCAACGATTATGGGTGATTTACAGAGGCGTGGATTGAAGAAACGTTCTCTATTTTTTTGATCTACCAGCTTTTCAATTGTATTTTTTCCGTCTCCCACGACATTGGCCGGTACTCTTAGCAGGGCTGCGCGGGCAGTTCCGCCGACAACAAGCACGCGGATATCCGAACCTCCGATGAGCTCTTCAAGGACAATATTTTCATCGTATTTTCTGGCGTAATCCCAGGCGGACTTCATATCTTCTATAGTTTGCACATCGATAGTGATTCCCCTGCCATAGGAGCCTCTCACTGGCTTTACCACCAACGGAAAGTGTCTTGAGCGAAGGTAGTTTTCGGCATCTTTTATATCATTAAATATACGGCCATCAGGAAAAGGAAGGCCCCGCTCATTTAATAGCAGTTTTGTTAAATGCTTGTGATCTGTAATTGAGCGAATCAGGGAGGTGATCTTCGAGCTCAGCGAATTTTGAAAACCCGCCTCTTTTTCAGGTGAAGCAACATAGTTGATGTTTGAATGGTGAGTTACAAATAAGTTTCTAGCTGTTGCCGCCCTGTAAATTTCGCCGGCGTTGCTAAACTTGCCAACTTCAGTATAATGGGTGGGTCGTTTCATTATAGGACCGAGATATTTTATCGTTTGGCGCACCTGGTCGGCCACCTCTTGAGACCAGGAGTCTTGCCCGCCACTGCCGGGGGTATCCCCTCCAACCATCTCCTTCCTCACCGGCCGGTTAAACCATCGAGCTTGAATTTTTGTAACCCTGGCCTTTGCCGGACCCTTCCATGCTTCCCGTATTACATTTTCCACATCCTCACCTGTGCCGATCAGAAGAGCGCTGATAGTCATCCCATCATTTTTTACCGAGCATTCGAGGCCGTTAGATCTGGCTTTACGGGTCAACCAACCGCGAAAACCAACCTCAGTTACATCGCCGTAGATCCTCAGGCAAGCTGCCGAATTGTGATTGCCCGGCACCATCCGGGTGAGCCGGCGCTTGAACGGGGACCTGCTGTAGGGATCTCGCAAACTGCCTTTGGGATTTAGGAAAAAACAAAGTGCTCTATAATAGTATTGTTTTAATTTGCGTTTTATTTTTTTTCTGCTGATCAACTCTTCTACCCCCGTTTGTTATTGCGGCAATAGGAACGCAGCAACCGCAATTTATTTAAACCGGCACCTTGCTTTATTTTTAGTTTTCAGCTCCGTTATGACAAAGCTTCATCCAGAGCGTTCGCCCTGAGAGGCACAGCCTGTCTACAATTTTCTCTACCAGGTTGTGAGGTTCACCCTTCCAGGGAAAATGAAAGGAGGCCGGCGCAGGCCTGGTCTCTATTCTCTTGACCGCCCATCGCTGGTTGGCAGCCGCTTCGGCAGGCCGCGGTATGACCAGGTGAACAAAAGCCAGCTCCAGGCCGGGAATAGCCCTTACTGCTTCCACCGCCCTATCTTCAAAATCCCGGTGCAGGTAGTTTTTTAAGCCCACCGCCTCTCCCCCCAGCTCCAGCACCGCTTCTGACTCGAGACTGAGCCTTTCGCCCTGGGGAAGGATATCATCAGGCCGGTAGCCCGCGGCTTTGAAGAGCTCCTCAAAATGGCCGGCATCGGGAAGAAGCTTATCCCGGTACCACGGATTCAACAAGCGGGCCTCGTTTTTGATTTCGATCAGCCGGGCTAACGTCTGCTCGCCGTCTCCGCTAAGGCTGGCCGG
>JAKORA010000271.1 GCA_029778075.1 Bacillota bacterium | reverse complement strand
GCAATACCAACGAACAGTTCCATACGTGACTTTTGGATCCCGTGGGATTTCCAAAAAGATAAGACCTCTTCCGGTTTGGCCGGCTCCAGGGAATAAACAGGGTCTGCCGTAATATTTACTTCCCGGCTTAACCCGAGTTCTGCAAGAAACTGTGCAGAGGCGGCATCCCTAACACTGATCCAGTCCGCCTTGGAAAGGACCTTTTTTACCCACAAACGGCTCCACCCGTATCGCAAGGGGCCAACGCCCTGTGCGTAAACAGCAACCTTTTTCCCCATCAGCTTTGCCAGCTCGATGATCCCCAGGTAGTACGGTATGGAGCGCGGGCCGGTAACATCCTGCAGGAGCCCACCGCCGCCGCTAACAAGCAGGTCGGCCCTGCGCAGAACACGTATGATCGATGGCAGGTGCGTCCGCGATACCGCTTTAACCCCGTATGTTTCCCGGGTATGAAGGGGATCGGCAGAAAAAACAATTAGCTCTATATCCGGCCGGTAACGGCGCAAAGTGGTAACGATGGCCTCCAGGATTGCTTCATCCCCGATATTGTGAAAACCATAATAGCCTGAAAGGGCAATACAGGTCAATAGTGCCTCCCCTTTCCCCGGTGTGGATTAGTGTCCGGTGTATTCTACCCATCATTATTCTATTTTATATCCGCCCCGTACCAGCAAGATAGTATCTGTTTCCGCTATTAGTCCACGCCCATCCTCACGAGGAGAGAGGATTAGGTGATCTCTGCCGATAATCTCGTTAACAGGAAGAGCACGTCCCGCAGTAAGATCGGAGAGGCCGCCGCCGGGGCCTTCTACGGCTCTGGCCCGGCCGCTGCGCAATACAAACTCCGTTCCTGAACCGGTAAGCATTTTTTGGCCTTTAGCTACTGTTATGACTTCATAAGTCGGAGCCGGGATAACAACAGGCTGGCCGGAAGAAGGTTGCCCGTCATCGCCCTCCTGTTTTATATGCTTCTCCGGAATTTGCAGGTCTTTTTGCTCTTTTAAAGACTGATAAAATTCATTCAATTTTGCTTCTACCCAACTGGCTGTCACCAGGGGATCGTTTTCCGAGCCGGGAATTACACCGGCGTCAGCCCCGGCGACCTGTCCCAGTAAAAAGCCGATCAACATAAAAATGAGAGCCAGGGCAGAGGCGCGTCCCCATTTGCCTTTGCTTGAGCTTAGCCTGTCCAACAAGGTCTTTTTCTCTAACTCTCCCGAATGGCGCATTGAATGTCTCCTTTCCGCAATCTTTACCAGGCGTTTACAGATACCTCCTACGGAAGTCATCCAGAAACTCATCCTCGTCCCAGCCTTCCTGCTGCAAGCGCTTTCTTAAGGACTCGACCTGGGAATGGCGCCTTGCATCGTGCATATCATCTAGGTAACGGTAAATGCCCACCCTTCTTCCCACACGAAAATTGGCCCTCTCTTCAGGGGGCATATCTAAATACCTGTCGATAACACCGATCATGGCCGCTTTGTCCTGTGAGAGGTCTCCTTCCACTTCCTCCAGCAGGTTGAGAATATGATCACTTATATAATAGCCGGTCCCGTCCAGATTGTCCAGCAGCAGTCTCTCTTCCCTGACAATTTCGTCATCTGTAAGCGGTTGAAACTCCCCTGACTGGACCTTTTCCAGGAGGGGCATCCCCTCTCTAATAGTAAGAGTACGAATACGTATAAAATGTGGATCGATAATGCTCAAAACTCTTGCTGTCTCCAGAGCATGCTCCCTCCACAGAGCACGCCCTCCCAACCCCAGTAAAACGTACTCGCTGAGGCTTAAGCCGGCCTCTTTGGCCTTCAATCCGGCCTCGATATGTTCCTCAGCTGTAACTCCTTTGCACATATATTCCAGCAGGGGATCGTATCCGCTCTCCAGACCGATATGTACCCTGCTTAATCCTGCTTCCCGCAGCATTTTTAGCTCTTCAACGCTACGCCTGCTCACGGTTTTGGAGCGGGTATAGGTGGTAATGCGCTCCACCGTTGGGAACTTCTCCTTAATAAAGGAGAGCACCTCAGCGAGTTTCTCCGCCGGCATGGTCAGGCTATCAGCATCCTGCAAAAATACATTTTTCCCGCCCCTGTAAAGCCACAGGGCAATCTGGAGCAGTTCGGGTTCGTGGCGATAAACAGCTTCCAGAGTACCCCTGCTAATATTAACACCGTCTCCGGCTTTTAAAGCATATGCTTTTACCCTTAGAGATGCTTCGTGCATCGCTATTATATCTTCTTTGATTTCCTCGACGGTCCTTCTGGAATACTTTTGTTTTTTATAAATATGGCAAAAAAGGCATTTGTTCCAGGGACAGTTCCGGGTAACTCGAACAAAAAGGCTTTCCGCTTCACTGGGAGGGCGGATGGGTCCCTGTTCAAAGGTCATTTTTCACCACTCCTTAATAGGAAATAGGGTAAATTTTGCTGAGGCTTAAGCTTTCGAGCGCAGCTCAGAATGCTCTATGTTTCAGCTCAGGCTTACGTTGGGCCTCCCCGGCAGAGCTCACCTCCATGTTCGCGCTGCCGGCGGCGGACGTCCATGTCCGCCGGGCCCACTTCAGCCCTCGCCTCAACATGAGCATTTTGCTTCGCTGCACAAGCCGCTTAAAGCCAACAGCAAAATTCTACTCCTGCTAAAAGACAGCGGGAACTAAATATCGCTATTCCCTCCGACGACCTACTCGACCAATTCCCATCCATGGTCAGAGGCCGGCTGCCGACGTCCATGTCGGCAGGGTCGCCT
>JAKORA010000270.1 GCA_029778075.1 Bacillota bacterium | reverse complement strand
GCCTCGCAGAGCGCTTGAAAAATAGTGGTAGCGAAAATGAAGCTACAAGAAACTATAGGACAGCGAAAATATTCCAGGGGGCACTTTTTGGTGAACCGGAAGTGGTGATAGAGGTTGAAACACCGGAGCCTGAGCCGGGCAAGCAGGAAACCAAGCCGGTGACAGATCCAAGGCCGGACCTGGCGGAGGACAGCGCCCTGTGGGTGAGGTTCTTGGAGCTGGCTGGGGAGAAAGACAAGCAGTTGGCCTGGACCCTGCATGGCTTCCGGTGCCAGGGAACACGGATAGTTCTGGGTAGGAGTGGATATGTACTCAGGCCAGAGCTGGACCCAATTATAGGCTGGAATAGTCAACAGGAGTACGAAAGGATGAGGGATAAGTGGCTCAAGCCTCATATAGAGAAGATTGCACAACTTCTGAAAAAGCTATAGTCAATTCAATTATGCGATACTTAGAGAAATTGCCGGGCTGCTATGTAGTAAAAACTCATGGAAGCATATACAGCGCAGGGCAGCCGGACCTGCTGGGCTGTTATCAAGGTAGGACCCTGGCACTAGAAGTAAAAAGGCCCGGGGGGAAACCAACACCGCTCCAGTTGGCTGTACTCAAGAAATGGGAGGCAGCCGGGGCCATCGCGGCAGTTGTCCACAGTGTGGAGGAAGTGAAAGAGATACTAGGGGGAATGGGTAGTGTTGAACAAGCTAAGTGGTAGAAGTAGAGGGGAACGAACGGGAGGGAGAAAGATGCCCAGACGCCACAAAAACGCCCGAAACAGGGCGCAACCAAAACCCCTGAAGCCATTCTACAGAGTGGTGATCACAGAATGGCCGAAAAAGGAACGGGATGATTTCCGGCCTGGCCGGGTGGTAGCAGCGGCAGAGTACCAGAGAATTTGGGCTTGATAAAGATTGATTATCAAGGAGGTAAATTCAATGCCACGCAACACTTTGAGTGATCTCAATAATCATCTTTTTGCCCAGTTAGAGAGGCTTAATGATGAAGAATTCACTGGGGAAAAACTGCAAGAGGAAATAGCACGAGCAAGAGCGATTTCAAGTATAGCGGCTCAGATAATCTCCAATGGTTCTTTAGTCTTGGAGTCACAAAAGTTTCTCCGAGAATATGGTCTCATTGAACACACCAAAGAAAAAAACAAAAAAATTCCGCCAATGTTAAGAGCTGAGTTGGTAGGGGAGTAAAAAATGGGTTGCCCAAAGGGAGTTTCACAGCATAAATACACACCTGAACAACTTGAATTTATGCGAATAAATATAAAGAAAATGACATGGAAAGAGCTGACAAGGCTTTTCAACGAAAAATATGGCACAAATCTGAGTTGCAAAGCATTGGCAGCAACGGGCAAAAGATACGGCATCAAGAGCGGTAGAACGGGATGTTTTCAGAAGGGAAATATTCCTTGGAACAAAGGTATGAAAGGTTGGAAAGCACCG
>JAKORA010000269.1 GCA_029778075.1 Bacillota bacterium | reverse complement strand
GGTAAAGGTACTTAAACAGAGGATACAGGGAGAAAAGGAGAATATTGAAAGGCATAAGGCGGAAATCGCCGAAACGGAAAATGAAACCGCCGCGCTGGAGGAAGAAAAACAAAAAAGAATGCAGGAGATGCAGGACCTGAAAAAGGAACTGGAGGAAAAGAAACAGATAATTGATGCCTTCCAGGCCAACCTGGACAGCATAGGGGCGCAGGTGGGAAAGGACGAGGCAAAGGTTGAGGAGATAAAAACAGGCATAATTGAGAACTTAAACCGGATTTCCGAACTAAACAGTAATGCAAACAGCCTGAAAACGCTTAACCAGACCATTTATACGCGAAAAGCTCAGCTGCTTGAGGAAATGCAAAACGTAGACGAAAGGATTGGGGTTTTAAAGACCGAAAGGGATGACCTTAAAAGAACGCTGGGTGGCTTGGAAAAACAGCTGGCAGAGAATACCCGGCAGCGGAGCGGCATGGTTGACAAGTTGAACGATTTAAGGAACCGGCGGTTGCAGCTGGAGCAAAAACAAAAAAACCTGAGGGAAGAACTGGGGATAAGCAGGTCAAAGCTGGCCCTGCTCCAGCAGATGGAAAGGGAGTACGAGGGATATTCAAGAAGCGTAAAGTCGCTGCTGGAAGCGTGTGGTCGGGTAAAGGGCCTTGAAAAGGGAATAGTGGGGGCTGTTGCAAAGCTGATCACAGTCCGGCCGGGACTGGAGAGGGCCATAGAAACTGCCCTGGGTTATAACCTACAGAGCATTGTGACAAACACCGAGGAGGATGCCAAAACGGCGATAAACTACCTGAAACGCAGCAACCTGGGACGGGCCACCTTTCTGCCCATAAGTTCAATAAAGCCGAGAAACCTAAGCAGGGACGAGGAAAAGGCCCTTGGTATGGAAGGGTGTATCGGTAGGGCGTCTTCCCTTGTAAACTGCCCGGACAGGATTCGTAACATAATTGACAACCTGCTGGGAAGGGTAGTGGTTGTGGACAGCCTTGACAGCGGTATAAAAATGGCAAGGGCCTTCGGGTACGGGTTCAGGATAGTGACCTCCGACGGGGACATAATAAACGTCGGGGGTTCCATGACCGGGGGAAGCAGTTACAGCAAAGAGGCGGGGCTGCTGCAGAGAAAAGGGGAAATCCAATCGCTGCAAAGCACATTGAACAGCAAGGCGGATGAAACAGGGCGGCTGGACCACACGATAAGGGAGCTGGCCGAAATGGAGCAGGATATTGAGCTGAGGATACAGGAGATGGCGGATGCATATCACCGGCTTGACCTGCAAAGGATTAGGATAACCGAGATGCTGGAAGCAAAGGCAAAGGAGCTGGAGGACAGGGAAGCCAAAAAGCTTCAGTTTGAATCCGAGAAGCTTACACTGGAATCCGATTATTATGAAACCCAGCAGCAAATAGAGAAAATACTAAAAAGTATAAAGGAGAAAGAGAACGAGAACAAGCAAATGGAGGAGCAAATAAGGAATTTGCAGAGGATAAGCTCCGAGAAAAAACAGGACCGGGATAACATTATGCAACAGATAACGGCCCACAGGGTGGAGGCGGCAAGAATCGCCCAAAAGCTTGAAGACGTTCAGTCGGGGTTCCAGAGGGCGGTTTCAATGCTGCAGAAGGCCCGTATGTCGGTTATCGACCGTGAAAAGGAGATAGAGATAAACAGGAAAAATATTGAGAAGCTGGAGGACGGGATATCGGCGCTGCAGCAGGAGATTGAAGTCCTGGTCGAGGAAAGAAACAGGGACAGCATGGAAATGACAAAGCTGCAGCAAACAAAGTCCGAATGCCAGCATAGAATGAAGGAAAAGGAACAGGCGGTTAAAGAAATATATAAGGAAATCTCCGAGCTGGAAAAAAGGCTGCACCGGTAT
>JAKORA010000268.1 GCA_029778075.1 Bacillota bacterium | reverse complement strand
TCGTGATCAAACATCGGGTTACGGCCTTTTTATATTACCCGAATTGGAGGTACCAAACATGCGAGATATTAATTTGTTGCATCCTGACTTAAAGTCCAAGGCAGAAAAATTAATCGAACTGGCCAGGGGCAAGGGAATAAACATAATTATAAGCCAGACTTGGCGCACAAAAGAGGAACAAGATGCCCTCTATGCCCAGGGCCGGACCGCTCCGGGAAGTATAGTCACAAATGTTAAATATCCTAACTCCCTGCATTGTTGGGGCGTGGCCTTTGATGTGGCCGTAATCATAAACGGAAAGCCCAGCTGGATAGCAGCGCATTTTGATCAACTAGGGCCGCTAGGAGAATCTCTCGGTCTAGAATGGGGTGGCCGGTGGGCAAACTTCCCGGACCGGCCGCATTTCCAGCTCCCGGGGATATGGGTTGCGGATCTGGTCAAAAAGTACGGAACACCAGAAAATTATAAACAGTCTTGGACAAAGGAGGCGGTTGATGTGGCGGGTTTTGAAGGACCAGCTAAGGTTGTTTTCCAAGGGAAAGAGTTGTCAGCTGGAATACTGGCAGGGAAAACCTTCGTAGAACTTCGAGCCCTGGCTGAACTACTGGGCCTAAAAGTGTATTGGGACAATGCAACCAAGACGGTCACTTTAACTTATTAAGGAGGTGATCCCCTATCTACCGTCAGGGTAAACGCCTGACAATAAGATAAAAAGGGGGTGTGCCTTATTATTCTTCGAAGTCTAATCCGCTTCGACCCTGGCTGACAGCCCTGCCCCTGTGGGGTGGGGCGATGAACAACCCCGGAGAAATCCGGGGGCTTTTTTTGTTAAAGTACACACTCTGTTTCCATACACTCATGCCCCTCGAAAGAGGGGCGCTTTTTTTGTGCCTATTTTAAAAAATATTGTACCAAAAGTATTGACATTTGGTACAAATAAGTATATAATATAAATACAAAATAGAGCAGAGGGGGATGCAAAATGAGGATAGCGGTAAAATATAGTGCATATAACGCAAGGCGGTACGGCCGTCCCTGGATCGGCAAAATCACAAATTGGCCGGTGGGCGGAAAGCCTGAGATGGAATGGGGACGCTATATTGGTACGGACGACGGTGGGGAAACTGAAATCGAAGCCCGGCCCGGTGACATCATAAGGACCGGTCAGAAGGATAACAGGGGAAACAATACAACCGCAAAATGGGCGGTTGTCAAAGGGGACGGCAGCATCGAATACATAGACGCAACTGAGGCAAGGCACCTGTGGGATGCACGTCAGGCAGCGCCAGCACCTGTAACTGTGATTGACTGGTCAAGCATAAGCGATGAGGAGCTTTTGGACGAAGCAAAAAGGCGGGGTTTGATAAAGTGAGAAGGGCCGCTGAAGCGGCTCTCTCCTGAATAATAATCAGAAAGGAGAATGAAAAAGGGTGGCGACCTACCGCCAGCGGTGTAAGACCTGATCCGAAAGGCAGGCAGCCGGGAAGGAGTGGCAAAAATGAAGATTGAAAAGAGGTATTTTTTGTACGGCACGGAATACAGTTTTAGCAAAGACAGTGTAGACGGTGAGCCGGTATTGGTCGCAAGATACATCCAGAACGGCGAGAGCTTCGCAATCTGGACAAGCGATATTGCATCTTTGCCGGAGTCAGCAGAGGAAGCAAAGGAATATATGGAGAATGCAGATTGGGCAGTAGAACAATCATCGGCCCTGGATAGCAATCGTGAAACGGAATCGAGATAGTATAAGGCTTCATCCGGGTTGAGCCTATCAACCCGGTACCTAATCAGGGTGGCG
>JAKORA010000267.1 GCA_029778075.1 Bacillota bacterium | reverse complement strand
GGCCCGCGCTGATGAACGCATACCGATACTGCTCCAGATACCGGCAGCTGTCCGGTTTGTATCGATTGAGCCAATGCTTGGGCCGATTGATTTGACAAAATTAATCATACCCATTACCGGCCCAGGATCCTCTCAACCATGTGCGCCAGAAACATGGAGGCAAATAAACGCACTTACTGGTGATGATTATCAATACGATTGGAAATGCCATGGAGTTGGATACCAAGGACCTCAGCTGAATTGGGTCATCTGCGGTTGCGAGACAGGCCCCGGGGCAAGGCCGATGCATCCAGAATGGGTAAGGAACATTCGGGAGGAGTGTCAAGAGGCAGGAGTACCATTTTTCTTTAAGCAATGGGGTGAGTGGTTGCCGGTTGACTGGCGGCATACATCGTTGAAGTCAGGCGATATTTGGATGTGGCCTGATGGTAGTATGCATACCGTCCTAGGGAAGGAAATGCCCGCGAATATTACAGGGGTGCAATTAATGAGGCGTGTCGGCAAAAAGAAAGCTGGCCGCATCCTGGATGGCCGAACATGGGATGAAATGCCGGAGATATAAAAAGGTGGAGGGGTCAGGATGGCGAGAAAGAGGTTTGTAACATCTGAAATAAGCACTGATCGTAAAATAGCAAAATTAGCAGAAAAAAACCCGGTTGCGGCAGCATTATGGCCGTGGTTTATAACTGCGTTTGATGACTGGGGCAGAATGAGCGCAGATCCGGTTGAAGTAAAGTTGACGGTTTTTCCTGCATTCAACTTTACATCAGAGCAAATAGCTGAATTCATACAGCTTTATCACCAGCATGAGATTGCACACTATTACACAGTCAACGGCAAAGAATATCTCGCAGTCAATCCTCAAACATGGTACAAATACCAGACTTATATACGTAAAGAAAAAATAGAAAAACAAAAATCTAGATATCCGGAGCCCGAAGACGCTCCCTGGATGGATAGAAGCGATATCAATAACAATTTAGCTACAATAAACGTAGCTAATCAGCAATTCGATAATGATTTAGCTACAATAAATGTTCCTTCACCTTCTCCTTCACCTTCACCTTCACCTTCTAGAAAGATCTGTACTGTGTGTTCCGCTGGGGGCGAAACACACGACACAGATAACGGGGAAGCCCCCGAAACACCAGGCGTAAACGAATACCCGGCGGACTTCGAAGCCTTCTGGCAGGCATACCCAAAGGCCAGGCGCAAAGAAAAACGAGCGGCTTATAAGGCATGGAAAACCAGGCTAAAACAAGGGAAAGCACAGGGGTTAACACCAGACAAGCTAATAGCCGCAGCCAGGCATTATGCAGCAGAGATGGAAGCAAAAGGGAAAGAACCGGAATTTATAAAGCTTCCAAAAACGTTTTTAGGGCCAAATACGCCGTTCGAGGAATACATTGACCCGCCTAAAGAACAGGGGCTTGATCCGCCTAAAGCCTGGAATAAGCTCCGCAAATACATCAATCCTGAGGAGGTGTTCGGCCATGACTCTGGCTGAAGTGGGGAAACTGCTGGCCTTTATAACTGCAGTCTACCCGAACATTGACATACGCGACGGGACCGTGGAGGCTTGGCATGAGATGCTCCGTGATCTGGACTACAAGGTTGCAGCAGCGGCTGTAAAAAAAGTTGTGGCGGAAAGTGAAATACCTGCTTTACCGGCGGTTGGCAAGATCCGTAAAGCTGCCCTGGATCTGCAGCATGGCTACAGCATTACCGCTCCTGAAGCCTGGGGAATGGTCCTGCGGGCCGTCCGTAATCATGGCTATTACGGCGAAGCAGAGGCCATAAAGGAATTGCCGCCCGATGTGGCGCAGGTTGTGCGCTGGATAGGCTGGCGTGAAATATGCCACAGTGACGCCCCTGATGTGATGCGTGCTCAATTTATGCGAATGTATGAGACGCAGGAGAAGCGGACGAGGGAAATCGCAGGCTTACCGCCAGGGGTAAAGTATTTGGTAAAAGGACTGGAGGATTCACTTGCTTTGCCGGCCATGCCGAACAGTTGTGAACACAAGAAAAAAGAGGTGATACCGTGCGCGGAAAAATGCTGATATTTTTAGCGCTGTTGTGTGCAATGCTCCTTGTTGCCGGCTGGATGACGCACGAAGTGCAGGTCCAGGCTGAAGAATATGCCCGGCTGCAGAGAGAAATACTCATGCTTGAAGTCGAAAACGCTCTGCTCCGGGAAAGGATAGAGGAACTGAAGGAGCAGCAGGCGGAGCTTGGAGACAGGATGGAAAAATGGCTGGACGAATGGGACGTGGAGCTCTGGGAATCCACAGCTTACGCGCCGCTCGATTCCCGGACCGTTGAGGGTATGTGTTACAGTGGCGATCCGCAAATAACGGCCAGCGGCGTCGAGGTTGTCCCCGGCGTTACAGCTGCAGCAGGCCCGGGAGTGCCGTTCGGGACGAGAGTGTATATACCGGGATTCGGTTTTCGGGTAGTGCAGGACAGAGGCGGGCAGATCGGGCCGGGGCAGATTGACGTTGCGGTAGGAACGCAGGATGAGGCGCTTGCCTGGGGCCGGCGCGCAGTGAAGGTGGTGTATATGAAAAATGGCCATAGTAATTGAAGACATAATTGACGTCAATAATCCAACAATCCGGAGCATCTGTTGGGGCTGTAAAAATGCATGGCCACTGAAATGCGATTGGATAGCGAATAAGAAGCGAGTCTGGAAAAGGGCTTATAGAAAAACATTTAGCAGCAGCACTAATAAAAAGTATGTCGGTTATATAGTGCAGGAGTGTAAGTTTTATGTGCCGGAACCGGAAGAGGGGGCAAGAAAATGATCGGCAGAGAGCCGCAGACAACTTGTCCTGTATGCGGTTTCCGGGTTAAAAAACCTTATCTTACTAGCTTTGACACAACATACAGCGAAAGGCGGTTTTATGAGTGTAGCAAATGCGGAAAGCTCTTTGCCATTTTGCTGGATTATAAGGAAGGGAGTGAGAGCATTGAAGCGGACTAGCCGTTTATCAGAACTCCGTGATGTTCTCGGCGCGCCGACGGCGCTGGATGCGGACGACGAGCGGAGCTTTGAAGAGCAGATGCGGGATGTTGGCGTTGAGGTAGTAAAGCCAAAAGTAACGTGGTATAAAACTATGACCCAACGGCGCGGCAAAGTTGGACTGAAAGATAAAATCAGCCTGAATAAATCCTGTCTTACTATTGGCGGTGAAGTCGTCGAAAAAATCGGGGCAGATTCGCTGCTTAATTTTGGGCTATACGAGAAAAACGGTAAGAAATAT
>JAKORA010000266.1 GCA_029778075.1 Bacillota bacterium | reverse complement strand
TGCCTCCAGTTCCCGGCCATTGTGAAACTTTACTCCCGCCCGGAGGGTGAAGGTGTACTGACGACCGTCAGGGGAGATAATCCACTCGGTGGCCAGGGCAGGAATGATGGATCCGTCGGGAGCGGCTTTCACCAGGCCTTCGAAGATATTAAAGGCGATTTCTGCTGTAGCAGCTGCTACAGACTGGTGAGGATGAAAGTTGTCGGGGTCGGTAGGGATGGCCACTGCCAATTCATCGGTGCTGGGTGTAGTTGAGCATCCCGCCAAAAGTATTATTATTATCAGGGAGATAAGTGCTTTACGCATATTTTTTACTCCTTTCTGGGCCGCAGTCCTCGCTCCAGGACGGTGAGGACTGAGTTTATGTAGGCTTCATGGGATTCTGCATTGATATGTGGGTCTAAAAAGTTGTCCACAAGGGCTTTAGCTACTGCATGATAGACGAACCAAACGGCGTCTTTATTGATATCTGGGGAAACTACCCCTGACAGGAGGCCCAGCTCCAGCATTTCGGAGAATTCCGAAATTCGGATTTCCTTTTTTCGGAGTATTTCCTCGCGGAGTGCGGCGTCCTTGCTGTCCCAAAAGTTTACTGTGACGCGATGGTGTAAAGGATACTGACGGGCGAAGTGCCAGGATCGCTTGTAATAAAGGGAGGCAAGTTCAAAAAAGTCGACTTTTTCTTTTTGCTCCCACACAGGCTGCAGGAATTCACGTTTCCGTGCATACACCTCCTGGATTAAGTACATATATAAATCCTTTTTGCCTGTAAAATATTGATACATACTTCCCTTGGCAATGTCTGCCCTGTTGACGATTGCCGAAAGGGATGCCCGCTCATAGGGAAACCGGGCAAATTCCTCCAGGGCATGGCGGAAAATGAGGTTTCGTTTTTCTTCAGGAAGGTTATAAAACGTAGGTTTTGGCAATAGCTCACCTCCCATGTGACCACCCGGTCACATTGTTGCCAAAAAATTATACCACGGACTGCCAGTCCAGGGCAAGAGGGAAAATCTCAGAACGGGTTTTTTAAAACCACTTTATTCTGCTTGACTTTTGCCGCTGAGAACTATAAAATATGTATTGTTATTATGGGTCCTTAACTCAGCGGGAGAGTGCTACCTTGACAGGGTAGAAGTCGCGCGTTCAAATCGCGCAGGACCCACCATATTAAAAAAAAGCCCCAGAGGGCTTTTTTTGTTAGCATGGTCATTGCCGGCATTTTTTGCTAAGATATTTAAAGATATAATTTAAAAATGAGGTTGATACTATGGTGT
>JAKORA010000020.1 GCA_029778075.1 Bacillota bacterium | reverse complement strand
CGGCAGAGCTCACTTCCATGTTCGCGCTGCCGGCGGCGGACCTCCATGTCCGCCGGGCCAATCTTGAGCCTTCGCTTTGCTGAACCTGCAGGCTCAAGCTGCACATTTCGCTCGCCCCAACCTTGCGCCACCCCTGCGGGGCATGAAATGGATTCTAAATAAGGCTATTTTCATCGGTCTTTGAACCAGCAAGACCGGCTACCGGCGTCCATGTCGGCAGGGTCGTCTCCGGCCTTCGCTTCGCCGTGAACTTTTTGACTTCGCTCCACAAGTCGCTCTCGCCCACAGCAAATCGCTGCTTCCCTGGGCTCATCAGTAAATTAAAAGAAAGTCGCTGTCGCATCCTCAAAAGAAAGAACCTCTGTATTGTCATCCTCCGCTGAATACTGAGAAATTTTCCTTTCCAATTTAATGGAATTATTTTACCATTGACATTTGTTCTATTTATAATTAATAAATACAAGTCCGATCAAGCATACCAAAATACCGACAAGTTTATTCCAAGTCAGTGCTTCTTTGTAGAGCAATGCCCCTACAAAGATTAACGCAACAGCAAGAAATGCACTATGCACAATTTGGGCTGTACTTACTTGCCATCCAGCTCTGTAGGCATAAATCCATCCGACCTCCAGTCCGACCAATACAATGCCAAAGGCAAAAGGAGCCCAGTTTACTTTACTGAACTCTATAATTATATTTGTACCCTCGTGCAATACAAAAAACAAAATCATGGACAGTACTGCTCCGACAATGTAGGTTATCGTTAAAGAAGCAAGTGGATCCATGTCATTTGGTACAGACTTTGCGCAAATTTGATATGCTACATTTGATAATACGACCATTGCGATTGGCCAAACATAATTAAACATTTTGATGGTCCTCCTCAATAATCTTTGGTCCATTCTTTTTTTATCAAATTTTGTTCAAATGATAAATAGGCTATATTGTTAGTTTTATAAGTTCCCGCTCGCCCCAACCTTGCGCCCCCTTCAGGTCATGAAACGGGTTCCAAGTCAGGTTATGTTCATTCGTTTTTAACACTAATAAATCAACTTTCGCAGTTATAAACAGCCAGTCGTTGGTACTGTAAAAAAATTTCTTGACGTAAATCATATTCTGTGATAATATTGTAAAATGCGTAAACAGGCTCAAGTACCTATGATCCGGATCAGGGTTGATGAATAGGTTTTATAAATGTTTATAATGCCGCAGATATTTTGCGAATAATTCCATGTTTAATGGTTAAAACTAGACAAATGCGGCATTCATTTTTTCTATTGCTAAGACCCCCTTTCTAGAGGGTTGCTATATGTTTTTCCACCAAATTTTTATCCCTGTTAACTATATCAAAACCGGGGGAGTGATTTTTTTATGTTTAAGGAGGTCGAAGCGGGAAATAGGAAAAGAAGAAGCTATTCCCGTATTAATGAAATTTTAGACCTTCCTGATCTGATCGAGATTCAAAAGAGTTCTTACAACTGGTTTCTGGAAGAGGGGTTAAGGGAAGTTTTTCAAGACATTTCTCCTATTAAAGACTTTACCCAAAATTTAGTCCTCGAGTTTATCGATTATTCCCTTGGAGAACCGAAATATTCCGTGGAGGAATGCAAAGAGAGAGACGCCAATTATGCCGTCCCTCTTAAAGTGCGTATCAGGCTTGTCAACAGGGAGACTGGTGAGGTTAAGGAGCAGGAGGTCTTCATGGGGGATTTCCCCCTTATGACCAATAACGGCACTTTTATCATTAATGGTGCGGAACGGGTTATTGTCAGCCAGCTGGTACGTTCGCCGGGCGTTTATTTCAACAGCCAGGTTGTTAACGGCAAGCACCTGTTTACCGCAACGATTATTCCTAACAGGGGAGCCTGGCTCGAATTTGAGGGAGATGCCAACGATATCCTCTGGGTCAAGGTCGACCGTACCCGAAAAATTCCGGTTACCGCTTTGCTGCGTGCGGTGGGATACGGTACCGTTAACGAAATTATGGAACTTTATGATGGCGACAGCCGTATCCTCAATACCCTGGAAAAAGATCATACGGATTCCCGTGAGGACGGCTTGCTGGAAATATATAAACGTCTGAGGCCGGGAGAGCCTCTTAACGTAGAGAACGCACGCAACCTTTTTGAATCCCTCTTTTTTGATCCGAAGCGTTACGATTTTGCCAAGGTCGGCCGTTATAAAATCAATAAAAAGCTGTCTCTGCGGGGAAGGCTGCTTTACAACACCCTGGCCGAAGATCTTCTCCATCCCGACACCGGTGAACTCCTTGCCGCCAAGGGAGCAGTGGTCGATGGGGTTCTTTGTAAACAGATACAGGAGCTCCGTATTGACAGGGTAAAGGTATTCAACCAGGAGGGGAAGGCCTGCACCGTTTTAAGTAACGGCGATATTCCGCTGCATGTCAAACATCTCACCAAGGAAGATATTGTGGCTACGATTGGTTATTTTTTAAACCTGATGGATGGTCTTGGTAGTATCGACGATATTGATCACCTGGGAAACAGGCGCTTGCGCAGTGTGGGGGAACTTCTGCAGAACCAGTTCCGTATCGGACTGTCACGTATGGAACGGGTCGTTCGGGAGAGGATGACGATCCAGGATGTCGAAGCGGTAACTCCTCAGGCGCTTATTAATATCAGGCCGGTAATCGCCGCCATTAAAGAGTTCTTTGGCAGCAGCCAACTTTCACAGTTTATGGATCAGACCAACCCGCTGGCAGAGTTGACGCATAAGCGCCGCCTCAGCGCTCTGGGACCTGGCGGTTTAAGCCGTGAACGGGCCGGTTTCGAAGTGCGTGACGTGCATCACTCCCACTACGGCAGGATGTGTCCCATTGAAACTCCGGAAGGCCCTAATATCGGTTTGATCGGCTCTCTAAGCACCTATGCGCGTATCAACGAATACGGTTTTATTGAGACCCCTTACCGACGTGTAGATAAAGAAAAAAATGTTGTTACCAACGAAGTAGTGTATCTTACCGCCGATGACGAAGATGAATATATAATTGCACAGGCCAACGCCCCTTTGGATGAGGAAGGTCGCTTTCTCTCCAACCGGGTGACCTGCCGCTTCCGTAAGGATACTGTTCTGGTCCCCCCATCGAAAGTGGATTATATGGATGTTTCTCCCAAGCAGCTGGTTAGTGTGGCCACCGCTTTGATACCTTTCCTGGAGAACGATGATGCCAACAGGGCTCTGATGGGTTCTAACATGCAGCGCCAGGCGGTTCCTTTAATCAAGACCGAAGCCCCGCTGATCGGTACAGGTATGGAGTATAAAGCCGCCCGTGATTCCGGCGTCATGGTTTTAGCCGAGAACCCCGGCAGGGTTGTTTATGTTTCCAGCACGGAAATTGTCGTCCAGCGCGAGGGCGATACGGATGAGACCAACAGGATTATTAATGGGCGGACCGGGGAGGTTTTTCTGGATAAAGCCAGGCGCTTCCCCTTTAAGGGCTGTGATATTTACAAGCTGCAGAAGTTTAAGCGCTCCAATCAGGGGACCTGCATGAACCAGAAACCGATTGTCCGCAAGGGACAGATCGTTGCCAGGGATGAAGTTATTGCCGACGGTCCCTGTACTGACCAGGGCGAACTGGCTCTGGGGCGGAATATCCTGGTAGCGTTTATGCCCTGGGAAGGTTACAACTATGAAGATGCTATCCTGATCAGCGAGAAGCTCGTCAAAGATGATATTTTTACTTCTATTCATATCGAAGAATATGAAGCAGAAGCCAGAGATACAAAACTTGGACCTGAAGAAATAACCAGGGATATCCCGAACATTGGCGAAGATGCCTTAAGAGATCTTGATGAGCGTGGTATTATTAGGATTGGTGCAGAGGTGCGCGCCGGTGATATCCTGGTAGGCAAGGTTACTCCCAAGGGAGAGACCGAGCTTACGGCGGAAGAGAGGCTGCTGCGGGCGATTTTTGGAGAAAAAGCCCGTGAGGTGCGTGATACCTCTCTAAAAGTGCCGCATGGAGAATACGGTATGGTTGTTGATGTTAAGGTGTTTTCCCGGGAGTCCGGCGACGAGCTTTCTCCCGGTGTAAACCAGTTGGTAAGGGTTTATGTCGCACAAAAAAGAAAGATTTCCGAAGGAGACAAAATGGCCGGCCGGCACGGTAACAAAGGTGTCGTCGCCCGTATTCTCCCGGAAGAGGATATGCCTTTTCTCCCCGACGGTACTTCGGTAGAAATTGTTTTAAATCCTCTGGGAGTACCTTCACGCATGAATGTCGGACAGGTACTGGAAACCCACCTTGGCTGGGTGGCCAAGGTATTGGGGATCCATATCGCTTCACCTGTTTTTGACGGGGCAAACGAGGAAGATATTTTTAAAGGCTTCAAGGAGGCCGGTCTGCCGCTCAACGGGAAAACCATTCTTAGGGATGGGCGGACCGGTGAACCTTTTGACAACGAAATTACAGTCGGCTATATCTATATGTTAAAGCTGGCCCACCTGGTGGACGACAAAATACACGCCCGTTCCACCGGCCCGTATTCTCTCGTTACCCAGCAGCCGCTGGGCGGAAAAGCCCAGTTTGGCGGTCAGAGGTTTGGGGAGATGGAGGTCTGGGCCCTGGAGGCTTACGGCGCCTCCTATACCCTGCAGGAGATCCTGACAGTGAAGTCCGATGACGTGGTCGGCCGTGTCAAGACTTACGAGGCCATCGTCAAGGGCGACAATATTCCCGAACCCGGTGTTCCTGAATCTTTCAAGGTATTGGTCAAGGAACTGCAAAGCCTTGGTCTGAATGTAAAGGTTTTAAGTGAAGATGCCGGAGAGGTATCGATCAGGGAAGACGATGAGGACGGTGATTACCTCCTTGATGTGAACATGGAAGGACTTGAGGCAGAGGAGGAAGAACTGGAGCCCACCGAAGAGGAGTTGGAAGAAGAGGGAGCTCCTCTGCTGGATGAGGACGAAGATCTGGAAAAGGTATCCCTGGAAGTCGGGAATTTTGACATTCTGGACAAAAATGATGATCTGGAAGAAGTGGACGAGGATGAACTCCTGGAAGTTGAAAACCGAAAGCTAAAACGTTCCAAAGGAACCAGGCGGTTTGATATTGAAGAGGAAGAGGACGACTTGTTTTAGACACCAACAACCATTTCGGAAGGGGGAAATAGTCCTTGTTGGATGTCAACAACTTTGATGCTTTACAGATAAGCCTTGCGTCTCCGGAACAAATCAGAGCATGGTCCCGTGGAGAAGTAAAAAAACCCGAAACCATTAACTACCGCACCCTTAAACCGGAAAGAGAAGGTCTTTTTTGCGAAAAGATTTTTGGCCCTCAAAAAGATTGGGAATGTCACTGCGGCAAATACAAGCGTGTCCGCTACAAGGGTATTGTTTGTGACCGCTGCGGAGTAGAGGTAACCAGGGCCAAGGTGCGCCGGGAAAGAATGGGACATATTGAACTGGCTGCTCCGGTTTCCCATATCTGGTATTTTAAGGGTATTCCCAGCCGCATGGGGCTGTTACTGGACATGTCGCCGCGCGCTCTGGAAAAGATACTTTATTTTGCCGCTTATGTTGTCATCGATCCTGGTGAAACCTATCTCAGCAAAAAGCAGCTTCTTACAGAAGCCGAGTATAGGGAATACCGGGAAAAATACGATGCGCTTTTTGCTGCCGGGAAGGGTTTTAAGGCGGAGATGGGGGCGGAAGCGGTAAAAAAATTGCTGGAAGAGATCGACCTGGAGGAACTCTCTGCGGAACTCCGTGCAGAAGTAAAATCGAGCAGCGGCCAGAAAAAAGTCCGTGCTATCAGACGACTGGAAGTGGTGGAGGCTTTCCGCAAATCCGGTAATTCTCCTTCCTGGATGATTATGGAGGTTATTCCGGTTATTCCTCCCGACCTGAGGCCTATGGTGCAGTTGGATGGAGGCCGTTTTGCCACCTCCGATTTAAACGATCTTTACCGCCGTGTTATTAACCGCAACAACCGTTTAAAGAGGCTCCTGGATCTGGGCGCCCCTGATATTATTGTCAGAAACGAGAAGCGCATGCTCCAGGAGGCGGTTGATGCCTTAATCGATAACGGGCGCAGGGGCCGTCCTGTGACGGGGCCCGGCAACAGGCCGCTGAAATCGTTGAGTGATATGCTTAAAGGTAAGCAGGGGCGTTTCCGCCAGAACCTGCTGGGCAAAAGGGTGGACTATTCCGGCCGTTCTGTTATTGTAGTGGGCCCTGAACTCAAGCTCTACCAGTGCGGTCTTCCCAAGGAGATGGCCCTGGAGTTGTTCAAGCCTTTCGTGATGCGTAAACTGGTGAAGGATGGTTACGCCCATAACATCAAAAGCGCCAAGAGAATGGCAGAAAAAGTGCGCCCCGAAGTCTGGGATGTGCTGGAGGAGGTTATCAAGGACCATCCCGTCCTTTTGAACCGTGCCCCTACGCTGCACCGCCTCGGCATTCAGGCTTTTGAGCCCGTGCTCGTGGAGGGGAAGGCCATTCAAATTCATCCCCTTGTGTGTACCGCTTACAATGCTGATTTTGACGGTGACCAGATGGCTGTTCACGTTCCCCTTTCCGCTGAGGCGCAGGCTGAGGCGCGTATCCTTATGCTTTCAGCGCGCAACCTTTTAAACCCCAAAGATGGACGCCCTGTGGTTACACCTACGCAGGATATGGTGCTGGGAATTTATTATCTGACCATAGAAAAGGAGGGTGCCGTCGGGGAAGGGAAATACTTTACCGATCCCTATGAAGCTGTTATGGCCTATAATCACGGCCATGTTGAGCTGCAGGCGAGGATTATTGTCGATGTTTCCAGCTTGCCTAAACCAAACCTGCAGCAGGCCGGTGTTGCGGGCAAAAGAAAATATCTAATTACCACTCCTGGCAAACTGATTTTTAACGAGATTTTTCCGGACGATTTCCCCTATATCAATAATGCCGACGAGGAAATGCTTTTAAGGGAAGAGCATCTTTATTTTGATGAAGACCAGAGTATCCGGAAAATAAAAGAAAAATTTGGGGAAATTCCCCTTAATGATCCCATCAAAAAGGACTATATGGTCTATCTTATCTCCCTTTGTTACCGCAAGTACGGTAGCACCAGGACTACGGAGATACTTGACGAGGTCAAGAAGCTCGGCTTCAAATACGCTACCTCGGCAGGAGTTACTATCGGTATGGTCGATATTGTTGTCCCGGAAAGCAAGCAGGAGATCCTGCAGAAAGCGGAGCAGCAGGTT
Source organism: Bacillota bacterium (assembly GCA_029778075.1). Classification (GTDB taxonomy): domain Bacteria; phylum Bacillota; class Dethiobacteria; order DTU022; family UBA8154; genus UBA9862. The sequence goes on along the minus strand of JAKORA010000020.1, from coordinate 6,423 downwards.
GAAGAAATAGAAAATCAGTATCGCCGGGGCTTTATAACTGCTGAAGAGCGCTATGATCGTATTATCGACATCTGGCATAAAGCCAAGGATAAGATCTCCAGCGACCTTATGAAGGGGTTTGACCGCTTCAACCCCATCTTTATGATGTCCCAGTCAGGGGCGCGCGGCAACGAATCCCAGATTACACAGCTGGCAGGTATTCGCGGCCTGATGGCCGACCCGACGGGTAGAATTCTGGATTTACCGATCAAGGCCAATTTCCGCGAGGGACTTACCGTGCTCGAATACTTTATCTCCACGCACGGAGCGCGTAAAGGTCTGGCCGATACAGCCTTGAAAACCGCTGATTCAGGCTATTTGACCCGGCGTCTGGTGGACGTGGTCCAGGATGTTATTGTCAGGGATACAGATTGCGGAACGATGCAGGGAATCACTGTGGAGGAGCTTAAAGACGGCGATGATGTTATCGAAGAACTTACAGAGCGTATCGTAGGCCGCTTTGCCCTGGAGGATGTCCTGCATCCGGAAACAGGGGAAATTCTGGCCCGTGGGGACGAGATGATTGATGAGGATGCAGCAGAGAAAATTATAAATGCGGGGATAAAACAGGTTAAGATTCGCTCTGTTATTACCTGCAGGTCCCGTTTTGGCGTATGTATCAAGTGCTACGGCCGTAACTTGGCCACAGGCGAGTTGGTGGATGTAGGAGAAGCAGTGGGCATTATTGCCGCACAGTCCATTGGAGAACCGGGGACCCAGCTTACCATGAGGACTTTCCATACCGGTGGTGTGGCCGGTGACGATATTACCCAGGGTTTACCCAGGGTGGAGGAGCTTTTTGAAGCCCGCAAACCCAGAGGGCAATCCCTCATCAGCGAAATTTCCGGACGGGTAGAGCTGCGAGAGGCGCGCAACAAGCGTGAAATCAGGATTTATTCGCCCCATGGGGAAGTTAAGACCTACCAGGTGCCTTACGGAGCACGCTTGAAGGTCAAAGAAAATGACTTTATTGAGGCCGGTGAAGAGTTGACTGAAGGCTCCATTAACCCTCATGACTACCTGAAAGTCAAGGGCATAAGGGACGTACAGCTCTATCTTATCCAGGAAGTGCAGCGGGTTTACCGTCTCCAGGGCGTGGATATCAACGATAAGCATATTGAGATAATTATTCGCCAGATGCTGAAAAAAGTAAAAATAGAAGATTCCGGGGATACGGATCTGTTACCGGGAAGCCTGGAGGATAGCTTTGTAGTGGAAGATGTTAACCGTAAAGTTGTCGAGAGCGGGGGCAAACCCGCAGTAGCGAGGCCGGTTCTTCTGGGTATAACGAAAGCATCCCTGGCTACCGATTCTTTCCTCTCCGCAGCCTCCTTCCAGGAGACGACCAGGGTGCTGACAGATGCCTCCATTAAGGGCAAAATTGACCCGCTCTTGGGATTAAAGGAAAACGTAATTATCGGCAAGCTTATTCCTGCAGGTACGGGGATGTCCCGTTACCGGAACATTAGAGTCATACCTGTCAGGGATGACGAAGATAATGCCTTATATGGCGAACCTGAAGGAGATGCTGCCGGCACTACCGCTCCGCCGGCGGTGGACCGGGAAGAAGGGACCGCCGTTGACGGAGAAGATTACAGGGTGGCCGTGGCCCCGGAAGAGCCGACGTTAAAGTACGGCGATCTCACCGAATCGGGTTAAAAATTAATTGACAATTGTTTCAGGCGGTGCTAAAATAGCTGAGTGTGCTTTTTTAGACAAAACCTTCGATGATTTCAAAGGAGGAGGAGAGTCTGTAATGGCACTTGACGAAATAAAAAAAGCGGGGAAAATTGTTGTCGGGATGCGGCAAACTGTCAAAGCGGTGGAAAACGGGTCGGCTCTGGCCGTGTATATCGCTAAGGACGCGGAGGAAAAAGTGGTCGCTCCGGTGCTCCAGTCCTGCAAGGAAAAAGGTGTGCAGATTTTTTACGCCGATACAATGGCTGAACTGGGTAAAGCTTGCGGTATCAAGGTAGGAGCGGCTATGTGTGCCATTATCGAAAAATAGCCTTTTCCAGGAAGGGAGGTGTTGCTTTGTGCCTACACTAAATCAGCTGGTACGCAAAAACAGAAGGCAAATCGTCAAGAAATCGGCTGCGCCGGCGCTGGAAAACTCTCCGCAAAAAAGAGGTGTTTGCACGAGGGTTTCGACGACAACTCCTAAAAAACCAAACTCCGCACTGCGCAAAATTGCCCGTGTCAGGTTAACCAACGGTACCGAAGTTACAGCCTATATACCCGGGATTGGTCATAACCTGCAGGAACACTCCGTTGTTCTGGTCAGGGGCGGCCGCGTCAAAGACCTGCCCGGGGTAAGATATCACCTCATCAGGGGAGCACTTGATTCCGCCGGGGTAAGTAATAGAAAACAAGGGCGTTCCAAGTATGGAACGAAGAAACCTAAAGCGTAGGAGTTAAAGTAAAATTTGTTGTTTCGCTGAAAAAAACCTTTAGCACTTTTTCAGCATTGGGCATGAAACATTTGAATAAAAAGGAGGGGTGTGTTTTGCCGAGAAAAGGCCCGGTTCCCAGGAGAGAAGTACTGCCTGATCCCATATACAATAACGTACTTGTCAGCAAGTTTATTAACAAACTCATGTATGACGGAAAAAAAGGCGTGGCACAGTCAAATTTTTACAGAGCCATGGAAATCATCAGGGAGAAAACGGGAAAAGAACCGCTGGAGGTATTTGAAACAGCGATACGCAACGCCTCACCCGTATTGGAAGTCAAGCCGCGGCGTGTCGGCGGTGCCACCTACCAGGTACCGGTGGAGGTTAGCAGCCACCGTAAAGTTATTCTGGCGATCAGATGGCTGGTTAACAATGCCCGGGCCCGGGGAGAGAAAACCATGGCCCAGAGACTGGCGGCTGAGATCATTGATTGCGCTAACAATACCGGTACTACGATCAAGAAGAAAGAGGACACCCATAAAATGGCTGAAAGTAACAAGGCTTTTGCCCATTACCGCTGGTAACACATATATGTTTTGTGTTTGGTCCGTCCGGGACCTTGAAGGGGAGTATTTTTATGGATCTTAAGCAAACAAGGAATATAGGTATCATCGCGCATATTGATGCAGGAAAGACTACTACCACCGAGCGTATCCTTTTCTATACAGGCAAGGTGCATAAAATCGGCGAGGTGCATGATGGCGCGGCTACCATGGATTGGATGGTGCAGGAGCAGGAAAGGGGTATCACCATTACTTCGGCCGCCACTACCTGTTTTTGGAAAGGGGCACGTATTAATATTATAGATACACCAGGACACGTGGACTTTACTGTAGAGGTGGAACGCTCCCTGAGGGTGCTGGATGGCGCTATCGGTATTTTTTCTGCCAAAGAGGGGGTGGAGCCCCAGTCGGAAACCGTCTGGAGACAGGCCGACAAGTACGGTGTTCCCCGCATCGCCTATGTAAACAAAATGGATATTCCCGGCGCCGACTTTTTCAATACACTGCGCATGATGCGGGCCAAACTCAAGGCTGCCGTTATACCCATTCAACTTCCTATCGGTGTGGAAGAGGAGTTTAAAGGCGTGGTGGATCTGATACGCTTTAAGTCGATCATCTACCTTGACGACCTGGGGACTCGCAGCGATGAGACGGAAGTGCCGGAGGAGATGCGCGAGCTGGCGGAACAATACAGGGAAAGGCTCATTGAAATGCTGGCCGAAATTGATGAGGGGATCATGGAAAAATATCTCGAAGGACGAAAAGTAAGCGAGGAGGAGATTCATAAAGCGCTGCGCCTGGCTACGATAAACTATAACTATGTCCCGGTCTTTTGCGGTAGCTCCTATCGTAACAAAGGGGTACAGCCGTTGCTTGATGCAGTGGTCCGCTACCTTCCTTCCCCCCTGGATATTCCGCCGGTACAGGGCAAAAGGCCGGATAGCGAGGAAATTCTCCTTCGCCAGGCCGATGAAAAGGAGCCCTTTGCCGCTCTGGCTTTTAAGATTATGAGCGACCCCTTTGTCGGTAAGCTGACCTATTTCCGGATTTATTCCGGGACACTGTCTAATGGGTCCTATGTCTACAACCCCCTCAAGGATGTCAAAGAACGTGTAGGCCGCATTTTGAGGATGCACGCCAATCACAGGGAAGATCTTGAAAGCGCTATTGCCGGCGATATCGTGGCTGCTGTCGGCTTAAAGAAAACAACTACCGGCGATACTCTGTGCAGTGAGAGCGATCCCATTATCCTGGAAAATATTAAGTTTCCAGAACCTGTTATCTTTGTAGCCATTGAACCCAAGACCAAAGCCGACCAGGAGAAGATGTCCCTCTCCCTGCAAAAGCTTACTGAAGAAGATCCCACCTTACAGGCACATACCGATGAAGAAACGGGGCAGACGATCATCTCCGGGATGGGAGAGCTGCACCTGGAGATTATCATTGACCGTCTCTTGCGGGAGTTTAAGGTAGGGGCCAACGTGGGACGGCCGCAGGTGGCTTATAAAGAAACTATTCTGACCGGTGCCCGATCCGAAGGAAGATTTATCCGCCAGACAGGTGGCCGGGGGCAGTACGGCCATGTTGTCTTGGAGATTGATCCCCTGGAGAGAGGAAGCGGTTTTGTTTTCGAAAACAAGGTGGTGGGGGGGGCCATACCAAAAGAATTTATCCCCGCCGTGGAAAGCGGCGTCAGGGAAGCTCTTAACAGCGGTGTTTTGGCCGGTTATGCAGTAATCGATGTGAAGGTATCTTTACTGGACGGCTCTTTCCACCAGGTCGATTCCTCGGAGCTGGCCTTTAAAATTGCTGCTTCCCAGGCCTTTAAAAAATGTATGTCCCTGGCGAAGCCCGTACTCCTGGAACCCATAATGAAGGTTGAAATTATGGTGCCGGAGGAATATATAGGTGAGGTTATTGGAGACATTAACTCCAGAAGAGGAAAAGTGGAAGGCATTGAACCTAAGGGCGGCAGCCAGGTAATCAGGGCTTTTGTGCCGCTCTCTGAAATGTTCGGTTATGCTACCGACCTTCGTTCACATACCCAGGGCCGGGGGACTTATTCTATGGAGTTTTCTCATTATAACGAGCTTCCGGCAAATCTGGCCGAGAAAATTATTCACAGGAGTTATGTATGAAAATGGGGCTGGCTAAGGTTGGCGCTCGCTTCAAGGTTTGCTTGAGGCAGGCTTTGCATACAGGTATTTTAATCTAAAAATTAAGGGGTGTTAAAATATGGCCAAGAAGAAATATGAGAGGACCAAGCCTCATGTTAATGTTGGGACGATAGGGCACGTGGATCATGGCAAGACGACCTTGACCTCGGCGATAACCTACTGTTTGGCGAGTCAGGGGTTTGCGGAGCGCATGGATTTTGAACAGATTGACAAAGCTCCGGAGGAGCGTGAGCGTGGCATCACGATAGCCACGGCGCATGTCGAGTATGAGACCAAGAATCGTCACTATGCCCATGTGGACTGTCCCGGCCACGCCGACTACGTCAAGAACATGATCACCGGTGCCGCGCAGATGGACGGTGCCATACTGGTAGTATCGGCGGCCGATGGTCCCATGCCGCAAACGAGAGAGCACATCTTACTGGCGCGTCAGGTAGGGGTTCCCTATATTGTCGTCTTTTTAAACAAAGTTGACATGGTAGACGATCCCGAGCTACTGGAATTAGTAGAGATGGAAGTAAGAGAACTGCTCAGCGACTACGAATTTCCTGGAGACGATATTCCCTTCGTCAAGGGTTCTGCCCTGAAGGCCATGGAATGCGGCTGTGGTGATCCGGGCTGTGAGAACTGCAAAGTAGTATGGGAACTAATGGATGCCATAGACAGCTATATACCCACGCCGCAGCGTGACAAAGAGAAGCCCTTCCTCATGCCGGTAGAGGACGTCTTCACCATAACCGGTCGCGGCACAGTAGCCACCGGCCGGGTGGAGCGTGGCACCATCAAAGTCGGCAACGAAGTAGAGATAGTCGGTTTCAACGATCGTCCGCGCAAGACCGTAGCCACCGGCGTAGAGATGTTTCGCAAGACACTGGAAGAAGCCGAAGCGGGGGACAACATTGGCGTATTGCTGCGGGGCATTGACCGGGACGAAGTAGAGCGCGGTCAGGTTTTAGCCAAGCCTGGCAGCATCAAGCCGCATACCAAGTTCAATGCTCAGGTTTACGTCTTAAAGAAAGAAGAAGGTGGCCGTCATACCCCGTTTTTCCCTGGTTATCGTCCCCAGTTTTATTTTAGGACCACCGATGTGACGGGCTCCATCAAGTTACCGGAGGGTGTGGAGATGGTTATGCCCGGTGACAACATCACCATGGAGATCGAGCTGATTACTCCCATTGCCATAGAGGAAGGTCTGCGTTTTGCCATCCGTGAAGGCGGGCGCACCGTGGGTGCCGGCGTAGTCGCCTCCAT
>JAKORA010000265.1 GCA_029778075.1 Bacillota bacterium | reverse complement strand
TATTGACCTTGTGATGATGGTTAGAGGCTGGGACCTGTTAACGTCAGCCCGGTGGCTTGCTGACCGGGCAGGTATTCCCTGGCCAGAGCAAACAGAAGAGGCCCGGCAGGAATACGAGAAAAGGCTAGACCGGCAGCAGGAACTGCAGAAGCGGCTGGCCGCCTGGGCCCGAAATTTGCGGCCGGAGGATCTGGAATATTTAAAGGGCCGGGGCTTTTCAGAAGAATTTATAAAAGAGCAGGGGGTTGGCTACTGTGGCCAAAAATTGCCCCAGGATCAGGAGGCGGCGCGGCAGTTGGGCTTGCTGATTGATACAAAGGACGGGCGCAGCTGGTATATGCCCCACGGCAGAATTGTAATTCCCTTCTATCAATATGGTAAGCCGATCCAGGTAGCCTTTCATAAACCCGGCGAAAAGGGAGGCGGAAAATATCTTTACCCTGCCGGCTGGGCGAAGCCCCTTTTAGGTATTGAAACCATATACAAAATTCCGAAGCCCCCCTTCTTGGCGGAAGGTATTTTTGATTATCTTTCCCTGCTTCAGGCCGGCCTGCCGGCGCTTTGTTCCCTGGGAACCCGGTTAAGTGAAAAACAGCGGGAACAGCTTGCCAAGGTCCCCAGCTTTTATGTTTGCTTCGACGGCGACGAGCCTGGCCGTAAGGCGGCGCTGGAACTGGCCAAAGATTTTTATCCGGCGGCCAAAATAATTAACCTGCCTGACGGCAAAGACTTAAATGACCTTTTAAGGGAGCTGGGGCAGGAACAATTTAAGGAGTATATACTGCAGGCGGCTAAAGAAGCTAAAAATTATCTGGATCTGGTAACGGCTCAGCTGGAGCAGGACCCCCACAGCGAAGAGGTCCGGGCGGAAGCAATGCTCTTTACTGCAAAACTTGCAAGCGGCATTGACCGAGATTTAAAGATTGATCAGCTGGCAAAGATTTTAAAGCCTTTAGGGATTGGTAAAACGGTAATCAGGCAGGAAGTGGACCGGCTAAGAAAGGAACTGTCAGCACAAGAAAAAGAAGCCGAAAAAGAAGAAGAGGAAACCCAGCACGATAAACTTTTAAAAATAGCACAGCAGGCCGAGCTTTTCCGGGACGAACACGAAACGCCTTTTGCACGTGTGCCTGTTGGCGAATTTAAGCAAAACTGGCCCGTTAGAAGCCGGTCTTTTAAAATGTGGCTTACCGGCAAATTTCTGGAGGAAACAAATCGCGGTCCAAATAACG
>JAKORA010000264.1 GCA_029778075.1 Bacillota bacterium | reverse complement strand
GGTTTTACAGCTCAGCTCGGGCTCTCGATTGGCCTTCCCGGCAGAGCTCACCTCCATGTTCGCGCTGCCGGCGGCAGTCCTCCATGTCTGCCGGGCCATCTCGAGCCCTTGCTTCGCTGAACCTGCATGCTCAAGCTGCACATTACGCTTGCCCCAACCTTGCGCCACCCCTGTGGAAGCCGCACGTGATCTAAACGCAGACCTACTTGGCCAATTTTCATCCGTAGTCAGAGGTCAGAGGTTGGCTGCCGGCGTCCATGCCGGCAGGGTCGTCTCCGGCCTTCGCTTCGCCGTGAACTTTTTGACTTCGCTTCACAAGTCGCTCTCGCCTACAGTAAAGCGCTGCTTCCCTAGAACGGTAGCAGGGGCTAAACGAGAAAACTAATAAGCTTTCTTCTTATTAAAAGATTAAGAGTGCCGGCAGGAAAAGAAGTAAGGCATGAAGAGCAGTGCTGCAGAGGATGTTTCTGGTGCGGTAATACATGTAACCAAGCATAAAAAATGTAAGCGGGATGAAAAAAAACGATTGCAGTAAATCATCGGGTGAGGTAGAGATGCCCTGGGGCTGACACAGCAAATTCAGCGAAAATAAAGCGGAAAAAACTAACGGTGTCAGGACAAGACCCATCCATTTTCCCCCGAGTCTCTCCAGCAGAGTATGTAAAAAACCCCTCCAGTAAGATTCTTTAGCCAGGGCATAGAAAAAACATAGCAGGAACTTGAAGGCAATCCCCCGGTATGTAAGCTCCGGCAGTATTCCTGCAGGAAACTGGAAAGCGGAAAAAGCTGTTATAATAAAAAATATTATCAGGGCGAGGATTATGCAGCGATGCAGATGCCACCCGTTCACAAAGATAGTCAGCGTGGGGATGACCTGTTTCCGGGCCAAAATGAAAAGAAGAAGTGCCAGGGCAAGATATAGTATAACAGAAAAAGGATCAATTAAATTATTAAATGGCCTGAATCCTGAGAATTTCTCTGCAAGGAAGACTACAGGAAAAATTATTAGTGCCAGAAATAGTTCCTGACGGGTAGGGGGCGTATTTACCAGTAAATGCAGAAGTTTGACCGAGGGATGCAAATCCAGCGTGAGTATCTGTATGGTTAGAATAATTATGCAGGACATAAGGCCGAAATACAACATGTACCGGCCAATATTTTCTCCCGTGTGAGGGAGGGGAAAATCCTGTTGAACGATGCCGTTTTCGAGGTAGATATAGTATGACTCCGGAGGGGGCAGGAACACATGTGTAAAGCCGAAACCGCTAAGCTGCGGAACCTTAATTTTCTGGCCGGCATTGGCCAGAACCCTTTTCTTTAAAGGGAGGTCTTCCAGTGTTAAAAAAAGTGTATCCTTTTTTAAGCGCAGGAAAGTATTGTTATTTAAGGCCAGAAAGCCGTACGTTATCTTGTGGCTCCGGTTTGCTTCCGATACGGTGAGGTCTTCTTTGTTTTTCTGAATAATGAAACCGTGAAAAACTTCTTTGTAATAAACTGGAATGACTAGACTATCCTTGGGGAGGTGAAACTCATATTCTCCCAGATGAAAATACCAGGGCTCACAGCGGTACACTTCTTTAAAAGTAAAACGGGGAGAAATAATGCCGGTAGCTTTATAGCCGGAAATGGAAAGGCCAAAAGCAGCCAGGCTGGAGGAAAGAAGCATTATTAAAAGGACAGTAAAGTGGGTTATGGGATTAAGTTTAAAAGAAATCTTCACAGTATCTGTCATCCAGGTTTTTTAGGGGCTGGACTACTAAGCGGAACCCCATTATTTTTTTCGCTATTTTTTGAGTAATTCCTGCATTTTTCGCAGGAGGCGGTAAAACGAAAGATTTAATTTCAAGGTTCTTTTTGTTTCTTTCTCTTTGTGCTTTTAAGTTTTTAAAAAATGTAGTAAACTGTACTGAGCTTATATATCAAGAGAGAGGGTTGAGCGGTGTGCTACTGGCAATCGATGTCGGTAATACCAATATCATGTTGGGTGTATATGATGGGGAAGAGCTGAAAATGTGCTGGCGGATTTTTACCGATCGCCGGAAGACCTCCGATGAATACGGGGTTTTAATCCGAAATCTTTTTCAGCAGAACGGGCTGCAGGCGGAGTGCATTGATGCGGTGATTATCTCCTCTGTTGTGCCCTCATTGCACTACCCCCTGGAAAAGATGATTGAGAAATACTTCAATATTTTACCCCTTATGGTAGGTCCCGGTATAAAAACAGGTCTTAACATCTTATATGACAACCCCCGCGAAGTAGGTGCGGACCGTGTTGTAAACGCGGTGGCCGCGATCGAACTATACGGTGCTCCTTTGATTATTGTTGATTTTGGTACAGCCACAACTTTTGATGCCATTTCTGAAAAGGGGGATTACCTGGGAGGGGCCATTGCTCCGGGTATTACTATTTCCATGGAAGCTTTGTTCCAGAAAGCGGCTAAACTGCCCCGCGTCGAACTTGTTAGGCCCCTTAAAGTCATTGGTAGGGATGCCGCTTCCTGCATACAATCAGGTATAATATTTGGTTTTGTAGGCCAGGTAGACGGTATCGTTAAACGTATGGTCAAAGAATTTTCTCAAAAACCCTTTGTTGTAGCAACAGGAGGGCTGGCAGGGCTTATAGCCAAAGAGTCCGAGACAATTGAAGAGGTCAATCCTTTTCTGACTCTTGAAGGTTTGCGCATAATATACCGGAAAAATGTAATCCCTCTGGCGAAAAAATGAAGCTGTGAAATTTTTTTTAATAATGGCAGGAATTTGCGTTGAAAAAGCGAATCTTTTAGGTGAAGTCTGAAAAAAACAATTTAAAGGAAAATAGAGCAGATTTTTAGAAATTATCTTAAAATATTTTAGATTTACGTTTATTGTGAAATTTATAACAATACTTAAGGGGTACTGCGGCTTCGGCAGCGGCAGGGATGATCTTATTTGACTAAGAAAAAACAGCGATGGGTAAATTCTGTTCGCTACTTTAACCTCGCGCTTTCCTTCGGGATCACCATGGTTGTAGCGGTTTTTCTGGGGCTCTACGGGGGATGGTGGATAGATCGTCGCCTGGGGACTTTTCCGGTTTTTATGTTGCTGGGGATTTTTTTAGGGATAGGAATAGGTTTTTACAGCTTGTGGAGCGAATTAAGCGAATTGATGGAAAAGAAGCCGGAGAAGGAGTCAGATCGGGGAAACGATGAGAGACGGGAATAAAGAACCAAAGGGCGCAGAAAGAATTATGGCGATACTGGGTATGGGGATTTTACTCATATCCTTGTTGCTCGGCTACTGGGCCTTTGCAATAGGGGTGGCCCTGGCTGCGTCCGTTGCTTGGTTCTTTTATCGCTGGCAGATGGCGGCTGTAGTCAACGCGGAAGGACTCCCTCCCCGAAAAGCGACCAACAAACTGGTAGCCCGTTCGCTAATAAGGTTTATTGTGTTCTTAGGCATGATTGGCCTTTCTTCTATGGGCGGGGAAATATTTTTTTTCGGGGTAGCAACCGGGCTTCTTCTTCAGATTATGGCTTACATTGGCCAGGCTTTTTTCATTATTAGAGGAAAGGAGGGATAGAAAAATTGGGTTTGGAAGCATTGCAGCATCTATTAGAACATGTAAGACCCTCGGTTTTGTTTTATATAGGTCATATACCTGTCACAACAACCGTGGTTAACACCTGGATCGTCATGATCATTCTTTTCCTCCTGGCATTTTTCATCTCCAGGCGTTTAAATACTATACCCCGGGGGGTTCAAGGTTTACTGGAGATGGTAGCAGATTTTTTGAATGGGCTGCTGGAGGATAACATGGGCGAGGAAGGGCGCAGATACCTGCCGCTGGTTGGGACCCTCTTCGTATTTATTCTATTTTTGAACCTCTCCTGGTTTATCCCCGAGATGAAACCGCCTACCACTGATCTTTCTACCACGGTGGCGTTTGCTGTGGTTACCATTATCCTGGTCCAGCTCATAGGTATTAAAAAGAAAGGTTTGGGCGGCTATATCAAACATTTTTTTCAGCCTACCCCCGCTTTATTCGTGTTGAATGTCATTGAAGAGCTGGTTAAGCCTGTATCCCTATCCCTCCGTCTTTTTGCCAACATGTTTGGTGAGAAGACGGTGGTTGGGGCGCTGGCCCTGATGTTTCCTTTATTGCTCCCACTCCCGGTGATGGTGCTGGGGGTAATTATGGGCCTTATTCAAGCCTTGGTATTTACTTTGCTGACAGTGGTATATATATCTGCGTTTGTCCACGGACATTAAATAATTAATTTTTATATTTTATTATTTTTATATTTTATTAAGGAGGCAAGAATCATGAACGGATTGGCTTTTGTAGGTGTGGCTTTAGCTGTATGTTTGGCTGCTTTTGGATCTGCTATTGGTCAAGGGATTGCTACGAGGGGTGCCATGGAAGGCATTGCCAGGCAGCCTGAGGCCAGCGGGGATATTCGTACTTCTTTAATTCTCGCATTAGCTTTCATGGAAGCCTTGACCCTCTTTTCCTTTGTTATAGCCATCCTCCTGTGGACTAAAATTTAGATTAATACAAAAAGCAGATAAAATAACGGAGGTGGTGTTATGGATGCCATTTTTGAGGCCTTGGCTTTCAATATATGGACTTTTCTATTCCAAACAATTAATGTCTTGTTGGTATTGGGGGGGCTTTATTTAATCCTTTGGAAACCTCTCAAAAAAACTTTGGCCAGTAGAGAGGAAAAAATTCAAGGGGATCTTAAGGAAGCAGCTTCTGCCAAAGAAAAGGCAGAGGAGCTTTTGGCCTCTTACAAGGAACAACTGAATCAAGCGCAACAGGAAGCCCAGAACATATTACAACGGGCTAACGAGATGGCAGAGGTTACCCGCTCAGAAATAGTCGCCCAGGCAAAAGAAGAGGCGGCGCGGGCTTTGGAACAGGCCCGGCTGGAGCTGGAGAAAGAGAAAAGCTCGGCTATTGCCGCTATCCGTAACCAGGCAGCAGACCTCGTGGTAGCGGCGGCAAGCAAGGTTTTGGCCCGCACCCTTACCTCTGAAGATCAGGAGCATCTGCTCAAGGAGGCCCTTGCGGAGGTGGAGAGGTTATAGTGAAAGACAAAAAAGTAGCCCGGCACTATGCAGAGGCCCTCTTTTATGCTGCTCAAAAAATGGGGCAGGAAGAAGAGGTGGGAGAAAAGCTTGCCTCTTTAAACCGAATATTTGAGGAAGATGCCGAGCTCCAGAAGATCCTTTCAAACCCACTTATCTCTCCCGAGGAAAAGGAGAAAGCTTTAAAGGATTTGCTTCCCCGGTTATTGAGTAGAAAGAAAGAAGAGGTTATCACTTCCATCGCTCCGGAGTACCAGCGACTTCTTGATAAGGCCAGGGATGTTGAGCCAATGGAAGTAACGGTGGCCGCTCCTCTTTCCCCTGCTCTGGAATCCGAATTGGAAAACAGGTTAATTCGCCTTGCCGGGAAGAAAGTCCGCCTGGAAATTAAGATTGATCCTCAAATATTGGGGGGGCTTGTTTTGCGCTGGGGAGACCGGGTAATAGATGCCAGTGTTAAGAAGAAGCTTGAGTTCATCGGCGCCCACTTAAAGACAGTTTAACACCCGGTATGGTCAACTGAAGCAAAGGGGTGAAGAAGGTTTTGGATATCAAGCTAGATGAGATTACTAGCGTTTTAATGCAGCAGATCAAACAATATGAGCTGGAGATAGAAGTAGCTAATAAAGGTATCGTTAATTATGTGGGTGACGGCATCGCTCGCGTTACTTTGGAGCAGGTTATGGCCGGCGAGCTCCTGGAGTTTCCCGGGGGAGTGTACGGTATGGCCTTGAACCTTGAAGAAGATAGCGTGGGAGCAGTCATTTTAGGTCCGTACCAGCATATTAAAGAAGGAGATGAAGTAAAACGGACCGGCCGCATCATGGAAGTGCCGGTAGGGGAAGCCCTCATTGGTCGTGTGGTAAACCCTGTAGGCGAGCCTCTGGACGGCAAGGGACCGATCAAGACCGAAAGATTCAGGGCGGTAGAATCTCCCGCCCCGGGGGTGGTCCAGCGCCAACCGGTAAATACTCCGCTGCAGACAGGTATCAAGGTTATTGATGCCATGTTCCCCATTGGCCGGGGACAGCGGGAGTTGATCATCGGTGACCGTCAAACTGGAAAAACGGCTATTGCCGTGGACGCAATTATCAATCAAAAGGGTCAAAATGTGATCTGCATCTACGTGGCCATAGGGCAGAAGGCCTCCACAGTGGCGAGTGTTATTCAAAAGCTCGAGGAAACGGGTGCTATGGAGTATACTATTGTGGTAGTAGCCAATGCCGGTGAAGCGGCCCCGCTGCTGTACATAGCCCCGTATGCCGGTTGTGCTATGGGCGAATATTTCATGTATGAGCAACACCGGGATGTCCTGATAATTTATGATGACCTTTCCAAACATGCTGTAGCCTATCGGGAACTCTCCCTGCTTTTACGGAGACCGCCGGGACGGGAAGCCTATCCAGGGGATATTTTTTACCTGCACTCCCGTTTATTGGAGCGGGCAGCCCGCCTGAACGATGCCATGGGCGGGGGGTCGATTACAGCTTTACCCGTAATTGAAACCCAGGCGGGAGACGTTGCCGCTTATATCCCCACCAATGTCATTTCCATTACTGACGGCCAGCTTTATTTGGAAACGGATCTTTTCTACGCCGGCCAGCGTCCGGCCATTAACGTGGGACTTTCTGTCTCCCGGGTCGGCGGGAAAGCCCAGACAACGGCGATGAAGCAGGTAGCCGGCCGCCTGCGCCTGGATTTGGCCCAATACCAGGAGTTGGCTGCCTTTGCCCAGTTTGGGACAGACCTGGACAAAGCCACCCAGGCAAGGTTGGCCAGGGGTGAGCGGATGATGGAACTTTTAAAACAGGGTCAGTACCAACCTATGCCGGTAGAAGAGCAGGTCGTTGTCCTTTATGCAGCTGTAAACAGATATTTAGATAACCTTCCCATGGAGAAGGTAGCTTCCTTTGAAGGGGAGTACCTCCGCTTCCTTCATACCAACTATCCCCAAATTCTTCAAGGGATCCGGGAAAAGAAGGCTCTGGATGAGGAGCTGGAGGAACTCCTGAAGAAAGGTATCCAGGAATTTTTGGAGAGTTATGCTCCAGCTGTTGAAGCTGGTTCTTGATTGCCGGCCATTCAGACCAATAAAGCTGGTTCTGTCACGGCCGGTGGAAGATAAAGGCGGTGGAATCCTTGTCTAATTTAAGGGAAATAAAACGGCGTATTCGGGCAATTAGCAATATCCAGCATGTTACCGGGGCTATGAAGATGGTGGCAGCAGCCAGGCTCCGCCGTGCTCAGAGTCAGGTATGGGCTGCCCGTCCCTATGCCCAGAAAACAGCCGAGGTGGCGGGCCGTTTGGCCCTGTCTCCTAATGCGCAGACACTACCGCTGGTGGCGGCCCGTGAGGTTAAGAAAAGGGCTTATGTTTTATTCGTTAGTGATAAGGGGTTAGCCGGGGCCTATAATGCTAATCTTATACACTTGGCGGAGGACCGTTTGCTCAAGGAGAGTCAGCCGGCTGGTTTAGTGATAGTGGGGCGCAAGGGCTTACAGTATTTTCGCCGGCGCTCGGTCGAGATCCTTAAGTATTATATAGAAATTGGCGACCAACCTGATCTATCCCTGGCTCGGGAGCTAGCCCGGCAACTTATGGATATGTTCTTAAGCGGGCAGGTAGATGAGGTAAACTTAATTTATGCTCGTTTCATTTCAGCTCTTCGCAACATTCCTCAGGTGGAAAGGCTTTTGCCTATTGAAACCCCTTCCTCCGTAGAAGGGACTGAAACGGTCGACTATATTTATGAACCTGAGCCTATGGAGGTGCTGGAGGCTATTTTGCCCCGTTATTGTGAGATAAAAGTGTACCAGGCCCTTTTAGAGGCCAAAGCCAGCGAACTCAGTGCCAGAATGGTAGCCATGGAGGGTGCCACCAAAAACAGCGGTGAGATGATTGAAAAGCTGACCTTGTCCTTCAATAAAGCCCGTCAGGCCGCCATTACTACTGAACTATTGGAAGTGGCTACTGGTGCTGAAGCTTTGAAGGCCCAGGGGTAGAGGAGGGATATAACATGAACGAAGGAAGAGTGGTGCAAGTTATCGGTCCGGTAGTGGATGTGGAGTTTCTAGATGAAAATTTACCCGATTTATATACTGCCCTTGTCGTCAAGGAAGAAGGGTTCAACCTTACCATGGAGGTTATGCAGCACCTGGGAGACAACGTAGTCCGCTGCGTGGCCTTATCCTCTACCGACGGCATGCGGGGAGGAATGAAAGCTATAAATACAGGAGCTCCCATAAAAGCTCCAGTAGGTCCTTCTACTCTGGGTAGGCTGTTTAATGTGGTAGGCGAACCCATAGATGAAAAAGGTTCGCTGGAGCCTGAAGAGTGGTGGCCTATTCACAGGGATCCTCCTTCTTTTGACGAGCTGAAGCCTTCCACGGAGATCCTGGAGACGGGACTTAAGGTTCTGGATCTCTTGGCCCCCCTGCCCAAAGGCGGAAAGATGGGCCTTTTCGGCGGAGCCGGTGTGGGTAAGACAGTGCTAATCATGGAGCTTATCCGCAATATTGCCTACGAGCATGGGGGATATTCTGTCTTTGCCGGTGTAGGTGAACGTACCAGGGAAGGTAACGACCTTTACCTGGAGATGACCGAATCCGGGGTTATAGACAAAACAGTGCTGGTATTTGGTCAGATGAACGAGCCCCCGGGAGCCCGCATGCGGGTGGGTTTGACAGGTTTAACTGCCGCAGAGTATTTCCGGGATAAAGAAGGCCAGGATGTCCTGCTTTTCATCGATAATATTTTCCGTTTTGTTCAGGCAGGTTCTGAGGTTTCTGCGTTGCTGGGGCGTATGCCTTCCGCCGTAGGTTACCAGCCTACCTTGGCTACAGAAATGGGTGAACTGCAGGAACGTATTACCTCTACCAAGAGAGGTTCCATTACCTCGGTTCAGGCCATCTATGTTCCGGCTGATGACCTTACAGACCCAGCGCCGGCAACTACTTTCGCCCATTTGGACGGGACAATCGTGCTTTCCCGGCAACTGGCAGAGTTGGGTATATACCCTGCCGTGGATCCCCTGGATTCAACCTCGCGACTTCTTGATCCTCGTGTTGTAGGGGAGGAGCATTATGAGGTGGGCAGAGGGGTACAGCGTATCCTTCAGCGTTACAAAGAACTCCAGGATATCATCGCTATTTTAGGTATAGAAGAGCTTTCCGAGGAAGATAAGATTATAGTAGCAAGAGCCCGTAAGGTCCAGCGCT
This sequence comes from Bacillota bacterium, assembly GCA_029778075.1. Lineage (GTDB taxonomy): Bacteria > Bacillota > Dethiobacteria > DTU022 > UBA8154 > UBA9862. The sequence continues at coordinate 3,550 of JAKORA010000264.1, read as the reverse complement.
TCCTTTCTCAGCCTTTCCATGTGGCTGAAGCCTTTACCGGAAGACCGGGTGCTTACGTGCCCATAAAGGAGACTATTAGAGGGTTTAAAGAGATCCTGGCCGGCGAGCATGATGACCTGCCGGAGGAAGCTTTCTACATGGTGAGTAATATCGATGAGGCAATAAAGAAGGGACAGGAGTTGACTCAATGAGCACTTCAAGATTTGAGGTTGTCACTCCCGAGAGAAGGATTTTAGCCGAAGAAGTAGAAAGCGTTATTGCCCCTGGAGCAGAGGGCTACCTGGGTATCCTCCCCCGGCACGCCCCGCTTCTAACCCTCTTAAAACCCGGTGTTGTCTTTTACCGCAAAGTTGGAGGCAAGACAGAGCGCATGGCTGTTTCCGGGGGGTTGCTGGAAGCGGGTCCTGATAAGATAATTATTCTGGCTGATACGGCGGAGCTTTCATGGGAGATCGATGTGGAAAGAGCGCGCCGCGCTAAAGAGAGGGCAGAAAAGCGCCTGCGGGAACGCTCTGCAGGATTGGATGTAGTCCGGGCAGAGCTCGCTTTGCAAAGAAGCCTTGCCCGGTTAAAGGCTGCCGGAGTTAGTTGACATCAATACAAATTAGACCGAACCAGCAATCTAAATCGTAAAATTTTAACCGGTTACCCCTCTTTATACAAAAGATTTGTTTAAGGAGGGGTTTTTTTTAACCAAATCCAAAAGTTTACATGGGTTTGGGTTCTTTTTGGGTATCTTCTGCCTCTTTTTTAATTTTGGCTTCACACATTGGACAGAAAGCCCTGGATTTTTTTGGAGGTATGTCGAGAAATTTATCTTGCGGGGCGATTTCAGACATGGGCTCAATTTCAAATACACGTCCGCACAGCATGCAGCGTTGTTGGAAACTTTTACTCATATGTATCTCCTCCCAACTGCTCCCTGGAACAATTATAGCCATGTTCTGATAATGATGTCAACAATGATATCACGAAAGAAAGTCGCAGCTAACAAACCGGGAAGCTAAAGAGGCAAAAGATCTTGTTAAGAAAATTTAAATATGGCAGGAAACATTAACTAGAAGGAGAATACACTACTATGACCCAGAAAAGCCCCTAAAAAACGAGATAAGGGGAAATTTTGGGAATTATCTTAATATTATTATTAAAGATGGCAATTAACACAGGAGGTGATGCTGATGAATGATTACATTAGCAGGGTAGTTTTTCGTTATGTAACACTTATTATTATTGTGTATGGTTTTTATGTCATTCTTCACGGCAGCTTTTCTCCCGGCGGCGGCTTTGGCGGGGGAACGGTGCTGGCTATGGGTGTATTAATGTATTTTTTAATTTTTGGCGCCCACTGGCGGGGGAAGCTGCGGGATGCTCCCATGGGCGTGGGAGTTTCATTGCTTGTCTTTGGGGCTGTTGTGGAGGCCTTGAAATTCCTGATTCCGCATGAACATGGACCGGTCGGCACACCCGGTACTTTGTTCAGCGGGGGACTAGTCAGCCTGGCAAACTTTTGTATTGGGATGCTGGTAGCCTGCGCTATACTGAGCATTATTTATCTTTTGGTAAAGGAGGATTGAAACGATAATGACTGTCGATTTTTCCCGGTTATTGGCTAATTATCCTTATTTTATTGCCATGATTATCTTTTGCTTGGGGTGTCTTTGCTTTCTTACCCAGCATAATTTGCTGAAAAAAGTAATCGGCGTAAATATTATGCAATCAGGCATCTTTCTTTTTTATATTGCCGTGGGCAATATAAAAGGCGGTATTGCCCCAATCTATGATCCCAGCTTGCCGGAGGCTGCTTTATACATCAATCCTTTACCTTCAACTTTGATTCTTACCGGTATAGTGGTTGGTTTTAGTGTAACGGCCTTTGCACTGGCTCTCATCGTTAAGCTTTATAATTATTACGGAACGATTTATGCTCCTAAGATCTTTAGGATGAGGTGACCAACAGGATGTATTTATGGGAAAACATGCCTTTCTTTTTAGTAATAGGATCATTAATCGGAGCTTTTATTATGGCGGCATTTGCCCGCTGGAAAAAGGAATGGTGTCCTTACCTGACGATAATCAGCATCGGTTTCTCCTTTATTTTAAGTTGCCTCCTGGTTTGGCGGGTGGCCGGAGGAGAAATTATTTACTATTATGCTTCCGGCTGGAGCCCTCCATGGGGTATTGAAATGATGATCGATGAGCTGGGTGCTATGATGCTGCTGCTGTTAACGGGAAGTTTTCTGTTAATCGTCATCTACAGCATCAAATCCATTCCCAAGGAAATTCCCCCGTCTGTGTCGGGATGGTATTATTCATGCTGCCTGCTGACGCTTTCAGCGATGATGGGTATGGTTGCCACGAACGATTTATTTAACCTTTTTGTGATGGTCGAAGTTACGGGTATCGGGGCCTGTGGGCTGGTAGCGGCCAAAGGAGAAAAGCTTTCCACCGAGGCCGCTTTGCGTTACCTGCTGCTTTCTTCTATTGGGGCGGCCTTTCTCTTGTTTGCCATTGGTTTTATCTACCAGATTACCGGCAACCTGAATATGGCCTACGTTGCTGCTGAGCTGGCCAGGATTAAAGAGCAGTATCCTGTCATTATCTGGACGGCGATTAGCTTTATTACGGTCGGCCTCGGGGTGAAGGCGGCGCTTTTCCCCCTGCATATTTGGCTGCCGGACGCTCATTCCTCGGCCCCTTCTCCCTCCAGCGCCATCCTTTCCGGCCTGGTGGTTAAAGTGTATATTGTATCGATTATGAGGCTTTATTTTTTAGTTTTCGGGCTCGATATTTTTACCGGCACATATATGCGTTATTTAATCTTGATTATGGCGTCGCTGGCAATTCTTATGGGTTCTTTCTTTGCTTTCGTCCAGATAAATTTGAAGCGCCGCCTGGCGTATTCAACAGTGGCGCAGATCGGTTATATTTTTCTCGGTTTTGGGCTTGGTACGGTCTGGGGTATTGCGGCGGCGATGCTGCACATCATTATTCATGCCTTTATGAAAGTGTGCCTCTTTTTGTCAGCAGGGGCAATTTATTACCAGACCGGAAAGAAAAAGGTCACCGAGTTTACAGGTTTGGGCTACCTGATGCCGGTCACCATGGTTGCCTTCACCATTGCTTCCCTTTCGATGATCGGCATCCCGCTTTTCGGAGGCTTTATCTCGAAGTACGGCCTGGCTCTCGGCAGTCTGGAAGCGGGTAATCCTTATTTTATTGCTTTGATTGTTTTAAGCGGATTATTAAATGCCGCCTACTATTTACCGATCATCTGGCAGTCTTTCTTCGTGTCGGGGGCGAAGTCCAAATTGCAAATGGACGCGGTTCCTTTCAGCATGCTCTTACCGATTGTGCTTACAGCTGCCGGAATTATTTATATGGGGGTTTTCCCCGGCGAAGTCTTAAGTTTCCTGGGGAAAGCGGTTACCAGGTTTTTACTATAAAATCAGGGGAGTGATTTTAAATGCCTTCAAACCGCTCGCTGCTGGATGGTTTTAAAAGGGACCTGGGCGGCTCGTTGCTTATCGCTGTCCTGATGCTGGCTTTTTGG
>JAKORA010000263.1 GCA_029778075.1 Bacillota bacterium | reverse complement strand
GGGTTGCCGGTCTCACAAATTCAAAAATTACCCCACAGCCCCGGGGTTTATCTCTTCAAGGACGAAGCAGGGACAGTTATCTATGTAGGAAAAGCCCTGGATCTGTACCGGCGCGTCCGTTCCTATTTTCAAAAGCCGGAGCTTCATCCCCCCAGGGTAAGGGCCCTCGTAGAAAAGATAGCCGCCCTCTCCTATGTTCTAACCGATTCGGAGAGCGAAGCCTTTGTCCTGGAGTCCAATCTGATCAAAGAGTATTCCCCCCGCTACAATGTACAGTTTAAGGATGACAAGCACTATCCTTACCTGCGCCTTAACATGAGCGAACCGTTCCCCCGGCTGGAGGTAGCCCGCAGGATTGAGGGAAAAGGTTACAGGTATTTCGGCCCCTACAGTAGTGCGGGGGCAATGAGGGAAACGCTGAGGCTGATTAAAAAGCTCTTTCCCTTGCGAAGCTGCCGCCGGCAGCTCGAGGAGGGCGAAGTCAAGGGACGGCCCTGTCTCAACTACCAGATTAAGCGCTGCCTCGGACCCTGTCGCGGAGATATTACTACGCGCGAATATGGGGCGGTGCTGGATCAGGTGATTCTTTTTTTGGAAGGACGCCAGTCATACCTGCTTAAAAAAATAGAGAAAGATATGAATGCAGCAGCCAGGGCGCTGGAATTCGAAAAAGCGGCACGGCTGAGGGATCAGTACTATTCGCTGCAGAAGGTTATGGAACGGCAGAAAGCGGTAGCCACGGATCTCAAAGACAGGGATGTAATCGCCCTGGTGGAAACGCCGAAGGGTTTTTCCATTGGCCTTTTCCGTGTGCGCCGGGGGAAGCTGCTGGGAGCGGAAACTTTTGTCCCCAGGGGGACGGAAGGGGCAGACAGCGGGGAGGTAATGAAAGAGTTTTTACGTCACTATTACGATACGGCTGCCGTGGTTCCGGGGGAGCTGCTGCTGTCCCACATACCTGCCGAAAAGGAGCTCCTGGAAAAGTGGTTGCAGCAAAAGAGGGGCAATAAAAAGATCCGCTTGAAGGTGCCCTTAAGGGGAGAAAAGAAAGCCCTTCTGGAGCTGGTAAAAAAGAATACCCTGTTTCAGGTACAGCACGACCAGGCTGATTCACGGGAGAAAGAGCTTTCCCTGGAGGAGCTTGCTGCGCTGCTTGAACTGCCGGAGCCGCCGCAGAGAATCGAGGGCTACGATATTTCCCATCTTGCCGGGCGAGGGACGGTAGGCTCTATGGTCGTCTTTGTGGGGGGAAAACCGTGGAAAGAAGGATACCGGCGCTTCAAGGTCCGGACAGCCGGACCGGCCGATGATTATGCAGCACTGGCGGAAGTACTGGAGCGCCGTTTTAACAACAGTAAGCTTCCTTTACCGGCGCTGATTCTTATTGACGGCGGGCAGGGGCAGCTTTCTGTCGCCTGCAGTATCCTGGAAAAAAAGGGTTTGGGCCATTTACCCGTTGTCGCCCTGGCCAAGGAAAGAGAACAAATTTTTCTGCCGCAGAGAAGAGCGCCCCTTGATCTCCCGGCTTCACACCCCGCTTTACAACTGTTGCAGCAGGTACGTGACGAGGCCCATCGTTTTGCCCTTTCTCTGAGCAGGAATTTGGTAAAGAAAAGCAGCTTTTCATCGTTCCTGGAAAGCGTCCCGGGTATTGGCCCGGTACGAAGAAAAGCGCTGCTGGAGCATTTTGGCGGCCTGGAGGCGCTGGCGAAAGCTTCTCTGGAAGAGATCAAGTCTGTCCGGGCTGTCGATAGTGCCACCGCCGAAAGGTTATACAGGGAACTTCAGGAAATAAATAACCGGGGAGGAGAATTTTTTGACAGAGGAAGCAAAGATTGAAAAAAAAGAGCTTACTGTCCATTTGCCGGGCTGTGAGCTGAAGCTCCAGGTTGCCGCCGATATTGAGGCGCTGATCACTGATATTAATGACGAGGATAAAGTCCCCTGTTGGGCTGATGTATGGCCTGCAGCTTACGGGCTGGCCCGTTTTATCTGGGATAATATAACTTTTAAGCCGGGGGAAAGTGTTCTGGAGCTGGGTGCCGGCATGGGGCTGCCGGGAATAGTGTGCGCTCTTAAAAATGCCGAAGTTACCCTGTCGGATTTTAACCCCCTTGCTTTGGAAATGGCCGGTGAAAATGCACGCCAAAACGGGCTCCGCGTCAAGCTGCTGCAGGAAGACTGGAGGACTTTTGCCTGCCGGGATAAATATGATTATATTCTGGCCTCTGACATCTTGTACGATCCCAAACTCAATCCCTATTTAGGGGAGATTTTTCTTCATAATCTAAAGCCTGCCGGTAAAATCCTCATTGCCCACCCGGAGCGAAAGGCCACCTATGATTTTTTGGAAGCCTGGTATGACCCCGCGCTTTTCACGCAGAAAAGGCATATCTGCGAAGTGGAGGTGGCCGACTCGCTGCTTACCCATTACAAGATTGTGATACATTTTTTGCAATCCTCCGCCTCGAGGCTGCTTTATTGACAATGGACTCTTTTCTCTGTAAGCTATTTATTAGCGAAAGAAATTCTGCCGTATCCGTTCAGCAATCCTGCCGGAAACGTCACACAGAACGAGATAAGCGGCCAATTTCCTTATCAGGCCTGGACGGGTGATCAATATGAAATGTAAATTACTGGCTCTCGATCTGGATGATACTCTTCTGGATAGCAATTCTAAAATTTCTCCCCGGAATATGGCAGCACTCAAAAAAGCCGCAGCCAAAGGAATAATGATTGCCATTGCTACCGGGCGTATGTTTCGCTCCGCCCTGCCTTATGCCCGCCAGTTGGAAGTGAACTTGCCCCTGATAACATACCATGGCGCCCTGGTTAAAAAAGCCGGCAGCAATGAGGTGCTAAGACACTGCCCGATCCCCCTGGATGCGGCGCTGGAGATACTGGAGTGGGGTGAGGAGAAAGGGTTACACCTGAATCTTTACAGCCACGACAAGGTTTTTGTTGCGGAGGAAAATGAAAGCACCCACTATTACCGGACAATTGCCAGCGTCCCTGTAGAACTGGTAGGCAGCCTTACACGCTTTCTTTTAAAAGAAAGGACAGAGCCAACAAAGTTGGCGATTATTAACCTGGACGGGCGTTTCACAGAGCTCCAACAGTTACTTCAGGAACGGTACTCTTCGCGGCTTTCCATTT
>JAKORA010000262.1 GCA_029778075.1 Bacillota bacterium | reverse complement strand
GAACGCCAATCCAATGGAAAAAGGTAATAGAAGATGAGATGCGGGAAAGCTTGAAAAGCATTCCGCCGGGTGACTGGGCTAAAATCTGGGACGTAATTAAAGAATGGAAAGAGGGCCATCAGACATATTTTGATATTGCCAATGAAGACGAAGGGGACGAATCCGGCGCCGGCCTTCGCTATCTGATAGACATTGTTAATAAAGAATTAGATAGGTATTTCCGCTATAGAGGCCTAGGTAAGGCATCCGGGTTACCAAAGGTAAAAGGGCAAGCAACACCACGCGAAACATCGGAAAGAGAAATAGAACCCGATAAACGCGGCCAGGCCCTTTCAGATATCATTGCCGTTCTTGCAGATAAAGAAGAAGATATTCGCACGTTTAGGGAAGAAGTTTTAAACGGTAAGCTTCTCGGGCCGGAGGAGGTTCCCGGATGGATTAAGTCTATTAGCGAAAGCGAAGAGCCTACGATAACCGTAACCTTTAGCGTTACTCAAGAAGAGGGCTGGGGCAAGGCCCTAGTAAAACAGGCAAAGCAAGTCGCAGCAAAGCAGGGCAGGCTTACGCCCGGGGTTGGCTACGGAAGGGTTACCCTATCTTACATTAACCCGGCATCCGCATGGAAACAGACTGCTATTATCAACGAAAAAGGCACCCTAGGCCGGCTGAAAAGGCTCGCTAAACAGTATGCTGATTTTTGGCCGGAAGCTGGGGCCGTGCAGTTTATTCTAACAGGGAAGGCCCCGCCGGTCAGCCAGGCCAGAGTTGGACATAAGCTTACTTCGTACGGGCTGAATAAAATAGTCCTGGAGGTGTCGCCTCACTTAACAGGGGATAGGGTAAGGTCCCTTTTTCTTCAAGAAAAGAAAAGAAGCCTGGGGTTCAAGGGTAAACTTGCAGGGGAAAAAAGAAAAAGTAAAACTCGCCGGCTTAAGCCCGAAAGCCTGGACCTGGCCGTACTTGCCGCAGAAACGCCGGGGCCGTGGCCCAGGAAGATGGACAAATGGAATTATAAATTCCCCGCCCTAAAATACAAACACCCCAGCACCTTTGAGGTAGATTGCAAGGCCGCCTTTGAGCGCGTCACCGGGTGGCGCTGGGAAGATTGCTTTGACAGCTTAAAGTAGTTTTGACACACT
>JAKORA010000261.1 GCA_029778075.1 Bacillota bacterium | reverse complement strand
TTTGGCTTCCTCGAACAACGCAGGATTTTTTTCGATGGGCAGAATCCAACTATGTTCTATCCTCCTTTGCCTTTCCCGAATGTAAAATTCGCTTGTGTAATATATGACCTCCTTCGGTGGTGCATCTACTCCCGCCTTTTCCCTCCAGCGCTTGATGGCCTCTTTATGGCCGGCCAGGGTTCGCCTTAAGCGGTTTTCTTCGTCAAACCTCTTTAATACAGCTTCGGCATCCTCTACCCATACCACCTTCGCCTTTGAAGATATTGCAAGCCCACTTATTGCTTTTAATGTGTCCTCGTCCGTCCCTGCACCACACAGCGACGGTATTGGTGTTATTTTATTCCCCTCCAGCCAGTACCAACCCATCTTTTTGTCCTCCTTCCTTCTCAAATTTCGCTTTATAAGCGGTTTTTCGTGCAGCAAATATAAAATATTACCTCCTGTAAAAAAATCGCTTTAAAAGCAAATATGCGCGTTTTAAGGCTAGTCAAGATAGTGCCTTGCAATTACATCTACGCGGTTGTGCCCCATATCCCGGCTAACCTCAAGCAGTATGGCGCGGTCAAATTCGCGCCCATCACGCCTTCGGTATGTGTCGGGTCCTTCGTATCTCCTTTCCTGCTTGTATTCTTTCCACCTCTCCCTTGCCCTTTCGTATTGCTCCGGATCGCGCTCAATTTCGCGATACCGCTCCATGGCGTATTCTCGTCTGTATGAGTGGATATCGGCGCGTACAGGAATCCGTTCAAATACTTTCTCACGTCCCTCACGTTCCGCCCTGGATTTCATCTCAAGTACATGCTCCCGGTACTCTTCCACCACCCGTGCTACCCTTTCTCTTCCGCCTTTCCCACGGCGAATATGGACGTATACAATACCATCTCGTTCTACAATATCCCGCGGTGAGAGTGCGGCCAGCTCCCTTCGCCTTAGGCCAGTCCCTCGGCAAAACTCGATAATATCCCTGTTTCTTTCGACAGAAAACTTTTTATCATGCTCCCTTTCCAAACGTGACCGGTGTATGTCTTCCCTACGCCTCTCGGGGAGCTTCACCCCAAAGTCGACCGAACTACAACCGTATAACTTCGCTAGCGCGCTTGCTTCAACCCGGACTGTCCAGGCAGAGCGCCCTTCTCCGATATGCCTTTCAAGATATTCCTTTACGTGCTCCCTTGCCTGTTCAAGCGTTTTTGCTCCGTGTTCCGCCCTCGCCCAGGTGACAAAACGAAGGCAATGCTCCTTGTAGACCTGATAAGTTTTAAAAGAGTATATCCCCTCCACCCTTGCAGGGTTGTACCGCTCCCCGGTTTCCCGGCATCTCTCTCGTTCTTCTTGCTTTGCCAGATGCTTGCTTTGTCCGAACTTTTTTAATTCATCCAGACGCTGAAGTGTCTGGTAAATTATAGACGGCTTTCTTCTTGCCATCTTTCCACCTCCAAAAAATAAAAAAATAGCCCTATGACACGCCCTCCCCAGCGTGCCCCGATCGCAATATATTATTGTTAGTTAAATAATCACGCGACGCTACGATTCACGAATGCGGACGCATCGCGAGGTTCCGCATCCGGCGCCGGTTTGAGGTATTCTGGCATCGCGCCACCTCCCCGGTACACTCTGGCGTTCTGGCATCGCGCCCGCCAGAGTGCTTCCTGTATTCCCTTTTAGGGAGAGTGCAGAGAATACAGGGATCCCTACTCCTACAAAAAGCTCTTTTTCGCATCTTTACCCCTCCTTTCCTTTTGGCGTGCTCCGGCTGGTGCAGTGAAGAAAGTGCGTAGTTTACTGCTTTTTCGCCTT
>JAKORA010000260.1 GCA_029778075.1 Bacillota bacterium | reverse complement strand
CTTAGTTTACAGACCTTCTCCCACCTTTGGGATTTCTTCCGAGGACGCGGCTAAGAGCTTGGATTTGCTTTTTGCCTCTCTTTGGAGGCTCAGGGGTATTTTACCACAAGGTTCAGTGGTCTTTGGCTATCCCGATTTTTCTCCCATCATGGAAGTGATGAATAAATATGGCGCCGTACTTTTACAGCCGGAATTCGCTCGCCTGATAGGCGGAAACGAAATTTCTTGGAAGTCTTTTCCCAATATTCTTCCCTTGCATAGCGTCACCACGGTGGAAATTATCTCCAGAAACCTGTCTCGACCGACGTTGGTCGAGCGATTCGCACGGGCTGCCAGGGAAAGGTCGGTCAGGGTGTTACTCTTGCGCCCCTATGAGGTCGCGTCAGGTCCCTGGATCGAAAGCTTCGAGCAAGATTTAGCCTATTTAAGAAGTTTGCTTGAAAAGGATGGGTTCGTCTTCAAGTTTGGCGAACCCTACCCTGAGTGGGAGCGCAATTCGTGGGCTGTCGTTTCTTTTTTGACGGCGAGCCTTTATCTTTTGATCTTTTTAGCTTCTATCGAGGATGAAAAGGCTTTTGTATCGACGAAATGGCTTTTGGGATTCGTTCTTATCATTGCCGCGCTGGCTCTTGGGTCCAGCTATCTTGGCATAGCTGCAAAGATCATGGGAGCTTTTCTTGCCTCCTTTGGGGCTTTTGCTGCTACTCTTGCGGTACTTGAGGCTAAAAAACCCTTGTACGGATTGCTAAAGGGCGTGTTTACGGTGCTTGCCGTGGGGCTTGCCTTGTCTTCTTTTTTCGGTACCCCCCTTTACATGCTGCGTCTTTTGACCTTCTCCGGCGTAAAGGCAACGCTGGCACTTCCGCCTCTGCTCGTGTTGCTGCACGATATGATTAGGCGGCGTTATCCGGAAGGGGTAGGCGAAGTTTTAAGGCGTCCTCCCATATGGGGAGAGCTCTTAATTTTGTTCGTCCTGGTTTTGGCGGCAGTCGTAGTTTTGCTCAGAAGCGGAAACGTCCCCTTCGTTCCAAAATGGGAGGTGGCCTTGCGGGACGCCTTTGAACGCTACCTGGTGGCAAGGCCGCGAAATAAGGAGATATTTATCGGTTATCCTGCGCTTTGGCTCGCACTCGCCATGGGGATGACGAGGTCCAAAGCCTCTATTACGCGATTTGGGTCACAGCTTTATTTGCTGGCCAGGATGGCATCTTCACTGGCATTTGCCTCCGCCGTAAACAGCTTTTGTCATTTTCATACCAGGATATATTTCATATGCTGGAGAGTTTTTAATGGCCTCTGGGTGGGGTCGTTTTTCGGCCTCGTACTCGTGATCTTGTTTTTCTTGGCATTAAAGGTCAAGGCCTTCAGGAGGTTACTTTTTGGTGGCGAGGAAATATGATCTTGTCATATGCGGATATTATGGTTTCGACAACTTGGGAGACGAGCTGATTTGTCGTGCCCTTATCGAGATGGCCTTTGAGGCGGGTTTAAAAAAAGATCGCATTTGTGTGCTTTCATCGGATCCTCGAAAAACGGAGTCTCGCTTCGGCGTAGCCTCAGTTAATAGATGGAATTTCCTCGAGGTTTTAAACGCCTTAAGACAAAGCAGAGGCTTTCTTTTGGGGGGCGGAGGGCTCTTTCAGGACTCGACAAGCCTCAAGTCATGTCTTTATTACTGGGGAGTCGTGCTGATGGCTCAAATGGCGGGAGCTGTGCCGTGGGCCTTTGGCCAGTCGGTAGGGCCGCTAAATTCGAAAGCAGCGAGGATGCTAACCAAAGACGCTCTGAGACGCTGTCGCGTCAGGTTCGTAAGGGACGAATCTTCACAGAAACTTTTGACTTCCCTGGGGCTTGATTCAAAAATAGCGCCAGATCCCGTATTTTATCTAAAGTTCGACAAACCCGATAAAGAGGTTTTTAAGAAAACATTGGTTTTTAACGTAAGGCCAGTGCGAGACGATAAAGGCGTGTCCAAATTACTGGTGCAAAACGTAGAATTATTTGCTAAGATGCATAAATACGATCTTAGGGCGGTATGCATGTCCGAGGAAGACCTGCTAGAATTAAAGCGTCTGGAAAGCTTTGTCAAATTTGATGACGTGGTCGTACCAAAGGACACAAAAGACACGATACTTGCCTTTGAAGGAGCGGTAGCAGCGGTCGGCATGCGCCTTCATTTTTGTATATTGGCTTTGATGAACCAGGTTCCTACCGTCGCCGTTCCATATGACCCAAAGGTGAGG
>JAKORA010000259.1 GCA_029778075.1 Bacillota bacterium | reverse complement strand
TAAAAAAAACATTTTTGGAGGGATTTTTAAGTTTCCGTCCCCTATAGTCGGGTCTAAAACTATTTCGCCTTTGCGGAACTGTTCGTTGACCTGCTCCGTTTCCGTCCCCTATAGTCGGGTCTAAAACCCCCGTGGAAGCCAAGTACATCGGCTTTTTGGATTTAGAAGATAACACTTATTTTTACAGGGTTGCATCTTACAATTCCTTATGAAAACAGATAATATCGCCATTTGAACAGTTTTTTGTTATGTCGTCGATCTGCATGGTTTTTTACGCTATTGGAGATCGACGACATATTTTATTCCTGCTCTAGCTTGCACCAACCAAGGGTATCTACAGGAATGTCATTATCCACGATGACTTTCCTGGAGTTAGGAAATGTATCATAACGCGTATTATAAAATGTCTTACCGATATTAAGCCTTACCTTGTCAATCAAATACGCCCCTATGGTTGTGCCAAGGTAACCGCTGCCCCAACCCAGCCGCAGGTTGGCTCCATCAGCAAGATACTTCTCTTGCCTGGTATTCATAAGAGGGATACCGGATTGTTCCCAAAATATCTGCTCAGCCATGCGCATATATTTTAGTTTCGTCTTATTATTAAAGATATCTTGCAGATCGAACTGAGGCTTGCGGACAAGCTCCATAATTTGTAATAGCCACTCATCTATCTCCATCGTGAAGGTGAAGGTTGTCCCCGGCTTTAGTGATTCTACATAGATACTTGCACCCCCGGCGCCCCAGTGAAAACCTTTGCCATTTTTGTTAAGGCTGACTACTCTAACCTCTTGGAGGAAGCTGGGCTCTTCTTCCCGGCAAAAGGCATCGCTGATTTTCAAAGCTCTTAGCCAATCACGGTGCGGGCCTGGACGAGTGTGCTGCAGATCAGCCCTTTCCAGGAGGCGGTTTACCATATTGCCTACTTTCTTTCTGTCTCTACGTTTACTTTTCCGGACAGTTTCTTCCACTTCCTCAGCTTTCAGCGCCCCTTTATCCATCAGCATAAATAAAATATCATTGCGCAAGGCGCCCTTTATAGTGCTGCCGGGAATATACGGTTTCCTGGTCAGCGGGTCCTGGTTAAAAAGCCGAAAGGAGTTAATTCGCTTTACCGGGGGCCTGGTTAGCGCTATTTTTTTACCCTCAAGGCGCTTTCTTAAGTCCTCTTTGGGGATATAGGGGGGTGTCTCCAGGTATTCCTGTAAAGAGGCCTGTCCGCTGCTCATAAAGTTGATAAAGTCTTCGATCAGGCCTTCCTCCTTTAAAGCTTGAGCCATCCTGGTCTCGCTTACGTGGTACAGATACTTGGTATCGTAAAAAAAATCCATGTTATTAACTTCTGTTACTAGGCCGCCAATATGCAGCGGCGACAGAACCTTCAGCAGACACTGGATCTTTTTCACCGGATCACCTCGCCTTCACCATAAAAGAGCGGCCGTAGCGGTAAACAGGATGGCCTACATCCGCCACGATGACCGTCTTGCCTTCTACCGGCGCAGAAAATACGGAGCCCTCCGTAAACATATAGACCTGTTTATGGAGCGTATCCTTGCTCCAACCGCCTCTTTTAATTATTCTGTAAGAATATGCCTGCTGCGCTTCTTCTTTACTGGATGGCAGCAGTAAAGATAGTGTCAGGTATTTGTCTCCGGTTTCAGCGGTAGGAAGAGGAAATGTATCGACATAGGAAGGTGTGAACCTGCCGTAGCCGCTGCTTCGTTCACCGCCGATGCCGGTCTCACCAAGATGCAGCATCACCCTTTGCAGCTTTTCCCAGTTTTCAAGGTCAGAGTCCACAAGAAAATAAAGGCCACAGTCACGTTTTTTGTCGAAGAGGACTTCGCCTATAAAATACAGGCTGCTGGCAGAACTGATCCGATCAAGCGCTACCCTGGGTCTTACTGTATTTCCGATGGCACTTTTTAGGCGACGGTTGTTTTCTTTCATGCTTTCAAAGTCAATTATTCTTGCATTTATCCAGGACTGAAAGGTGTCCATATCCACAAAAGGCGTTTTCTTCACGTCCTTGGCGTAGGTGTCCCGCTTCTCTGCGTCTTCAAAGCCCGGTGCAGGCAGGCTCGGTTTTGGGAAAAAGAAAGTGTTCTCGATATAAGGGTATGCTGAGCTTATCTTGAATGGCAGCTCGCCTTCAAAGGGAAAAAGCTCCTGCCAGGCAGAATAGATAGCGCTGTAAAGGGTATCCGAATGGATGCTAACAAAAGACTCCTCCATCCCCAGGCCTTCTTTGCCGATATGTACCGGGGAATGTATTTTTAACTTTACAGCATACATTATTATCACTCCAGTGCAGCAAGAACTTTTTCAGCAAAAGTCAAAAGATCTTCGCCGTTTTGGGAGAATTGTATTTCGTCCTGCGCTTCTGTGTAATACTCCAGGGGACGGTATCTTATAGTTAAATCTTTAAATGCTATCCTACCGTAACCGCGGGATCCGCTGCCGCCCAAGGCATCGTCCTCTAAAAGCCTGAGGGAGGTAAAAATGCTTTTCACATCAGATTTGAATAATGTATCTTTTGAGGGCAGATCGGCTGTGTAGATCAGGGTAAAATTGAATTCTGTTCCTCTGGGAATTCGCTCCTGTTGCCGTGGGTTTGCCGCAGAAGTAATACGGTCCAAGGTATTTTCCCATTTTTGTTCTGTCAGGTACAAGCCTGTATCAATAGCTTCCAGTTGCTCTTTACTCTTCTGGGTCATATGGCTATCTTCAGTGATCAGGCGGCCAGGCCTGTTTTCGTTTATCCCTGCGCCGGTGCTGGCGCCAAAAAGACGGCAGACAGTGCAATCTTCCGATCCACATTCATGGTGCCGGATAAGGTTGCCTCCTGTCCTCATGGATTTGTTAAAGAAGCGGTCGATGTCATTATGCGCCTGGGTAGCAAAGAGGGCTCTTTCCAGGAGGCTGCGCAGCTTGCCTTTTAGGGAGCTGCCGGGGATATAGGGTTCCCTGGTAAGCGGGTCTCTGATCACGGGGTTATCCATCCCGCCTATCTCCAATGTTTCTTGGCTGGTGCCGATATGCAAACCTGTTTTCAACTCAATAAGGCCGGTAATAATGATCTTACCGGTTAACTTGCCTGTATTCACCATTTTCCTCCCTCCTTTTAATCTTCTCCGCCATAAAAGCGGTGGTAGGCCACAACGGCTTCGACAAAACGAACGAATACTTTAAAATCTTCCAGGCCTTCTTTGCCTTCCTCCCGTATTCGATCGATAACAGCGGTCATAACCTCCATAAGAGGTTTGACCGACGCCTGTTGCCTCGCCTTAGCATAAGCCAGATGGACCTTTAAAAAAGCCACATCTTGTCGGGAAAAGTCCTCGGGAGCGTTTCTTTTAACTTTGGCCTCCACGCCGCGCACTCCGCTTAGGAATTTGCGGATCTGTGTGGTTTTTAATTCCTCAGCAACGAGGATCAAAGCCAGGACCTGAGCCCACCTTATCAGAGTATCTGTTTTCATCTCTTGCAGGTGAGGGCCTGAAACAATACCCTTGATAATGTTTTCTTTGATCAACTCCTGGTCTACTTCTTTGCTCAGGTCGTTTCTATCCCGCCAAAATCGTGACTGAAGTCCTGTTACTCTTTGAAAGATCTCCTGTTTCAGCTCTTCCAGGCCCAGTTCTTCGCATTTACCATTGATTGCCTTGCTAATATTATTCGTCCTGTTGTTGTTAACGTCTTTTTCATTTACTTTCTTGATCACAGCATAAACCATGGCCTTCTCAAGCGGAACACGGTCTTTTAGCAGAGCATAAAGTTCACTCATGCTTCTTCCCCTCCTCTTGTCAGGTAGTCCACAATCTGCAGCACAGGAATGAGCTCTTCCTTAAAGATTCTCTGCTGCATGATGGCGGCCAGTATAGGTTTATAGAAACTTTCATTATTTTTTCTCATGGTACGGGCAAAAAGATAGTAAATCTTGGGAAATATCCAAAGGTCTTCATTTATACGATATTTTTGTGCGAGAAGAAGCAATTTTTGCAGGAAGCTTCGTGAAAAGGCTTCCGGCCTTGCCCTTTGTTTGGACCAGCTTACACCTTTTAGAAATAAAGATACCAGATGGTGCACAGAAACATCGCTGCTGTTTTTGATACGTTCCCAGGGGAAACTCATGTTGAAAAGACAGAGTCTGTTACGGCCGTCGTCTTTGGCTTTATCCTCGGCATCGCCCGCAAGGTCAGCCAATTTATAGAAGGCCATTTTTTCATCGGCGATGATCAAGCCGCCGGAAAGGGATAAAGAATTGTTGGCGCCGGTAAAGGCGGTGAAGTCCTTTTGGATCTGGTAGGCTGTCTCCAGGGCTGAGTCCCAGGTGCCGACCAAAAGAAGATCGTCGCCACCGGAATAGACCAGGTTCACATCCAGGCTCTTTTTCTCTGTAGGGATAAACCTGTCCCGCGGTTCTTTTTGTAAAAGAACGGGTAAGTAGTAGTTAAAATATATATTGAGCCGCTCGGAGAGATCATTTAGCCGTGCAAAAGTAGGTTTAGCGAGGCCGCGTGAAAAGATTTTACCTAAAAAGTCCACATCCATACGCAGCACACCCAAGCGTTTAACTCCCAAAGAGCGGGCAACGAGTTTTTCAAAGAGGGTTTCGGTATAATATGTGCCCTGGAAAAAATTTAAAGCGGGGTGGTCTGCATACTGTTCCAGGTTCCAAAAGTCTTTCATAATATAAATACGTTTGATCTTATCTGAAGGCTCCAGCCGGTAACAGTAGTAATAATCGCCGCATCTAAGATGCCGTTCTTCTTCTTTTTGGGGCTCTACCTGGTATATGGCCCTGACTTCGTTAAGATCTATGCTCCAGCGCGTCATCTGCTGGCAGAACCGGCACTGGGCCTCTTCCAAGGTCTCCTGCGGTCTCGGAATTGGGGCTCGGCAGGAGGTGCACTGGTAATCCGGAGGGTTTGCCGGGTTAAAAAGGGTATTATATTCCTCCAGCAGGCCTTCCCATTTACGGCTCTTTTGTAGATCCAGTTTCTTTTTAACTTCACCCCAAGCCTCTTTAAGGTAACCGCTTTCGCCGGAAAGGTCCCGGCCGTTTAAAGGTATACTGCCCAAAGCTAAAAAGATGGCGGTACCAAACTGCTCAAGCAAGGAGTTGTTCAATTTGTTTCTCAGTTCCTCCAAGCCTTTTCGGATTGAACCGGTATTGGGCGCCAGCAGGAAGAAGCCGCCGCCTCCGATATAGATAACACAGCTGCGAGGCAGTTTGAAGCGATCGAGGATTTGGGCTGCAATACTTTCCTGCAGGAAATTTAAGTAGAAAGATCTGGCCCGTAGCGTTTTTAAGGCGCCCTTGGAGCTCAAAGTATAGACAAAATCCTGGATCCCCGAAAGGTCTGCAGCCACAAGCAGGTACTTATGGTCGGTCATATTGCGGAGTTGACGGGAAAGATCCTGGCCACTCCAGTTTAAAGATTTTTCTTCTGTCAGGTAGAGAAAGTTACAGTAAGCTATAGCAGCAGTAGTTTTCAGGTGGTGGTACAAAGAAGTATCGGGTGGTTCTGTGGTTACATAGGTGTGTTCCGGTATGGTAAAGGTATAGTTTTGCAAAAGCGTGAGCAGCTTTTCTTCGTTGGGATGGCTGCCCAGGCCTTTAAAGCCTTCATTAAAACCCTGCCATAGACTATGGTAGTCCGTAGCAGCAACCTTTTCTTTAGGATATGGTAGCCGGCTGAGGGGTACCATATCCCAGTAATTAACTCCGTTAAATATTTTTTCTTTATTAATATTGATAAGATCAAAGATGCTGCGCAGGGGTATATCCGGGTTAAACTCGCCGCCTTCGCGATCTTTCTGCCGTTCCATGCCCGAGGCAATGTTATCGGCGATATCTACAGTATAAAGGTCGTTTTGTAAGCCCTGTGCACCCTGGAAGGTATCCACAGAAAGATCTTTATATTTTGTATCGTCGGCCCGGAGCCTGTGGTGGCGCTGGATAATGGTTGTTATTTCCTCTCCCATGCCTTGTTCCCGGGCCCAGGCAGCACCTAGTTCCTGGTGGCGGTAGTCTTTTTTTATAGATCTGTCCTGTAAAGAACGATAGATAAGTTTGCCGATGTCATGTAATAAAGCGCCAAGAAGTAGATTGTAGTGCAATTTCTTAGCCTCCTTTCTCTAGGGTTTCCAGTAATATCCTTCCAAACCCAAAAGTTGTCCCTTTTCCGACGGACATAAGTTCAGCGGCCTGGAGGAAGGTGAAAAACGGGGAAAGTTCACCTTTATATATAGCCCAGCCTGTTACACCCCCCAGCTTCATCCGTTCTTTTTGGCGGCCGGAGTAGCGCGAATACTCTTCCCATTTAAAATCAGCCTGTAAGGTTTCTATTTCTTCCGCCTGTGAAATTAATAAGCGGTAGTCCAAATCCAGCGGTTTATTTTCAGAGAGGAAATATAAAGCGGAAAGGCGCCTTAAGGCGTTGCGCAAAAGGATATGGAACTGGATATCGGAACAAAGGCGCCCCTGCCATTTTACCCGCAGGGGAGTGATAAAATGGACTTTTAGCAGAGAGATATTTTTAATAGGCCGAAGAAGGTTTTTTAGTTTTTCCCTGTGCAGTGGTGGCATGCTAGCCTTTGTTGTGCCGTCAAATATGGTTTTTGTCTCAGGAGCCAGTTCGTCGGTTAACTTTTTGATCTCGAAGCCGCCTCGCTCTCCCTTTTCGCCTCTTAAACCGAAGCCCTGCCTGCCCAGTTCTTGGAGTACAATAAAAAAGTAGGGAAAGTATTCCGCAGTTTTCCCTATCAAGGTGAGCACCAGATTAATTTCTTCCCCAGCGGAAAAACTGGTCTTCTCTTCTTTTATATAAAAGGTGAAAGAACGGGGAAGTTGTTCATTACCGGGGAAAAATTTACTACCCGGCAGATTGCCGGGGGTAAAGATAGCAGCATATGCACAGCAATTTTTTAGATAACATTCTTTGCAGTCTTCCAGATAGCGCTGGGCACAGACAGTTTTACGCAACATTGTACCGAAAGCGCCCCGCAAGGTTGAGCCTGTAAATTCGGAGAGAGTTATGGGTTGGGTTACCTCAAGGGTAAAATTGGAACGGGAAAGAGTCAGATCTTCAAGCATTTCATGCTCCATATTAAGAATAGCCTTTATTAACGAGATACGAACGAGTCTATTCTGGTTATTCTAACAAAATAATACAGTATACAGTAAAAGTTTTATAAACTTTTATAATATACTCTATACTGTAGATAACTCTTGCTATTTACATTCATTGATGATGGAAGCGCGGCTTCATCAAAGTATATCATCAAAGTCTATCTTTATTATAATTCTACAAGATTCATACTTTTTCCTGCATTGCAATGATTTATAATTTTAATGCCGTTTTAACAGATTGTTCTTCTCGCCCAATACTCCACGGCAAGGATCCCCTGC
>JAKORA010000258.1 GCA_029778075.1 Bacillota bacterium | reverse complement strand
TGTCAATATGAGGGAGAAGGAGCCATCTTAAAAGTGCCGTCCACCTGATATATTTATTGTCAATCACCAATCGCTTAAGTAATCGTAATCGCTTTAAATTATTAGCCCTCCAGTGTGAAATCATAGCCTGAGCTGGGCAAGGATTCCTCTTCCAGACTATAGCAACGAAAACCCTGGTACTGCTCTAAGATCTGCCCCTCTTTAATAAAAAAGCTTATATTTCATGACTTAACCCCCTGTTTAACCCAAGATCTGACTATCGTTATGTGAAATACTCTCTGTAGGTCAAATTAGGCATATACTTTTTATGCAGACTTATGGTAATTTAAAGCTGCCGGAGACATAATTACTCCATCAGAAAAGCCAAGGGAAATTCCTTCAGGAACAAGGAGCGTAAAAAGTGACGGAGAATATAAGCAGCCTGGGAACCTTGCAAAGATTGTGCAAAGAATGCCGGAACTGCAGCCTGGCCATGTCCAGGCAGTCGGTGGTCTTTGGTGAGGGGAACCCCGCCGCGAAAATCTTCCTCCTGGGGGAGGCGCCGGGGGCGCAGGAGGATGCCTGCGGCAGGCCATTTGTTGGACGGGCCGGCAAGGTCCTGGATCAACTGCTGTCCGCAGCAGGCTTGACGCGGCAGGATGTTTTCATCACCGGTTCGGTGAAGTGCCGGCCGCCCAAAAACCGCAACCCTTATCGCAACGAGCTGGCGGCCTGCCGGCCTTGGCTGGAAAAACAGCTGGCGCTGATTAAGCCCCAGGTTGTGGTCTGCCTGGGGCTGGTAGCGGTGCAAAACATCCTCGAACCAAAAGCGAAGCTGACCGAAGTGAGGGGGCGCTGTTTTGAGGGCCCCGGCTACCGGATCTACCCCACCTACCACCCGGCGGCGGTGCTGCGGGGCACAGTGAAGGCGGAGTTGCCGGCAGCCGACTTAAAAGCCGCCGCCAGGTCGTTTTTATAAATGCTTGTTTTAGGATAGGCTTTAAGGATCTCCTGCTTTCCATAGTCCATGCGGCAGCATTTCAAAAGTACATTTTTTTTCGATCAAAGAGCCGGGAGCCCA
>JAKORA010000257.1 GCA_029778075.1 Bacillota bacterium | reverse complement strand
TCCAGTATCTTCCTAAGTTTGGGTGTTTCCGCTTTTATTATCCTTCTCAGCTTCACATGGATACCTCCCTTTTTCTCACTTTTTAAGTCCCTTGGCCTCCTTCCTGAGTTCAAGGGCAACCTTCGTAGCATTCACAGGCTCCCCTTTCGCCCTGAGCTCCTCAATGGCACCCAGAACAAACGCTTGGTGAACCCTGCACAATGGGGCCCCGCCTATCCATGTATAGGCAGGTTGGTCGCATACCAGACAGGTTGTAGGCATTTTATCCGCCTCCTTTCTTCCTTGCCTTAATTGTATATCATGGCGACTTTTTTGTCAACCCTTTTTTTCATTGTTCCGTCCGTTTTTTGGCAGCTTCGGGATCGATAACCCACAGTGTGTCGAAGTCTACGCCCAAGCCCTGGCATAATTTGGTAGCCTTGGAGATCGTAGCCCCGTAGCCTCTGGACCAGTAGTGCAGGGCAGACTCAGACACGCCAGTCTTCTTGGCCACAGCAGACATAGTACCCAACCCCTGTTTGGCCATTACAGCAAGCAACGATGTGTACTTGAGTAGGCACACAGCAGGGCTTCTTCTACTACGCACTTTCGTCATCTTAAACCATCCTCCTTTTAGTAATTCTTGGTATTTTAGCCGCATTTTGGTAAATTCTGCCTCCCGAAGGGCGTATTTACCCTTGGCGAACCGATGCATTCGGGTAACATCTACCTCCGCAGCGTCCGCCAAATCTTTTAAGGTTACTCCCAATCCTTTCCTTATCTTTTGAAATTCGGAAGGATTGGCTGCGAAGTACACAGCGCCACCTCCTTTCTTTGCTAATTACATTATAGCAAAAGTGCAGAGTTCATTCAACAAAAATGTCAAGCGATGCCCATTAAAAAGTTTCCCTATATCCCGTCAGTTGGTAAGGTACTGGAAGGAAAAAATTGGAAACCAAAGGAAGGTACCTGAGCACTTTGCTTGACTGTTTATGTTATCACCTCCCTAAGCCGTGCCCAAAAAGCCGATTAAATCGATTCTGAGCACTTTTCTGTGCCTAATGGGTATCTTAGG
>JAKORA010000256.1 GCA_029778075.1 Bacillota bacterium | reverse complement strand
CCTGGCGCAGAACTACCAGGATCAGAACATGCGGGTCCGCTACCAGGGCGGGCAGCTGACCGTTGCTTGGGGGGAGGAGCTTACGGGATAAGAAGTTAGTGATGGTAGGTTGTAATTAGGCTTTCAAGAAGCCGCGCTTCACCATCAATGAATGTAAATGGCACGAGATATTAGAGAATAGATTTGCAAAAGGAGAGCATCATGGAAATTTATTTGGCCAGGCAGCCGATCTTCAACCGCCGGCAGGAAGTTTACGCCTACGAGTTGCTGTACCGCTCAGGGAACGACAAGTTTTACTCCGCCCTGAACGGTGACCAGGCTTCCTCGGAGGTCATCACCAACAGCTTTTTGCTGATAGGCTTAGAGACCCTTACCAGGAAAAAGAAGGCCTTCATCAATTTCACCAGGAACCTGCTGGAGAATGATGTGGCCACGCTTCTTCCCAATGACCTCATCGTGGTCGAGATTTTGCAGGATATCGAACCGGATGAGAAAATACTGGAGGCCTGCCGGAAGCTGAAAGAGCTCGGTTATCTTCTGGCGCTCGATGACTTTGTTTACCACGAAAAGTTCAAGCCGCTGATCAGCCTTGCTGACATAATTAAGGTTGATTTCCTGACTACTCCGCCCGCTGAGAGAAGAGAGCTTGTCCAGAGAATCGGGACCCGCAACGCTTTATTCCTGGCGGAGCGAGTGGAAACCAGAGAGGATTTTGAGCAGGCGGTGGAATACGGCTATTCCTATTTTCAAGGCTATTTTTTCAGCAAGCCGCACATCCTTACCGGGCGTGATATTCCCAGTTTCAAGCTTACCTACCTGAAGATCCTGCAGGAAATCAACAAGCCGGAGATAGATTTTGACAGGCTGGAGATGCTGATTAAAACAGATGTCTCCCTTTCATACAAGCTGCTAAAGTTTATTAACTCACTCTCCTTCGGCTTTTACAGCGAGATCCATTCCATTAAGCAGGCCCTGGTGCTGCTGGGTAAAAAAGAGATTTACAAGTGGCTTTCCCTGGTCTCTCTCAAAAGCATCGGGGAAAATAAGCCTGATGAGCTGATCATTACGGCTATCTGCCGGGCAAGATTCTGCGAACTGATCGCTTCCGCTGTCGGCCTTAAAGACCGCAGCTCCGATCTTTTTATAATGGGACTGTTTTCCCTGATCGATGCTTTCCTGGATCAGCCCCTGAATGAAATTCTTTCCGCGTTGCCCATTTCGGAAGATATCAAGTTCGCCCTGCTGGGCGGCCAAAACCGCTTCAGGGATGTCTACGAACTGGTCCTGGCTTATGAAACAGGCGACTGGGAAAAACTTTCCCGCAAGACTGCACAGCTGGAACTGGAAGAGGGGAAAGTTAGAGAGTCATACATCAATGCGCTGGAGATGTCCAACCAGATTTTTTTGCGAAACGTCTCCTGAGCAATAGCGATACAATATCTGAATAATAACCTGAACGATAACGGCAAACCATTCGAAAGGATGGGACGCAAAGCCATGGGTCTAAAGCCCTTCCCAAAGGGCCATGATTGCCAGGTTGCCGAAACAGGGGATATTTTTATCCTTAGTTTTCTATACCGATCCCCGGCCTGGCCGGGTTTTTATATATACTGCCAAAATTTGACATGAGCAAAAAGTAAAAGAGTATAAAAATAGCTTCGGAAAATAAACTGTTAAAGGTGGTAACGCCGGTGTTTTCCAAACAAACT
>JAKORA010000255.1 GCA_029778075.1 Bacillota bacterium | reverse complement strand
CCGGATTGGATAACAATAGAAGAACCGTATTATTTGGATCGGGTGCTGGACAAGCTTCCGTCATCTGAACAAGTTGTACTGATAGACTGCTTGACTGTCTGGCTCACAAACCTTCTTTTCCTTTACATGGAAAAAGCAGGAATATCCTGGAGTAAAAAAGAGGATGATTGGAGCCTGGAAGAAAACCTGCGGCATGAAAAAAATGCTACGCTTCAAGAGGAAGCTTTGGAGAAATATATATTCAACCAGGTAGAACAACTCCTGGAAAAAGCAGGCCAGGTTAACGGAACAGTTATTCTGGTGAGCAACGAAGTGGGATGGGGCGTCGTTCCGGAGCATTATCTCGGGCGCCTGTTCAGGGATCTGGCGGGAAAGGCCAACCAGCGTATAGCCGCCCGGGCAGACGAGGTCCACCTGGTTGTTGCCGGTATCCCTTTAAAAATAAGGGGGTAAAGATGAACCCTTTTTTTATCGCTTTAACTTTTCTGACAATTATTCCTGTTCCGGGGCTAAAACATATTGATGAAAACCTTCTCAGCAAAAGCTCCTCGTGTTTCCCGGCAGTAGGAGCGATTATCGGGGGGATTCTCCTTCTTTTCTGTAAACTTCTGCACTGCCTTTTTCCCTTCCGGCCTTCCATAACAGCAGCACTTCTGCTGGTCCTGTGGGTACTTATAACCGGAGCACTTCACCTGGACGGTTTGGCCGATACTTTTGACGGAGTAGCCGGGGGAATCACTATTGAAGATCGCCTGCGCATCATGAAAGATACCCATATTGGGACTTTCGGCGTGGTAGCCGTTATTTTGCTGCTAATACTCAAATACAACTTACTGCTTAACCTGGAAGGATTAAAACTTACGGCCGCCCTGTTTTTCAGCCCCATCCTGGCCCGCTGGGGCCTGGTTGTCCTGATGAGCACCTCCCCTTACGCCGGTAAAAAGGAAAGCATGGGGAAACTGTTTATGGAAAAGATAACGCCCGCTTATCTGGCTGTCGCCACTGCATCTATACTGGCCGCAAGCGTTCTCTCTCCCCGGCTGTTTTTTCTTTTTCTTCTGCCGCTAACCCTTTTAAGTATCGTAGCTCTCCGTGCTTTTTTTCTTAAAAAGCTGGGGGGGATAACAGGGGACTGCCTCGGCGCCGCCTGCGAATTAATTGAACTTGTTCTGCTCTTTATACTGTCTCTTCCCTTTTGATTAAGCAGCAGCTTGTCCCACATACCCGCAATTTAAGTATGTCTTGCTTGAAGGATAAAACCGGAAAATTTCCACTACCGCCGTTCCAGCCTCGCTGCGAGCTGCACATCTGCCTTGACACCTGGAAAGAACATTTTTTTGTTCCAGTATTCTGCATATCTGGTTTACTTGCTGCCTGGTAGATATTCCAGTACGCGATTTAATGCAGTCATCGCACCAGGTAGAACCATTTTCTCTCAAGAAACCTTCCACAATATCAGCATATGCCAACGTTATTATACATAAAAAGATAGCCTTAAAATTTAAGGCGATATTTTATCTACGCTTCATAGAGAAGAGTGTTTCTCCAAGAAGTATTTTGCCGCCAGATGACTTCAAGAGCCGATATAAGGTTCTTCTTGTAGTAGGATTAAAAATATCTCTTCGGAAGTTAAAACGTTGTGTTGTAGAATAGCATACAAGGGCGGCTACTTTTTCGAGGCTTACGCCCATGTCTATAAGGTTTTTACAGAAGTAATGACGGCATTACGTGGAGAGTTAGGTCCTCCACTTGAGCTGCCTCTAAGAGATTGCTCCTTTAACCGCAGGGAAGAAAGGTGACTGTTAAAATATAACATGTTGCCTAATACGGATTGAATTTTTTATGTAACGCTACTGTAAATGCTTAATAAAATATCCCGAGCTAAACGGTTTATTTTTGCAAATCTGGGGGGAAAACACTTTCTTGTATTGCCTGCCGAATATCTTTTTTAAGCAACTTGATTAAATTTAAAACGGATTCCCTTAAAGAGTCTAAATCATTGTCCCTATCAGCCTTCCTTCCCCGAGCTATCCATTTTTCAGCCTTGATAGGGTCAATATATTTGATATTCTCTTCCTCTGAGTAATAGTAAAAAAGATCGCGCCAGAAATCGATTCTATTAACAATAACTCCCCATTCCATTTCACTTGCTTTATTTATAACATGTTTTACTCCTCTTGAATCACAAAATTCTAATGTGTATTGAAGTTCAGATTTTAGTTTCTCCAGTTCATTTTTTTCAGCAGAACTACCGTAACTGTCTACGATATAATCGACTCTTTTCAGGGTTTGAATCGCTTCTTTTTCTAAATTAACTACTTGTTTTTCTCCTATTAAATCTCTTTCCAGGTTTAATAATTTTACCCTGATCGATTTTGATTTTTCAATTATTTTCTGTGCTTTATCTTTATCCAATCTAGCCGAATCAATTGCCTCGTGATACTCTATGGAATAATCCTCAACTTCTTCATATAGGCGGTCGTATAGCGAACGCTTATTTTCATCGTTATACGGTATTTTTTCTGCTATATATTTCAAGCGTTCGAAGTATTCATCTATATCTTCTTTTAGCTGACCAAATCGTTCTTCAAGATCTAAGGGTGTGGGCTTGTAAATTGCCGTTCCTGAAAATTTATAATTATACGCTGGAAAGTATGCCTCGAAGGTTATCTGCCTTGATTCATCAACATATAACGATATAGTTACTTCAGCGCCTTTATGTAGAGGTCTAGATATATCACTAGACCTAATATATAAGTTCCCCATCCATATATTGGCTTCGGGTTCATCAAAATACTCCCCTTCCCAGAATTTAACGGTTATAAAATCATTTATTCTACTAGGTCTTAGTTCCTTAGTTGTTTTAAAATCATAACTTGCAAAGGCAGGTAAACTGGTACCTTTGGGTATTAATAATTTTCTATTCCCGGACTTATCAATATACTCGACGCATAAGCTATATGGTATGAGAGGCTTTGCAATAGGTATATACTCCTCGTTATGCTTGATGCTGAAAGACGAACCTTCAATGGCTAAGATGTTACCTAGTGCGTCCCTTCCTTGAAGGATATACTCATTAGTAGAGTTAACCCGTAACCTAACCTCAACTTCGAAAAAATTATTATCCTTGTCTTTTAGGGGAAGCCAACCGCTTGTCCAAAACCCATCAGTTGAACTTATGCATATTTCATGCAATTCACCTTTGCCGAAAAACCTTCCCGCTACAACGGTATTAAGTTTGGTTGTAAACGGCTCATACTCCAGTCTAACAGACAAAACGTCAGAAGGTGTTGCCACCGCGTTGCCTTTATTCTGTTCCGCCGAAGTTACTGATGCATACAAGGCTGCGCCCCTAGCCACAACAGTTATGGGGTCTAGAGAAAAATCTACTTCTACATTAAAATGATCACGCAAGGCGTTTCGAATGGAAGGTATTTGGGTACTTCCACCAACCAGCACAATTTTATCTAATTCTGATATATTTGAACTGTCCAGCGCTTTTTGTGCTAGCTGAATGGTTTCGTTAATAATATCTTCAAGTAAATTGTCTAGTTCCCCCCTTGTTACTTTAATTTCCAGGTTGATTTCTTTGCCATCTGCGTCGTGCCCGATTTCGATACCATCAAAAAAAACATTTACAGCTTTAAGACTGCTTAACTCAACTTTTACTTCTTCTGCTTTAAACAGCAACTTTCTAAAAAACTTATGATATTCTTCACTGTTACTTTTAAACAAATTGTACTCCTCTTTAATTATGGGAAGAAAGATTTTTTCTACAATCAAGCGATCTATATCCTTGCCTCCCAAGAGATTGTTGCCTTCATTTTTTAAAACAGTCAAGCGATCATTTATTGTTGATACGATGGCGACGTCGAAAGTGCCACCTCCCAAGTCGAATACCATCCAATTTTTCTCTTTCGACCCCGGCTTAGCACCGTAAGCAATAGCAGCAGCGATTGGTTCTTGGAGCAGGTGAATACTCTTAAAGCCCGCCAGTTCTGCTGCTCGATAAGTTGATCCGCATTGTAGCGTGCCAAACGCTGCCGGTACTGTAATAACTGCGTTTATCATTCTTTCATTTGTTAATCTCTCCACATCTTGTCTTATACTTTTTAATATTTCCGCGGATAACTCCTCGGATGATAAGCTTACGCCAGTTGATGGGAAGTGTTTTTTAAATGTTGTTCCCATTAAACGCTTAAATTCCACGGCAACGTTATCTTCGTCATTAAGTAAGGCATTATAAGCTTTCAAACCAACCATTAATCTGCCATTTTTATTAATGTATACTGCAGATCGAGTTGTGTTTGTATTTTCCTTGGTTTGAAATATTCTAATGTCAGAACCTTCAACCTTAGCAACACACGAATTTGTAGTTCCCAAGTCAATACCATAATCTAAAAAAAGAGCTTTGGAAGTCATTGTTCTATCCCCCAGTTTTTACTTTCTTGGTTACTACCTGTCCATGTTTAACCACCTTGCCATCGATTAAAACAACAGGCCTGACCATTTCCGTGATAATTTCTTTATAGGGTACTAATACATCTTTTCCTTCTGTAAAAACTATCTCCACCGCCATTCCGGGTTCATAGGGTTGTTCTGTTAAATCTATAATCTCAACTTTATACTCCTCAAGAAACCGTTGCAAATAATTTATGAACCTTTTAATCGCAATTCTATCACTGTCGCTTTCTATGTTAAGCTTGTCCAGCCTCCACACCTCAACAGCAATATTTATCAATGATTTAACCTTGATTTTTATATAATCATTCACTATGAGGCGCTCCTGTCACAAAAGGCTATGCTCTTCAATCAAAATGTTACTAAATAAGGCTTAATCTTGCCTATAAGTTCATCGATTTTAACTCTTTGTGACGAACCGACCGAAACTAGACTTCTAGCTTTTTTTAGTAATTGATTGGCAACAACATAATCATCTCCCCATGTAAAGAAAATGGCAAGGCTGTAATAAAACTCGGATAAATATTCTTTTACTCTTTTCACTTGTGTGGGTTGCTTGGAATGTCTTATGACAATTCCAAATTTGGGAGACACTTTGGTAGCGAATAGTTCTAAAGCAGAACTGCATATAACTCTATTTGAATCTGCACTTTGGTAATCACGTTTAATCCTTTTATCGCAATCATCAATGATACCATTACATATTGAAACTATCTCATCTTCTATCATGTAAAGGATATTAGTTACTATCTCACTGCTAAGATCATCGGGAATGTTTAATTGAGTAATTATTTTTATACCGCTGCTCACAGCATCCATTCGGTTGTTTCGCAAATGCTCCTCAATTAATGTTTCTAAAGGTTCTAACAAAAGTTTGTTAATATCATTATTTATATCTTCGATTTCATGGCTTATGCGTTTAGAAAAACGCCCTTCGTTTTCTATAATATGTAAATAATGCAAATAATCTTCATGCCTAACAACAGCAAACATTAAATTATAGACATCTACCCAAGAGTTTTTACTTTGAAGATGGTAGTCATCGAAAACAAGAAAAATTAAACCCAATAAAGACAGATTAAAAAGAGCTTCAATTTTTATGATTTCAGCAAACCGTGTAACATCATAAAATATTGTTAAGTAGTCCTTAAGCACTGTATACCCTTTAGTACACTCGTTTATAGGCCAATCCGTTACCTTTGAAAACCAAAATAATCTTTCATAAAATCTCGTTTTCGGATTCATTAACCTACCGATGGCAGCCAGGACCATCTTCTCATCAATTTCTATATCTTCTAGCAAGTCTACACCAAAATTTCTGAGTTCCTTTATCCCTAACCGCACTTTTTTCTTTATAGCTTCAGCCTTTTCCAATATTTCATCTTCACTTGCATCGATAGGGAGATCTAAAATCCTATAAGCATTTCTTGATATTTTGACGAGCACTTTACTGCTAATAATTTTTTTGGCAGTTATATATTCTTTTGTAAGCCTAAAAAAATAACCCGACAGTTCATCTACATTACCATATTTCTCTGGGAAGCCCCTTTCGGCGCACACTAATCATCACACCTTGTTTAGAACAAATCAACTCAAATATTCAAAAAAAATATATAAGCAAAATTTATAACTATCACCATTATTACACCTATTGGATTCAATTTTTTGTGTTGTACTGAGTATCGGCCTTGAAAGTCCCAAGATGTTTTGCCAAATTTTCCAGTTAGTTTATAATAGGAATTGATAATGGTTAAAAAGCTAATAATGGGAATACCCAAACCTAAACCCTTGATCCAAACCTGAAAACTCCTTGATAATGCAGCATTATATGTTAGCTTATTTCCACGGATATCCCGAACTGAAGTACCCAAGAGCCATTTTCCTAAGGTAGTACCCCATGTGGAAAGTAAAAATGCTTCAACAAAATTCCATAAAAATAACATTATTACACCAAATAGTAACTCCGGGATATAATAATAAATAAAGTAATAAGACGAAGGCGCTACCAATGCAAAAATAAAATTCCCCACTAAGCTAAAAGAAAACAGATCTGTCATTCTTGCGAAATATCTAACCCATGGCCTTGGCCAATTTACTTCCTGGTAAATATGCGTATCTTTGCCAGCAATAGCGCTGTCACTTTTATCGGTTTCCTCGGGAGAAGAGGAAACACTTTCATCCTTATCCTTGTAGCCTATAAAAGTAATTGTTTCCTGTACACCTATCGAACTGTAGTTTTTGGGCAAGGGGGGTGGTTCGCACTTGTCTTTAAAGTGTTCAATGTCTGAAAGTGGTGTCCATGATTCAATCTGTTTTGACCATAATAGCGTATCATTAGTAATCTCCTGCGATTCAATCAGTGATCTTATAAAATCATCATCCACTGGCCCTTCGACCTTATTATTTTTATAGTAATACCAATCTGACATATTCCCAATAATCTCCTTCCCTTGGCAAAACTATAAAATTAATTGTCTTCAAAGCTGTCGAAGGACTGCTCCTATTTGCAAGCGCAAAATAACACTTATCTCTACAATAAGCAAAAGCGTCCAGCTATGCCCAAGCCGCCTTTCGTAACGCTCTTAAGGGGAAAAGCTCCTTTATTTCACGCTCAACAAAAAAGCCGGTTACAGTACTCCAAATCTTCTTAACTGCTTTCTTTCGCCGTCTCGCTCCCAGGCGGAATGATTTTCAAGCGCTTACGAACCCGCGGCGGGCATATGCTTAAGCACCCTACCAGGGTAACATCCAGCAGGTTGTTATAGCCGCTGTAGCCGGCTACGTGCAGGCACCCTTTAAAGCCTTTACTTTCAGAAACTGACGGAATGCTTGTTGGCGCGGGTGATCCGATAATCATAAAGGGACAACATAGAAACATCACTATGTTTTTATCCACTTAAATACTGCTTGTTGATCTAAATTGAAACCACTATTCGAAACTAAATTATTCTTTTCCCTATCCCTGATTTTCTAAAAGCCTTAATTTGAATATTCTTGATGTTCTATGCTTCTAGTAAATATAATATAATTCGTCATATTTTTAAAAATACCTGCCAATAAAGGAAATATTATGTAAAACCGTCTTAGAAATCCACCTTATAGATCCATTTTTCCCTCATTTCGATTAAATCCATTTTTATTTAAACTTTATACTCTCGGTTATTTAAAAGCGATGTTGAAATTGTTTCCCGGGAAAGTGATCGAGCAAGACGTCCACCTAAGCGGGTCTTACTCCTTCCCCCCCAAGGGTTGATGCCCCAACCTTGAGAATACTTTTAGCCGCATTGAGATCCCGTTCGTGAATTGAACTGCATTTTGGGCAGACCCACTCCCTTATATTAAGGCAGGTCAGGCAGGTCGCCCAGCACTACCCGAACACTTTATCCCATCTAGACAAGTCGGTTATTTTCTAAAATTTGAATTACCTGGTTGACGTAGCTTTCGTGAAGATGCGGTTTCAGAGCCATTACTTTTTCTAAAACCATCTCCCGCTGAATTTTGGTGGATTGTTTCGCCGCAAATCTACAAGTCCGAATTGACAACAACCCCATCCCAATTAATGAAATGAGGGGATTTAAAAGCATTTTTCGATACACATGTTCGATAATTTAAAGCAATTTCCTCCTTTTTAAACAAATTTTTTAAAAAAGTCCTTCTTGGCTTGCCCAACAGCTTAAAACCTTTGAATGGGGCTAATGCTAAAAGGAATTACCTGGTAGGTCTATAGTAAATAACTCGCGCCATTTACATTCATTGCCGGTGAAGCGCGGCTGTATGAATGTCTACATAGTATGGTCATCATGCCTCGTTTTCATTTTTTCCACAGCCTATTGCCTGCCTTAGGAGTTATTTTTTACCTTCTGCCCCGCCCTCCCTGTTATGCTATAATAGACTTGCATTATGTAAACCTGCATCAGTTCAAAATAGGGGAGATTTAAGTGGATCCTGTTACACATGCATTAATCGGCCTGGGTATAAGTGCCCTCTCAGGGCAACCTCTTTCACCCTACAATCCTGCAAATTGCGCTGCGGTCGTAGGAGCGCTTGTACCCGACCTGGATGTGCTAACCATGTTAAAAGGAGAGCTTACCTTTATTAAGCACCACCGGGGCGCTTCCCACTCCCTGGGGGGATTCATGCTTATTTCCGCAGCAATTACAGCAATAATATACCATGATTTTGGTGTAAACCGCCTCTGGCCCTATTTTTTATGGGCGCTGGCGGGAGCTTTATCTCATGGAATACTTGATTTGTTAAACTCCTACGGGGTCAGGTTCTGGTGGCCTTTTTCTAAAAAGCGCCTGGCAGGGAACCTGCTGATGTTTTTCGATCCCCTGCTTTTTATATTCTTTATACCGGTATTATTGACTTACAATAAACCATGTAAAGCAGCCATTTGCGCTTTACTGGCAACTGTTCTTTATTTATTAATACGCTGGAGGATGCGCTTGAAGGTTAAGGGCATGCTGCAGTCCGAATACAGCCATAACCCTGAAAAAGGAAGGATAGTGGTGATGCCGGCCTCCCGGGGGATAGTAAACTGGGACTTTACTATTGAAGCTCCCCGGGAAATTATTGTCGGAACGCTTAATTATCTAAACCGGAAAATAAGCAACTGCCGTCACATGGACAGAAAGGCTTTATCGCCTCTGAGCTATAAAGCTCTGCAAACCGCACCCGGCCGTCTTTTTAGCCAGTTTACCTGGTGCTATCATATTACCCAATGGGAGGATAAAGGCAAACATTTTGTTAAATTAATGGATCTTCGCTTCAAAAACAAGTCGGATTTTTTATACCGGGTCATGATGATTTTCAATGAACGACAGCTTTTGGAAGAAGCCTATTTTTACCGGCAAAATGACCTGATACCGATGGATATAATGTGAAAATAGAGCAGCGTTTGCTGTAGGCGGAGCTCCGAGTTCCGCTCGTAAAGTTCTACGGCTTGCTCAGGCCTCCAACGACCTACCCGGCCAATTCCCGTCCATGGTTAGAGGCCGGCTGCCGACATCCATGTCGGCAGGGTCGTCTCCAGCCTTCGCGTCACCGTGAACTTTTTGACTTCGCTCCACAAGTCGCTCTCGCCACAGCAAAACGCTGCTTCCATAGAACGGTAGCAGGGCAAAACGAGAAAACAAATAAGCTACAACGGCAGAGGTATCTGCCGGGCCATCTTCGAGCCCCTCGCTTCGCTGAACCTGCAGACTCAAGCTGCACATTCCGCTCAGAGTCTTACCCTGGTAACTTACAAACAAACAGGTCCCAACAGACCTTTATCAGTTTCCATTGTCTTCCTTCCCTAGTTAGCTCTACTTTCCTGACCCTTGCCGGTATCAACCTTACCGGCTTTAATGTCCCTTTTTTTCGAAGCTAACTATACAGGCTGCCTCTCCTTAAGGGTTTCTGTCTCGAGGCGGCTTCCCCGCTCTCATAGCTTCCGCCCTTCTCCGCGGAGCGCACCACTGCATCTAAGAAAGAAGATTTCCTGGGAACCTTAGGACCTCTCGGGACCTGTCAATAATATTTTAAATCTTTTAACTACTTTCGTCAAGAGGTTTTTCTAAAAAAATTAAAAAAATATTTAATTTTTTTAGAATCCTTTTAAGTCAACTCGGGCTCTCGATTGGGTCACCCGGCTTAAGCTCACCTCCATGTTCGCGCTGCCGGCGGCCGACCTCCATGTCCGCCGGGCCATCTCGAGCCCTCGCTTCGCTGAACCTTCAGGCTCAAGCTGCACATTCCGCTCGCTACAACTTTGCGCAACCCCTGCGGGGCATGAAACGAAATCTAAGTTATGCTCATTTCACCGGTTTTTGGATCAGCAAGACCGGCTGCCGACGTCCATCTCGGCAGAGTCGTCTTCAGCCCTCGCGTCGCCTATACTTTTAACTTCGCTCCACAAGTCGCTCTCGCCAATAGCAAACCGCCACTTACAAAAATGGACTTTTCATCGGTTTTTTAGCCGGCGATTATTTAAGCAAGCATCAAAGATATCCCAGACCTCATTGCTCTCAAAGCCCCTTCGCCATGCTGCGGCACCGGCCAGCCCATATTTCTCTATCAGGGCCAGCCTGCTCTCCAGGGAAGTCAGGTCTTCAAGCCAGACTTTGTAGTGCTTGTACCCCTGCTGGTACGTGGCAACGTTCTGCCCACTTTCCTCACAAAATGTAATCTGGGCTCCTGCCTCCTCCAGGATAGATTTTATTCTATCCATCCCGTAAGCCCTGGAGCTCACTTTCTCGCTCCCGCCTTCAAGGTACTCTATCTCCCATAGCCGTGTATAAAAAGGTATCCCCAACAGAAGCTTGTCCGCCGGTACTTCCTGCAGGATTCCTTGCAGACCTCGTTCCACCCAGGGAAGTGAAGATACTGAACCGGCGACCGGACTTGTTCCCCAGTGTTCATCATAAGCCATCACCATGACATAATCAACACTCTCAGCCAGGGCTTTCCGATCGTATATCTGCGACCAGTTGATACTGGATGACTTAAAAGTAACATCAACGGAGAGTGTCAGGCCCTGCTCACGGGCCAGAGGAGTCAGCTCCCTTATAAACTGGGTGAAATTATCGCGATCCTGGAGGTGCATGTTTTCAAAGTCTATGTTGATACCATCAAGGTCATACAGCTGGGAAAAGGCCAGGAGTTGCCCGATGACTTTTTCTCTTTTTTCACTACTGCGCAAAACGGAAGCTGTTAAATCCCGATCAAAACTATTGCTGACCAGCGCCCAGACCTGGTAACCCTGCGCATGCGCCCAATTAACATAGTGCAGATCTGCCAGATTGGACAAATCCCCTTCCTCGTTTCGCAAACTAAACCAGGTCGGAGAGACAACATTTATGCCGGGCATGGGTCCAATACTTTCTACCGGGGGTGTCTGGTTAATGACATGTTCCCATACCAGCCCAATTTTACTGCCCATTGGCCGCCAGGGGGGCCTGTCCACACTTTCTTGGCGGGGAGGAGCCTCAGCGGCCGTTATACCTTCAATATGTATATTTTTTTTAGGAACATAACCCAGCAGGCCGTCACCGGTTCGTACATGGTACCACCCCTTTTTCTCCCGATACACATTAACGCTCTCCCCGGATTGCAATAGAGCAACCCTGGGCTCCTGCAAAGAAGGACCCTGCCGTATAATAACATTTTTAGCGGCCCTGGCGACAATACAGGGAACGCTGGCCCTGTCAATGACCACTGTTAGGGTATTCTCAAAATAGTGTATCTTAATACCATAAAGGTCCTGAAGGAAAACCAGGGGCATATAGGGCGTTTTATCTATTATCCTTACCGGGACCTCCAGTTGAACAGCCTGTTTGTTTAAATAGGCTGTAAGCTGCTCACTTCTCATCCGTATAACCCGGTCTTTTGTCGTAATGGTTAAACGCTCTTCCTCTTCGTCCCAAAACAGGTTGGGATCCAAATGTTCCTTTACCGCATTAACCGGCAGTAATATTTCTTCCTCGCCGACGACGGCAGGGACATCGAGCAGCTCCGCACCCAGTACTACTCTTACCTGCTGCGGCGGCTCCACATACCATAAACCGGGATAAATAAAGTACAGATAAAAAGCGCCCGTAAAACCTGCCAGCAGAATTATGCATAAAGCTAACCAGTAACTCCGGGCTGTTTTTTTCCTCTTCTTTCTCCTGGCGGGCGACAAACTAATGCCTCCTATTTGCGAAAAAAATCATTTTTGGCTGTAAACCTGCTTCAAACGAGCCTTGAAGCGAGTTCCAACCGCTGCCATCGCTACTTTCATATTCAATTTTATCACAGATTCGACAAAATTTTTATATTTTAGGAAAAAAATAAAACCGGCTTCAAGCCGGTTACCCCGTCAGACGTTGCAGTACAAGGAGCAAGACAATTCCCGGTATGCCCATAGCCCCTACAACCAGAGCCGTTATAATGTTTAAACCAATATGTAACCCCAAGAAAGCACCGCCAAAATAGTTAAAAATAACCAGTAGCAAGCCTCCGGCTACTGTATTAAGAAGAAAACGAAAAAAAACTCGCAGGGGAAAGTAAAGAACCCTGGCCAGAAGATAAATTACGATTATCCCGAAGAATAAAGCCAGAATAAAATTTAAATCAAAATTGGGCATGGTCTTCCTTTTTAGGCTCCTCCTCTCCAATTATCTTTCTCTCACGTTCTTTTTCTTTACGTGCTTCCTTTAATAAAAAAACATAGCGTCGTTCAGCTGCATTTAAATTAAAAATGGCATGATCAACCAGATCCGGTTCGGTGGCATTATTAAAAAGCGCTATGGCTGTCAGCCATTCCTGCCGTGCCTTTTCTATTAACGACAGCCTGTTAAGGGATCTATCTTCCAGGGCAACCTCGTACTTTTCCCCCAGCAGCTTCCTGGAAAGTTCCGTAAGAAAATCTGCTAAACTTTTCAAATGTTTCCACTCCCACTTTTTTCAATATATTATATTCATTTCGCTTAAAAATAATGAGTCCAGGCAATAAAAATAGATATTCTTTTATGCAAACTTTGCTTCATCGTTAAAAGTACATATGTGACATATGTGCAGAATTGGGAGTATCAGGGATGATAATTATGAGGAGAAAATATTTTTCAGCGGTTTACTGCGGGTGAGGCGATTTGTGGAGCGAAGTCAAAAAGTTCACGGTGAAGAGGGCTGAAGGCGACCCTGCCGGCATGGACGCCGGTAGCCGGCTTCTGACCATAGATAGGATTGGCCAAGTAGGCCGGCGTTTAGATCCCGTGTGGTTCCTGCAGGGGTTGCGTAAGGTTGGGGCGAGCGAATTGTGCAGCTTGAGCCCGCAGGTTCAGCGAAGCAAGGGCTCGAGATGGCCCGGCGGACATGGACGTCCGCCGCCGGCAGCGCGAACATGGAAGTGAGCTCTGCCGGGAAGGCCAATCGAGGGCCCGAGCTGAGCTGCAAAACCTGCCTCAAGCGAACCCCTAAGCGAGCCCCAACCTTCGCCACCCCTATTTTCAAGACTAGGGGAGATGGATGGCCACAGTGCCGGTATAATTCTCATCAAAGCCTTTTACGGCCTCAAATGGCCCAGGGCAACCACACCCCCGGAAAACAGCGAAACAAAGTAAGTAAAGAAGCGCCACACCACGACAAAAATTCCCAAAACAGAAGAGGGAACAAAATAAGCAAATAAGGTGGCCAGGCTCAACTCTGTGACCCCGCTTCCTCCGGGCACCGGAACATAAATAATAATCATTTGAATTACGATCTGCCAGAGTAAAGATTGAAGGAAAGGCACCTGTTCGTTAAGTCCAAGTAAAATTATGGGGGCAATACTGAAAAAACAGAACCAAAAGGCCACCGTCAACAGGCTGATTATGAAAAGGTTTCCCCATTTAAAGCGGTTAAAAGAGCGGGTTGAATGAAAAAACTCCTGCAGCTCCCGGCCTAAAAAAAGATATGCTTTCTGTCCTACAGGCTTTTTGAATAAATATTTCCCACAGGGTAATGATCCTATTTTTTGCATGGCCAGGTTTAAAAGCATTGGTTTCCATAAAATGATCAGCAGCACCAGTACTGTTATAGCAGAAATAAAGACGGCATAGGCAAATACACTGTTAAGGAAGGTAGGTACCAAATTGCCTCTAAAAACCGCAAATAATACAATTGCTGTAACGGTAAAAAGGAGCTTGGTTAAAAAAGAACGCGCCAAAGTAATCGCGGATGATTCACCCAGGGAAAGGCCATGCCTGCTCAGGGCATAAATATGAGTCGGCCATTCTCCGGCTGCCCAAGGTGTTACCGAAGCAAAAAAATATGTTAATAAATAAACCTGCATGGCCTTAAAGAGAGTTATGTCTCCACGATCGCTGAACGTACGCACCAGCACCCTGATGCGCAACCCTTCAATTATCCAGAGCAGAAAAACCATCACCGCGGCAATTAAAAGGTATTGGCCTCTGACTTTCAACAAATTTTCCAGAGTATCCTCGTTAAAGTTACGCAAAAAGACAAAAAGCACTGCCGTTACACTCAATATCAGAGAAGCTGCCAACCCTTTTTTCCAGGCAGGAAGGTTCTTCGTCACTACACAAACTCCCTACTACCATCTTTATATTTTATTATATTTTATATTAGGGTTATCACCTGGATCCCCGCCTCGGCAAACAACTGCCGGGCCAGTTCATCGGGATACCCTTCTTTTAAAATAATCCTTGTTATTCCGGCATTGATCAGCATTTTTGCACATAAAGAGCAAGGATGATGTGTGCAGTAAAGATCCGCGCCCTTGATGGAAACTCCATGCAAAGCGGCCTGAATGATGGCATTTTGTTCAGCGTGCAGCCCCCGGCATAGCTCGTGACGCTCTCCCGAAGGAATATTTTTTTCCTGGCGCAGGCAACCTGTTTCCAGGCAGTGTTCCAGGCCGGTAGGGGCACCGTTATAGCCTGTAGCGAGCAGGCGCTTATCCTTAACCAGGACAGCACCCACTTGCCTGCGCAGGCAGGTTGATCGCCCGGCAATCACGGAAGCTATTTCTAAAAAATAGCTATCCCAGGAAGGTCGTGGCAGTCGTGGCATAAGCGTTCCTCCTAAAAGCTTATAAATCTTTTAAATATCGTTATATAGCGGAAACCTGGCGCATAGTTCCTGAACTTCCTGCTTTATCCGGGCAAGAGTCGCGGAATTATTTCGCTCATCAACAGCACGACTGATTAGACTGGCAATAATTTCCATTTCTTTTTCCTTCATGCCGCGGGATGTAATGGCCGGCGTCCCCAGCCTGACCCCGCTGGTAACAACAGGGCTTTCCGGATCATCGGGTATAGGGTTTTTATTAACGATAATTCCTACCCCATCCAGGATGTTTTCCAGTTCCTGCCCGGTTATTTTTTTGCTGCGCAGATCCACGAGTATAAGGTGGTTGTCTGTTCCGCCGGAAACAAGATTAAAACCATGTTCCAGGAGCTTTTCGGCCAGCGTACGGGCGTTTTTAAGCACCTGTTCCTGATAGAGGCGAAACTCTTCTCCCTGAGCTTCTTTGAAGGATACAGCTTTGGCAGCGATGGCGTGCATCAGGGGACCTCCCTGTATTCCGGGAAAAACGGCCTTGTCGATGACCCGGGAAAACTCCCTGCGGCAGAGAATCAGACCTCCCCTTGCTCCCCTCAGGGTCTTATGAGTGGTGCTCGTAACAAACTCCGCGTGGGGGACAGGATTGGGGTGCAGTCCGGCGGCAACCAGACCGGCAATATGAGCCATATCAACCATCAAGTAAGCGCCGACTGTCCGGGCAATATCCTCAAAGGCGGCAAAGTCGATTATTCGCGGGTAAGCACTGGCACCGGCAATAATAAGGCGGGGACGATACTTGAGTGCCAGCCGCCTGACTTCTTCCATATCTATGTAGCCCGTCCGGGAATCCACTCCATAGCTGTAGAAAGAGTAATATTTGCCCGAAATATTAACAGGGCTTCCGTGTGTAAGATGCCCTCCGTGGGCAAGATCCATACCCAGGACGGGATCCCCCGGTTGCAAAACAGCGAGGTAAACAGCCATGTTGGCTGTCGCGCCGGCATGCGGCTGGACATTGGCATGTTCAGCTCCGAACAGTTTCATGGCCCTGGCAATAGCCAGCCCCTCTACAATATCCATATATTCACATCCACCGTAATAGCGCCGGCCGGGATAACCTTCAGCATACTTATTGGTAAGTAAAGAGCCCTGGGCTTCGAGAACTCCCCGGCTAGCGTAATTCTCCGAGGCGATTAAGACGATGGTGTCCTGCTGGCGCCTCTTTTCTTCTTCTATAGCCCTGGCTATATCAGGGTCAATCTGATACAAGATACTACTTTTACTGCATTCCTTTTCAACGGTCATTCTCAAGCCTGATTTACAATTAAAATCAGGCCTACACCCCCTTCCCCCTGGTCATTACCGGGTTTGACTATTTTATTTCAGGCATACCTCATTTTCCAGCATCTCTATTTTCTTTATTCTCTTCAGGTGCCTGCCTCCATCAAAAGGAGTTTCCAAAAATATGTCCACGATCTGCAGGGCCAATTCATCTTCGATGACCCTGGCTCCCAGTGTTAATATGTTGGCGTCATTATGTGCCCGGGCACAACTTGCCGAAAAGCGGTCAGAGCACAGCGCCGCCCTGATACCTTTCAATTTATTGGCTACAATCGCCACGCCAATACCTGTGCCGCATACGATGATTCCCCTGCCGCAAACTTCCTTTTGGACGGCGCTGGCAGCTTTATAAGCCAGATCAGGGTAATCTACAGGTTTTTCATCAAACGTGCCAAAATCCTCATACATTATCCCTTTTTCTGCCAGGTGCTCCTTAATTCGTTCCTTCAGCCGGAAACCGGCATGATCACTGGCCAAAGCAATCTTCAATGCGTCGCTCTCCTTTACATCTGTTTTCTTAATTGTAAGTTCCTTTCCGGAGCTTTTTTTCCTGCAACTTTCTTAATTTGTAACGCCGTGCCGCCATTAAGTATCATACTTCATCAACTGATGGCGACTCGTTTTTCAACAAAACAATTATTTTCTGCAAAGCTTCTTTGATCTGGTCGGCCACCAGGCGGTAGGTTTCCTGCCCCAAGCCGTAGGGGTCCGCAATCCCGCTGCCATTTAGACCGGCATACTCTAAAAGATGCCAGATCTTTTTCTTGGCCTCGGGGTAGAGATTCAAAAGGGTTTCCTTATGTCCTTGGGTCATCGTAAAAATATAATCTGCTTTTTCAATCAGTTCATTTGTAACTCTTTGCGAACAGTGACCGCTCAAATCCACACCTTCAGAGCGAAGAATGTCCAGTGCTTCCTGGCTGGCGCTTAAGCCATCTATAGCGGCCACCCCGGCGGAGTAAGCTTTGACAGCCATCTTATTATCCGGGAAATCGTTCCACATTTTCTCAAACAATCCCTGGGCCATTACACTACGGCAGGTGTTACCTGTACAGACAAAAAGAATTTTTAAAGTGTCCGCCATTTTCCTTACCACGCTCCGTTGGTTTACTTTTAAGTCGCCTTGATAATTTTCGTGGCGGCTTTCCGTAAACGATTCATCACCGCACGACCCATTTCCTGCTCATGCAAACCCTCGGCCACGATGACATCAACATCCAGCGAATCCATGCAGCGCAGCACGGCAAAAAGACGTTCTGCCGCCAGGTGCGGCTCTCTTCTGGAACTTAGCACTTTAACCACCGGGGCTGAAAAGAGGCCCTCTGATTCCTCAAAAAGGATTAACCCTACCCTGTATCCCTGGCGTGTAAAATTTTCGCTCAAAGCCGCCAGCCGGCGTTTCTGTT
Source organism: Bacillota bacterium (assembly GCA_029778075.1). Lineage (GTDB taxonomy): Bacteria > Bacillota > Dethiobacteria > DTU022 > UBA8154 > UBA9862. The sequence continues at coordinate 4,198 of JAKORA010000255.1, read as the reverse complement.
CCTGCCCTTCACCTTCGACAAGGTATAACGGCGCCCGGGGGGCATAATGCCTGTATTTCATCCCCGGAGACGGAGGAGTTCCTTTAAAGTCTTCTGTTTGACCCGCGGTCAGGTCACGGATTTCTGTCTGTAAAACCTCTTTTAGCTTCTCCAGGGTAACCCCACCGGGGCGCAACAACACAGGTGGGCTGGAAAGCAGGCTGAGCACCGTGGACTCCACCCCCACGGAACACGGCCCGCCATCCAGTATGGCAGCAATGCGTCCTGCCATGTCTTCCAGGACATGCTCCGCCGTGGTAGGGCTGGGACGTCCGGAAAGGTTGGCGCTGGGTGCTGCCAGGGGTATTCCGGCTCTGGCAATAAGCTTCAGGGCAAGGGGGTGGGCAGGAACGCGGACAGCTACCGTAGGAAGCCCGGCGGTGGTTATATCGGGAACCAGCTTTTTCTTATTAAAAATCATAGTAAGCGGCCCCGGCCAGAAATGGCCGGCCAGGACAGCAGCTTCGCCGGGAATGAAGCGGACAAGTTCCTTCACCTGCTCCATGCCTGTAACATGGACAATGAGAGGATTGTCCGCCGGCCTCATTTTAGCCCTGTAAATCTTCTCCACAGCGTGCGGGTCCAGAGCGTTGGCCCCCAGCCCGTAAACCGTTTCTGTTGGAAAGGCTACAACTCCCCCGTTTTTAAGAATTTCCGCCGCGTAATCGAGGGCGCCGTCTTCCTCCTGCGGGTTACCGGCTTTAAGTATGATTGTCCCTTTAATACAAGGCCATGTCAAGTCCCACTAGCGCCTCCGTTCCAGATTATCAGGTATGTCCCGTTTCCAGTCAAAAACGGGATTTCCGGTATAAGATTATCCCGGGGTATTCACTGCGCTATAACAAGCTCCTTAAAAATATTACCACAGACATTCTTTTTTTGATATAATAATATAATATTTTTTGTCTAACTACAGAATAATATTATCTTTTTTCTTTATTGATGGGAGAAAAACTGCCAGAAAGGAGAAACAGGTGCGATGAAGGTTTTATACCTGGAATGCCCCAGCGGTGCCGCCGGAGATATGATTCTGGCTGCTTTACTTGATTGCGGCCTTTCTGTGGAGGAACTCCAAAAGCATCTATCCTTCCTGCAGTTGAAAGGTTATGACCTAAAATGTGAAACGATCAATAAAAAAGGGCTCCGCGCCCTGCAGGTCAAAATCAATGTGACAGAAAAACAGCCGCACCGCAACATATCTGCCATTACAGAGCTAATCCGGAAGTCCAATTTATCTCCTTGGGTAAAAGAAAAGAGCATCGCTGTTTTTCAAGCCCTGGCACGTGCCGAGGCAAAAGTTCATGGAATACCGGAAGATAAAGTTCATTTCCATGAAGTGGGAGCTGTAGACTCCATACTGGATATAGTAGGCTGCGCTATAGCCCTGGAAATGCTGGCTGTCGAGAAAATTCTTTGCTCACCCCTGCCTCTGGGAAGCGGTTGGGTAAACACAAGCCACGGCCCGCTTCCCCTGCCGGCACCGGCAACCGTGGAAATAATAAAGGATTTTCACATTCCCTGTTACGGCCTGCCGCTGGAAGAAGAAACAGTAACTCCTACAGGAGCAGCGCTACTGGGCACCTTCAGCTCTGCCTACCAGCCGCTGCCGTCTATGATCATAGAGACAATCGGCTATGGTGCGGGCTCCAAGGACTTTGATACTCCCAACATTATCAGGGCCTTCAAGGGCATACTTACCGGCAGTGGAAAATTTTCATGCGCCTGTGCGAATACTTGCTCAGAAGAAAATTTTTTGTCTGAACCGCTGGAAATTTTGGAGGCCTGTATTGACGATCTCAATCCTGAGATTTATGACTATGTAATGGAAAGATTGTTTTCCGCCGGCGCTCTGGATGTTTATTTTACCCCTATCCAGATGAAAAAAAACAGGCCCGCCGTTAAAATTACTGTTCTGGCCAACCCGCAAAAAACCCATCAACTGGGACGGATTCTTCTCCAGGAAACAACTACGCTCGGATACAGGCGGCAGAGCGCTGAAAAAATTATGTTACCCAGGAAGCAGGTGCTGCTGGACACTCCCTGGGGACAGGTAAGGGTGAAAGTTGCCGGCCAACCGCCCCATTATCAAAATATCGCCCCAGAATATGATGATTGTCTCCGGATTGCACGCCAGCAAGGAATACCACTAAAAACTGTCTACCACAAAATCTGGAAGCTCCTACAATTTTAGTGTATCTTTTTTCTCATGGCAGGCGGGAACAAATTAAAGCAAGGAATAGTTTAAATATATACAATTTTCGATATATTATCGGCGAACTACAACTCACCCTTGCTTTTCTACAGCCTAAACTGTGAGAAAAAATAGCCTATTCGCCTGAGGCTAATCATTAGGCTGCCTGTTCTTTTGGCAAGACTTGCAGTAACCAAAAAACTGCAGGTTATGGTTTACTATAGAAAAATGGTGTTTCTGCTCAATAGTATCCTCCAGCTGATGCAGCAGATCTTCCTCAACTTCAATTATACGGTTGCAGGAAAGACAGAGGAGATGGTGATGATGATGCTCGCTTAGATCCATCTGGATAAGCTCATAACGGCTGCGCCCGTCACCAAAGTTTACCTTGCGTAAAAGACCGAGCTCCTCCAGAAGCTCCAGGGTGCGGTAAATCGTTGCTATCCCGATTTCTTTCTCTTTTTCCCTGCTGAGGTTGTAGAGCTCCTCCGCGCTCAAATGCCTATCCCTGTTTTCCAAAAATATTTGCAGGACGAGCCGCCTTTGCGGGGTCAGGCGGTGCTCTGTAAAACGACTTTCCATCTCCGACATTTTCTTATCCACGTTTTTACACCACGCTAGCTTTTTTTAGAATTCGCCCTTTACCACTTGGGCCAAATTGGTGGAATGGTCGGCGATTCTTTCCAGGTTGCTTAAAATATCCAGGTAGATGACCCCGGCCGCCGGGACACATTCTTTACGGTTTACCCGCTCAATATGACTTTTTCTTAAAATGCGCTCCATCTCATCGACAAGATCATCGTCGCGGATTACCTCCTCGGCAAGCTCAACATTTTCTTCGGCAAGAGCAGAAATGGCCTTGGAGATCATACCATCAACTTTTTCATAAAAGCTGTAAACTTCACGCCTGGCGCTATCCGTTACCTGCAGTTTATCCTCCATAACCAACTCCGCGCAATGAGCAATGTTCCGGGCGTGGTCTCCGATGCGTTCCAGATCGTTGGCGGCGCTTAAAATACCGGAAACGATGGTCGTCTGCTGCCGGGTGAGAGAATGCTGGGATAACTCCTGTAAATACTGGTTTATTTCTTTTTCCAGCGCATCCAGAAACTCTTCCATCTGCAGAATATGAGGTATTTTTTTGCGGCTCAGCTTGCAAAAAACATCGATAGACTCTCTCACCATATCACGCGCCATGTTGGCCATCCTTAAAAGCTCCTGCTGACATGAACTTATGGCCAGCGCGGGGGTTTTCAATATCCTTTTATCGAGATATTTGGGCCCCATCTCCAAAACTGTATCTTCGCCGGGAACAGCCCAGTTCACAAAGCGAATGAAATAATTAAAAAAAGGAAACAAAATAATCGTATTAAAAACATTAAAAAGTGTATGGGCGTTGGCAACCTGTCGTGCGACAGTAGGGGACGTTCCCAGGATAAGGCCCGTAAAGGGTTTTAGAAAAATCAGCGCCAGCAGAACGCCGAAAATATTGAAGATAATATGGGCAAATGCCGCCTTCCTTGCGGGCAATGAAGCCCCTATCGCGGCCAGCAGTGCGGTGATACAGGTTCCAATATTGGAGCCGAGAATCAGCGGAACAGCAGACTCCAGAGTGAGCAGATCCTGCAAGGCCAGGGCAATAATGATACCGGTTGTTGCACTACTGCTCTGAATAACAGCAGTAAACAAAGTGGCAACTAAAACGCCGAGCAAGGGATGTTTACCGGCATTTGCCAGCATATTAAGGAAAAAAATACTTTCCCTTAAAGGATATACGGCTTCAGACATGGTGATCATGCCCAAAAACAACAAGCCGAAACCAAGTATAGTTTGCCCCATATAACGATAGAGCCTGCGACGGCCAAAAAAATTTAAAAGGCCGCCAATACCGATAAAAGGAAAGGCGATCCCTTCAAGCTTAAAAGAAACGATTTGGGCTGTGATGGTTGTCCCGATATTTGCTCCCAT
>JAKORA010000254.1 GCA_029778075.1 Bacillota bacterium | reverse complement strand
GGTGCCTGAAGAACGCCCCCTTATTTCCGCCGTTTTTCATAACCGCCTGAAATCGGAAAACATGCCTTTCTTACAATCCTGTGCCACCGTACAGTACATCCTCGGTGAAGTCAAGCCTGTCCTTACATACCAGGACCTGGAGATCGATTCTCCCTATAACACTTATCTTTACCCCGGTCTCCCCCCGGGGCCCATTGCCTCTCCGGGAAAGGATGCGCTGCAGGCGGCACTTTATCCTGCTGATGTCGATTATCTTTATTTTGTCTACAAAGAGGACGGCAGCGGTGAGCATTACTTCAGCACCACCCTGGAGGAGCACAATTACCACAAAGGACTGGCCCAGCAGAACCGGCAGCAGAACTGATGCCCTCGTATTTTTCGCCTCCCTAAAGCGATGTAGACATTGCGGAAGTGCAGGTAAATGTTTTATGACTAGACTTCCACAGGAAAACCGGAAAAGACCATAAAATCGGGCTTTTCTAATTAAGCCGAAAATTAGACTAAACTGCCTTAAACCACAAAAAGAGGGCTTAAATTTTTTTGCCGCTTGCCGTCTCCAGTTTCCCTCTCCCGGCTCTCTGCTGGCCCTGCCGTTTCTGGACGTATATTTATGCCCGGATCAGTACAGAATAGCTGCAAAAAGGAGATCGTATTCTTTATGCAGCGACTGAAACGGCAGCAGAGAATCCTTTCCCTGGCCTTCTTTTGCTCCTTCCTCATCCTTCTGCTTTTTCTCCGGCTAGGCTATATCCAGCTTTTTAAAGGCGGCAAACTGACCGCAGAAGCAGTAAGGCAGCGCGCCCAGACCGTTATCCTCAACCACAATCGCGGCGATATACTGGATCGTAACGGCATTTCCCTGCTCGGGGGCAAAGAGGAGAAAGTCCTGGCAGTATTCCCTTCCCTGTTGGGTAAGGGCGACGAAGATGCTATAAAGATAGTTGCCAGCTTTGTACCGCAGGCCGCTACCGCCGGGACCCCGTTTATTGCCCTGCACGGCGTGGAGCCTTGGGAAGAGGAGTTCTTTAATAACCTTTCCCTACCCGGCCTTGTGGTAACAAAGGCGCGGAGCCGTTACGGACCGGAAGCCCTGGCCACCCATGTCACCGGCCACGTCGGCACTGCCGACGGGAAAGGGAAAGTAGGGCTTGAGCTTGTCTTCAACCGCGAGCTGGCCGGGGCATCCCCGGCAACGCTTGCAGCCATAATTGACGGTAAAAATAACCTTGTCCGGGGACTGGGTTACAGGCTCTGGGAAAGTAAGGAAACGCACCGCCCCTATAACCTCATTTTGACCATCGACTCCAACATCCAAAAAAAAGTTGAAGAAATCATGGACGCCCGGATCGCCAGGGGGGCCGTGGTGGTCATGGATCCCCGCAGTGGAGATATTCTGGCCATGGCCAGCAGGCCGAACTACCTGCAGGTAGATCTTCACCGCTACTTAAGTGGTGAAGAAGAGTACGGGGATCTTTTGGAGGCTCAGCCCTTCATTAACCGTGCCATCCTGAGCTACCCTCCGGGGTCTGTCTTCAAAATTGTTGTCGCCGCTGCCGCCTTGGAAACAGGGAAAACCTGGCTGGGCAAAAGGTACTACTGCCCCGGCTTCATCCAGGTTGGTGAAAAAGTTTTTAACTGTCCGCACGGCCCTCATGGAGAGGTGACCCTGGCCCAGGCTTTTGCCCATTCCTGCAACTCCGTCTTTATCGAGCTGGCCCTGGAACTGGGGAAAGAGACAGTTTACAGCTATGCCGCGGCCATGGGTCTGGGGAAAGAGACAGGTATCCCGCTGGGCAGTGCCGAGGAGGGGGGAGAGGCCGGAGGGGTGCTGCCCCTGCCGGAGGAGATGACCTTTCTGGGTGATCTGGCCCTGGCGGCAATCGGCCAGGGCCAGGTGGAAGCCACACCTCTGCAGGTCGCCCGCCTGACCTCGATTATCGCCAACGGAGGATACCTGGTTGAGCCGCAGCTGGTGAAAGCCCTGCACTCCAGGCAGGGACTGACGGTAAAAAGGTTTGGCTCCGCTTCACGGGCAAGGGTTCTAAATCCCGTTACCGTAAGCAAGCTGCGCTACATGATGCTGGGTGTAGTGGAATATGGAACAGGCAAGGCTGCCTCCGGCAGCCTGCTCACCCTGGGAGGAAAAACCGGAACAGCAGAGACCGGCCGTTTTCTAAACGGGAAACCGTTGACCTATTCCTGGTTTACCGGCTGTGTACCACTGGAAAACAGCCGGGGGGTTATTACTGTATTTGTGGAAGAGCCTCTCCGCGGAAACGCCGCCGCAGCCTTTAAACACCTGGCCGAGGCTGTTTATCCCATTCTGCCCTGATTTCAGTGAGCCATACTGCTACTTTGGATTTACTGCTCCTAATTATTTTCAACCATACCAAAGTATTATTTCTAATTAGCAAAATCGGCCCTTTAGTGTAATGTTTTCGCGAACATTAACAATTAAAATAAATAGATGGAGAAATGTCACAGGGATATCGCTTTACATTTTATTGGGCATAACTGATAAAACGTGCAGGATTTTACATGTTTACATAGAAAGATATTTAAAAGCAAAAAATTCCTGATTTATCTACTTTTTGATCCGGCATTTAAGCCCAAAATATTCCTGTAAATGAAGCTATTTGGGCTTTTTTGCAATATCCCGGTTGGGGGCGAGGAATTGCTGCCAAAAAGACAGCTTGCTGATTTCCGCAGCAAAATGGAAGAATTAAAAAGCCGCTTTAAGAACCTGGCGGCAGAGCTTGAGCAGGCTGCCAGGGAGCAGGGATGGAGCGAATCCGGGTTTGTGGGAAAAGTCGAATCGCTGGCTGAACTGGAGGAGCTTTATGCCGGCCTGGAGGAATTCCTGCGCTCACGACAGGGGAACGCAGCCGTTAATATCAACGAGCTGCTGGATAAAGCCGGCAGAATAGTACCAGCCGATGGAGAAAGCTCTGTAGAGATGGGTCGTTTCAGAGAAAAGCTGCAGAGCTACCGGCAGATACTTTCCCTTGGCAATGGGTATGACCCAACTGCAGCAGCCCTGCAGCGACAGCTACAGGAGGGCAGACACCCTCTGAACGCTCTGCTGAGCTTGATGGAAGAAAATTTGCCTTTTGATGAAGCAGCGGAGCTGTTTGAAACGGCAGCAGCCGAGTTTGGCACCTCCCTGGTCCTTGCTGCCGTAAAGGGAAGGCTGACCTTTACAGATACAGATGAAACGGGCGCTGAGGATGTTACTTTACCCGCTGTTCCTGCAGCAGCAGAGGAGCCGGCAGGAGAAAAACACCTCAGAGGGCATCTTACGGAGCTTTTATACCGTCTGATCACAGAGGCAAAACTGACCCCCGCTTTTTGGCTGTCTGCCTACTACCAGCAGCAATACGGAAGCACGCCGGTATACCCCTGGCTAATAAAAGCGCTGGAGGCGGCAGTTGTCATCCGCAGTGCCACAGGACCGGCTGCCGAGTGGCTTTCCTATCTGTACAGGAAATATGATTTCACTGCAGTTGCCGGAAAAACAACCGGAGAAAAACTGGCCTTCAACTTGCTGTTTTTCTCGGCGCTACTCCGCCCTGCGCTGGTAGCTCCGGAGACCGGTGCTGCTTCTCTTCTGGCCTTGAGAGAGGATCTCCCCGGGGAGCTCAAGAGCCTGGCCGACGCGGTCTCCAGCGGGAACGGCACCGCTGCCGAAAGTAGCGCTGACTGGAAAAGAGAACTCGAGCTCCTTTCCCGTGACGCTCAAAGCTGGAGCAAGCAGAACCGCAAGCTGACCCTTGCTTCGCCCTTGGCCTCCCAGCTCTGGGAAACGATGCTGGAAGAGGGAGGCTTGATACACAGGTTGCTCCGGCCAATGATCTTGAACGACGTGGAGAACCTGGAGGATATCAGTGAACTGGTCAGCTACCTGCTGGACAGGGAGAACATGAAAAAAGAGTTGTCCAGGCTCTACCGCGAGATGCCCGGCGTCCCGGAAAAGATGGAAATTTTTCATGTGCCCGGCTCATGGCAGGTAATGAACCGCCTGAAAAACGCCCTGAAGCTGGCTGAACGCTATGTCAGGCTCTATCAAAAAGCCGCCGGGGAATCCGCAGGCAGCGGCAATCCCCGGACTGAACAGATATACAGGTTTTTGGAGCCGGCCAGAAGGGAGCTGCAGAAGTTGGCCCAGTATTATGGACCGGAACCATTTATGGGCGCTGCTCTGGCTGTAACCGGGCGTGCCCTTAACTCGGTGGAAGAATACCTTCGCCAAAAAGCGGAGACGTCCCTGACACCGGAAGAGGCGGCTTCCCTGGAAGTGGAGGAAAATCCACAGTTGATGCTGAAGCCTCCCTGGGAACCGCGTATAAAAACTATTGAGCGCATGGGAAAAGCCCTTTTGGAGTTTCTCGCCGATTCTTTTCTCACCCAAAAAGAAGCAGAAGGAGGAAGCCCTCTTGTGATCAGAGAAGAAACGGCTCCCTCCGAATTTTACGTAACAACGCAAAACTCCACTATTCCCGTAGACCTGGATAAGCTGTGCCGGAACCAAATTTTAACACCACAGGAACGGGAGTTTCTCCAGAACACAATTAAAAGTCTGCAGAATAATTAAATTTAATATTTAAAGAAGGGGATTAATTTTGCCTCCTTTAATTAATGCTACAGGAACGATTTTTCATAGCGCTATAAAGGAACCTCCCCTGGCCGGTGAGGCTATTAGGGCCGCAAATACGGCAGCGCTGTCATCACAGGGAGGGTTTGACCATCTGCCTGGTGAAACGCCATCCTTTAATAAACAACCCGAAGAGCTTCTCTGTACTCTTACGGGAGCAGAAGATATACTGGTAGTTAACAATATTCAGGCTGCAGTATTCCTGGTTTTCCGCACCCTGGCCCGAGGGAAGTATGTTCTTATCTCCCGCGAGGATCTGACAGCCGATAAATTCTCCTCTGCTATCATTACCATGTTAAAGCACAGCGGAGCGAGGCTGAAAAAAGTCACCGGAAAGGAGCTCGCCGCACAACTGAGCTCCGGCCGGTCCGCTGGTGACGATGTCTGCTGCCTGTTAAGCATCAACGGCTGGAACGGCCCGGCAATTACCAGAGAGGAAATCTCCTCCGAAAACCAGTGGAGGTCCAAAATTCCGGCAATTAAGATTCTGCATTATGCAGCGCTGCTGGATCTGGCGCATTTTGGCCTGAGCGGGGGGATACAGGTCCAAAAAATTTTCAATAACGGTTTTGACATCATAATTTTCCCCGGCGACAAACTTTTGGGAGGCCCGGCCGTGGGGATTATCGCCGGGAACGAGCGGTACATTTCCCGGATAAGAAAAAATCCCCTATGCGCGGCCTTGAGTGCCGATAGGATAAGCATGGCCGCCCTGGAGGCGACAGTAGAGCTTTTTCTGGGCGATAAGAATGTCGTGCAGAAAATCCCCCTGTTACGTATGATTACAGCACCGGTGGAGCGTATAGAGGAACGTGCCCGGAACCTGGCGGGCATCCTGAAACAGGAGCTGGAGGGCAGGTTCGAAGTGGGGCTGGCCAACGAAAATGCCCAATTGGCAAGGGGAAATCGGGAAACGGAACTGCTGCCGAGCTGTCAGGTTACCTTAAGTTCCCCGGACTACTCGCCCCGGCAGATCTACTCTCTCTTATACAGCGGTAACCCGCCGGTTCTTTCCCGGGTAAAAAAAGGTAAAGTCCTGCTTGATTTAAGATCAGTACCGGAGGAGGAGGACAAAGCACTGCAGGAATCCCTGCTTGCTTCACTCTCGAAAAATAAAGAGGCAGAAAACAAAGTTCTCGATAACGTCTCCAGCCTTATCTGGGTTTTAAACAAAGATAACCGCTTCACTTACGTCAACAAGCCCTGTACAGCTTTTTGGGGCCTGGATGCAGACAGCCTTCTGGAAAGGCCTCTGGAGGAAATACTCAAACCGGGGGAAGCAAATATTTTGCTGGGTGCTGCGGCGGAGGTTTTTAAAAAAGGCAAACAACTCCGCCTGGAGGCCAAGCTGGAAAATGCCGAAGGCATGCCGCGGTGGCTCGATATTACCCTTATGCCGTTTTTTCGCGGCAAACGCCAGGTTGCTGCCGTTACCTTCACGGCTGCAGATGTGACCGAGCGCAAACTCAATGAAGAAGAGTTGAAATATTACAGTATGCACGACCACCTCACAGGTCTTTATAACCGGGTGTACTTTGAGGAAGAGATCCGGCGCCTCAATGCGGAACGACACTACCCAATCAGCGTTGTGGTTTGCGACCTTGACGGGTTGAAGCTGATCAACGACACCATGGGCCATGACCGGGGGGATGAACTCCTAAAAACAGCAGCGCAAATCATCAGGAGACCCTTCCGCTCCTCCGATGTGGTAGCCCGTGTTGGTGGGGACGAATTTGCCGTTATTCTACCGTCTACCGACGAAAAAAGTGTGGCTGATATTGCCGCACGCATCCAAAAAGCTGTAGAGGAACATAACAGGCAAAAAAACGGTATACCTTTAAGTCTTTCTGTCGGCTTTGCTACCGGAACTGATGTTTCCCGGGGAATTCTGGAGATATTCAAGCAGGCCGACAGCAACATGTATAAAAATAAGTTTGGGCGCAGGGAAGCCGTCAAAAAGAGGATTATCGACCACATGCTCTCTCTGCTGGCAGATAAAGACTTCCAGGATGAAAAATATGAAGAACGGTTGCAGCGCATGGTACTCCTCCTGGGACAAGCTATCGGCCTCCCCAGTGATGAACTGAAGGAGATTATGCGGCTGGCGCGGCTGCACGATATCGGCAAGGTAGGCATTGATGATTCCATTCTCTTTAAGAAAGAAGCCCTGAACAAGAAGGAATGGGAAGAAATAAAACGTCACCCGGAGATCGGCTACCGCATCGCCTGCAGTTCAGAAGAAATTGCCCCGCTGGCCGATTTCATCTTGCAGCATCACGAACACTGGGACGGAAGCGGTTACCCCAAAGGGCTGAAGGGAAATGAGATCCATCTCTATTCCCGCATCCTGGCCATTGCCGATGCCTATGAGGCGATGACCAGCCCCAGGCCTTACCGGGGACCTCTTTCCCATGAGGAAGCGATTAAAGAATTGAAAAAAAACAGCGGGCTGCAGTTTGATCCGCGGCTGGTTGACATTTTTATCAGCCTGATAGAGGAACATCCCCAAAATAAAATATGAGGATGATTTATGAATTCAAAAGTCAAAAAGTCCTTTTGGCAGCTCTATGCCTGGGTTTACGACGCTGTTTTGCTGCGTTTTTTACCTTACCGGGAGTTAATTGCCCACGTGACGAGCGCTCTTGATGCCCGCGAGGGGTGGGCTATTCTCGACGCCGGTTGCGGTACGGGGAACTTTATATATCACATCATCCAGGCCTGCCCGGGAGTAAAAGCTGTAGGAGTCGACTTCGCCGCAGCTATGCTGAGCAGGGCTATGCTGAAAATCCGAAAAGCTGCTCCGGTGAGCATAAACAGCGTCATTTTCCGGGAAGCAGACCTTAACTTACCCCTGCCCTTTACCGATGAAGAATTTGCAGGAGCCATCTGTGTCAATGTTCTTTATGCCGTTGATGATCCTAAATTTTTACTGGGGGAAATTTACAGAGTTTTACAAAAAAATGGCAGGCTGATCCTGGTTACACCGCCGGTTCAGCCGCAAATATGGCCAATAGTCAGGGCACATGCCTGCCGTTTAAAGGAAGCGTCTCCTTCAGGCTGGATTTTTACGCTTGCAGGCCAGGTTGTGCGCCTGATTCCGCTTTTAACGGTTTTTTTACTCATAAACATTTTTATCAAAAGCCGGCAATCCTTTCACTTTTTTAATAGAGAGGAGCTTTCCCTGCTGGTAAAAAACTGCGGTTTTGAAGTCGTTTCTATCGTACCTGTCTACGGGGGGCAGGATTGGTTAGTGGAGGCGAAAAAACAGCATTCAGGGCTACTTTAAGGGGAGGATAAAGCGTGAGGGAAGTAGTAATTACCGGCTTGGGAGCAGTGGCGCCCAACGGCGTGGGGAACGATAATTTCTGGAGCGCCCTCAAGGAAGGCAAATCCGGCATTCGCCGGATCAGCCGCTTTGACGTTTCAGGATACCCTTCACAGATAGGAGGCGAAATTCCCCCGGAGTGGATCGAATCCCTTGAGTCCCTTGAGAGCCGTGAAAACGGCAGGCCGTGGAGCGCCCGCCTGATTCTCGCCGCAGCACGCCTGGCGCTGCAGGATGCCGGAATTTCGCAGGATGAGTTTCACGCCTCACAATCCGGTATCTGGGTTGGTGTCAGCACTTCCGATATGGGGGTGGTGGAGAGCGAATACGAGAGATTCAGGGAAAGCGGTTTCACCAAACCCACGAATGTCTACTACTCCTTTCCCCATACAGCAGCCAGTGAGCTCGCGTCAGCGCTTAAATGTCCAAGTCAGGTGATAACCGTATCCGCGGGATGTCCCTCCGGGCTTTTCAGTATTATTTACGCCGCAGAGTCGATTATGCAGGGAAATACACAGGTGGCTCTGGCGGGCGGAGGTGACGCTCCTTTAACTCCTCTGGCATATGCCTCTTTTTGCTCTGCCGGGCTCATGCCTACGACATATAATGATGCCCCTCAGGCGGCCAGCAGGCCTTTTGATGCCAAAAGAGAAGGAGGGGTTCTGGCCGAGGGCGCCGGTATGGTTGTACTTGAGGATGCGGAACACGCCTCTCTCCGCGGCGCAAAAATTTATGCCCGGCTTGACGGTTGGAGTATTTCTAACGCCACTTCACCTAAACAGCTAAAAGCATCCTTTGTGGCCTCGCTATCGGGAGCCCTGCGTAAAGCAGGCCTTTCTCCTGTTATGATCGACTATATAAGCCCTCATGCCCCCGGTGATAAATTGATCGACAAGATGGAAACCATGGCCATTAAAGAGGTTTTTGGCAGCTTTGCCTGCAATGTACCGGTTAGCTCCATCAAATCCATGATTGGCAACCCGCTGGCCGCAGCGGGTCCGTTACAACTCATTGCAACCGTCCAGATAATTCAACACAGGTATATTACACCTACCATTAACTACGAGTATCCCGATCCGTCCTGTGACCTGGATTGCGTCCCCAATAAGGGGCGCGTGGCCAGGGTTAACCGGGCGCTTATTAATTTACATGGTATTGGGGGAGCCAATGCTTCCCTGGTCATAAAGGGGCAGTAAAAAGAGGTGAGCGTGACATGGACTTCTCCTTTTTAATTACGTGGCTCCTGGCTATAACTGCTGTAGCAAACGCCGTTTTAGGCGTTATTGCTTTTCGGAAAGCTCCCCGTGCCTTTCTTAATCGCCTCTTTTTGGGCCTGGCGCTCAATGTTTCCCTTTGGGCCCTGGCCGTTATGGTTATTACTATTAAATCCGATTATAACGGCCTGCTTCTGTGGGTCAGGATCTCTCAGGCCATAGCGGCCTTAATACCGTGGTTTGTCTATGCATTGGTCTATGCCTTTCAGGGAAATAAAGATTATCATAATCGCAAAATCTTATCTCTGCTCTTTGTCAGCATGGTGCTGGCTGCCGCAAGCTTTACACCGGCCATGATAGCGGGCCTGCAATTTCCCCTGGAGAAAAAAGAACTGGTCTATGGCCCTTTTTTCCCGTTGTATGCTTTATACTTTAGCGCCGTAGCCATTTTCACTGTCTATGCGCTTTACCGGCAACTCCGCCTCTCGAGGGGTTTGGTCCGCTACCAGTTGCGTTATTTTTTCGGCGGCATGCTTATTTCTTTTATCATGGGCTCTTTAGCCAACCTGTTTTTGCCGTTGCTGAAGATCACAACCCCGGATTTACGCCACTTTGGCCCTGTATTTACCTTTATCATGGTTATCTCCATCACTTATGCCATCGTAAAATACAGGTTAATGGACATACGGATAGCTGTGCGCAAGGTTGCGGCCTATTTTTTAGCCATAGCCCTGCTGGTCGGGGTTTACAGCCTTTTAATGGTGGTGATGGAAAATTTCCATATCTACCTGGAGCACAATATTTTGCCATTCACAATCATTCTGGTGATCCTGGTTGCCATATTATTCCAGCCGCTGAAAGATCAAATGCAGTCCCTTGTCGATCGCTTATTATACCGGGGCGCCTATGATTATTATAATATTTTGACCGACGCCAGCAGAGCCATGGTGTCCATCCTGCAGATGGATGTACTGCTCGATTCCCTGATGGACAAGGTAGTAAACACCATCTATATCGAGCAGGGCACTTTTTTCATGAAAAACCGCGACGGTTCCTTTACCGTGGCAGCCGAAAAAACCATGGAGCCCTTTTCATCGGCAGGAGAGGTCGAGCTGAAGCCATGGAATCCTCTCCTGGTTTATCTCCGGCAGAAGCGCGATGTCCTGTTGCTTAGCGATTTAGACGCCCAGGAAAATGATGAACACCGTAAAACCCTGGTTGCGGAGATGAAAAAACTGCGCGCTGAAGCTATTGTGCCGATTGTCATGGAATCACAACTGGAAGCTGTTGTTTCCCTGGGAAGCAAAATTTCCGGCGAGCCGTATTCCAGGGAGGATGTGAGCCTGCTCTCTACCTTGAGTTATCAGGTTGCCGTGGCGCTGAAAAATGCCCGGCTTTACCAGGAAGTCCTGGAAATAAAGCGTTACCTGGAGAATATCCTGAAAAATATGGGCGACGGGCTGATAGCTATAGATTCACGGGGAACGATAACCACCTTTAACAGCATGGCGGAGAAGTTGACCGGCATTCCGGCCGGAGAGGCCCTGGGCCGCAAGGCGGTGGAAGTTCTGGCGCCGGGACTCTGTCTTCCCATCATGCTGACTCTGGATGAGGGGCAGTTGGTGAGCAATGAGGAAGTGGAAGTACAGGCAGGTAGCCGTACGTGCTGTCTCTGCTGCAGCACAGCCCCGATAGAGTCATTGGAAGCCGGGGAGCGGGGCGCAATCATGGTACTGAGCGATGTTACCCGTATTAAGGAGCTGGAAAGTGAGAAAAATCAGGCGCTCAGGCTTGCTTCGCTGGGCGAGCTGGCTGCAGGGATGGCCCATGAGATCAAAAATCCCCTCGTTTCCATAAAGACCTTTGCCGAGCTGCTGCCCTATAAATACGATGACTCCGAGTTTCGTAACAATTTTTCACAGATCGTCAAACAGGAAATTGAGCGAATTAACAAGCTTATAATGGAGTTGTTGAACTTTTCCCGCATTCCCAAACCCAGCCTTGAGGAGGTAGAGATAACGGTTGTCATGGATGAAATACTTACGCTGCTGGCTCCCCAGCTAGATTCCCAGAAAATAAGGCTTCGCAAGCGGTATTACGAAAAGCTGCCCCTCCTCGAGGCAGACCGCGACCAGTTGAAACAGGCCCTTTTAAATATCTGCTTAAACGGCATTCAAGCTATGCCGGACGGCGGTGAGCTGGGCGTGGAGATAATGCATGCGGAAAAACCTGGCGGCGGGTCCGTAAAAATACTAATCAAGGATACGGGGCCAGGGATACCTCCACATCAGAAGGAGAGGATTTTTGATCCCTTCTTCACGACCAAGGCGCAGGGCGCGGGAATGGGATTAAGTATCAGCCACCGGATTATTACCGATCATAGGGGGTCGATTCAGTGTAAAAGCAGGCATAAAGGAACTGTTTTTGAAATAAGCCTTCCTGCCGCAAAGAAAGAGGCATCTGCCGGCATTTTGCCGGATGTGGCCTCCCATACCTCCCCATACCTCCGAAGGGAGAGAAGCATGTGAAGCTGCTTATCCTCGTATGTCACAAAGACAGCTCCCTCAGGAGAATTAAAGATTACCTCGAGGAAGAATATACGCTCCTGGAATGCGAGCCAGAGCCAAAAAGCTATCGACTGCTAAAAAATATAATATTCGGCTTGGTCCTCGTAGACACAACTGCTCACGGCATTTTAACCTGGGTGCAGGAAGCATCCTCCAGCAGACCGGACCTGACCTATCTGGGTCTTCTTCCAGAAGAAAACGGTATGGATGATACCCTGTTGCCGTACTTTTACGATTTTATTCATGCGCCTTTCTCCGCCCGGCAGATCAATAGCAAACTGGCACGGGCCTGGGAGAGGGTCCAGCTTCGTGCCGGGGCGATGGGCACGGAAAAAACCATAATTGAACAAAACGGTACTCCTGAGCTGCCAAGCCGGCTCCCGCCTGTTCGCGAAAGAGAACGTGTTTTACGCGACTTTTCCAGGGCTTTGAGCAACAACTTCAACAAGAGCCGCCTCCTGGAACTTTTTATGGATACCGTTACCGA
The DNA here is from genome assembly GCA_029778075.1 of Bacillota bacterium. Taxonomy (GTDB): domain Bacteria; phylum Bacillota; class Dethiobacteria; order DTU022; family UBA8154; genus UBA9862. The sequence goes on along the minus strand of JAKORA010000254.1, from coordinate 6,897 downwards.
AATTGTCCCGGTGGGCAAGCTGACAATCCTGTTATACGACGAAAACCTGGACCGCTACAAAGTTGCTTTCCAGAGAGGCCTTGATCCGCAGTTCTTCTCCGGGTTGCGCTTTAAACCCTCTTCAGCTCTCATGTCCCGGCTGGCCGAAGAAGGATGCGTCCTGCACATGCCCGGGGAACTTCACAGTACACCCGGTGGCGCCGTCTCCGCCGTGGAAGAGCTTCAGGAGCTGAAACTGCTCCGGGCGGTCGTCTGTATACCTCTCCTGGCCCATGGACAGCTCATCGGGGCACTTACTTTAGGACCAAAAATAACCGGTGCTTCCTTTTACGAGGAAGAGTTGGAGATACTCTTTACTCTTTGCAGCAATGTGGCTATGGCCCTGCGGGATATCGCTCTATACCACCAGGTATGCGAGCAGAAAGCGTATATCGAAAGTATCTTGCAGCGCATGAACAGCGGAGTTGTGGCTATTAACAGCGAAGAGCGGATTATCACCTTCAATTATCGTGCCGGCGAACTGCTCCAGCTCTCCCCGGCGGAGGTGATGGGCAAAGACCTGCGCCACCTTCCCAGCCCCCTGGGAGACCTGCTTTATGAGACTTTGATAACGGGTAGGGCTGTTTTAAAAGAGGAAATTGAAGCGGCACCGGGCCGCATCCCCCTGGAGATTACCACTTACCAGTTGCTTCACATGGAGGGAGAGCCGCTCGGCAGCGTCATGATTTTTGACGACCTGACCCAGAGAAAACAGCTTGAGGCCGAAAGGCGCCAGGCAGACCAGCTCGATGTGCTGAATAAATTTGTCGGCCAACTGGCCCATGAAATAAAAAACCCCCTGGTGGCCATCCAGACCTTTGCAGAGCTGCTGACTGAGAAGTACGACGACAGCTCCTTCCGCGAATTTTTTACTTACACGGTACGGCAGGAGATAAAGCGGTTAAATGAACTGGTAGAGCAGCTCATTGCCTTCTCTGCACCTCTTTCCTATAAGTACAGCTCTGTGGATGTTCACGAAATCCTCGATATGGGGCTGATGCTGCTGCAGGAGCAGGGAATGGGACAGGAAACCACGGTGGAAACCACTTACTCCGGCGAGACTCTAAATGTCAAGGCGGACAAAACCCTTATGGCCAGGGCGTTTTCCTACCTGCTGCGCCATTGTTTCAAGGCAGTGGAAAGCGGAGGGGTAATCTATATTCAAACATTTTATTCCGACAAGATTCCCTCCGGTGGCGCCTGTATCCGCCTGAGCGACAACAAGACCAGGACGCCCGCCAAAGAAATGGAGAAGATGTTTGACCCCTTGACCGCCCAGCAAAACGGCTACATTTCACTGGGGCTGCCTGTAAGCCGGAAAATAATTGAAGACCACGGTGGCTCTCTGAGAGCATCCCTGACCAAAGAAAGGTACCTGGAAATAGAAGTCATTTTGCCCATTTTTCACGTAGAAAGGGGATGATTGTAATGGGAAAACCGAGAATACTGATTGTCGATGACGAGCTCGGTCCCAGGGAAGCCCTGCGGATGATCTTACGGGACGAGTACGATGTCGTTACCACAGAAAGCGGCAGGAAAGCCCTTAAATATCTGGATGATGGAGAATTCGACATGGTGATCCTGGATATAAGGATGCCGGACATTAACGGCATTGACCTGCTGGCTGAAGTAAAGAAGAAAGCCCCAGAAACAGAAGTGGTGATGATCACCGCCTATGCCTCTGTAGATACAGCTACCAACGCCCTGCGCAGAGGTGCCCTGGATTACCTCATCAAACCCTTCGACTGCAGCTCAGTGAAAGAAGTAGTGGAAAAAGGGCTTGAGCGCCGCAACAAAACCACTGCCGTCCGGAACAGGCTTAATGAGCTCCAGATTGTAAACGATTCCCTGAGAGGGGAAATCGAACGCGCCTACAACAGCATCCAGAAGCATTACCTGGAAACCGTGCGCTCTCTGATCGCGGCTGTTGATGCCAAGGATTCCTATACTAAGGGGCACCAGGAGAGGGTGGCCATGTTTTCAATGATCTTGGGCAAGGAGTTGGGGCTGCCTTCCAGGGGACAGGAGCTTCTGCAGCAAGCGGCCATACTGCATGATATAGGGAAAATCGGTGTCCCGGAGCATATTTTAAGGAAACCTGCATCCCTTACCCCGGAAGAATTTAACGTCATCAAACAGCACCCTGTTATTGGGGCCGAGATTATCTCACCAGTCGCGTTCCTAAAAGATGCGGTTCCCATTGTCCTTCACCACCATGAAAAATTTGACGGGACAGGCTACCCTGACGGAATCATGGGTCTACAGATCCCTTACGGCGCCAGGATAATAGCCGTCGCCGATGCTGTTGATGCCATGCTTTCCCATCGCCCTTACGTCCCGGCCAGAACAGTGGAGCAGGTAAGAAAGCAGCTGCAGCTCTGCTCGGGCACCCAGTTTGACCCGGAAATTGCTGCGGTGGCATTAAAAATCGACTTGCCTTCCAGGCGTATCGATATGACTTTTTTCTAAATGCTTCTTGCTGAGCACCAATTTATCTGGTATTTTTTTCCGAAATTTATTGACAAATTTCCACAATTATGCTAATATTACTCCAAAGCAGTAATTAACTGCCAAAGGCAAACCCATCGAAAGGTGGCGACGCAAAGCTAAAGGGGCTAAAGCGCTTTATGCGCCAGTGCCAGCCAGCTGCCGGTTAGATAACTAAGACAAGTTACCCACTTGACGTATCAGCCGGTGGGTTTTTGATTTTTGTCTGCTGACTTGCAATTTGTTATACTGCTGGAAAGAGCAGGAGGGGGGATATTCTTGAACAGCGCTCTTTTTCCCATAAAGAAACAGCCTTACACAGAGCGTTATAAGGGAAAGCTTCAAGCTTACTTCAGGAAGTATCCTGTTCCCGATGCCAGGCTCTCTACCGCTTTCCGCTTTTATCGCTATATTTCCTTGCTGCTGACATCCCTGTTTTTTCTGTTGGAACCTTCGCCGTCGGCTCCCCTTTTTAAAGTCGGGGTTGTCGGGCTGCTGGCAGCTTTAACCATTCTTGTCCTGCAGGGCTATAAGCGCTATCATAAAAATATTGCCTTTGTTAGTATGCTTATCCTGCTGGAGACCATGTGTATAGTACTGCTTCTTATGATAAGCGGCGGGCTGGAAAGTCCCTTTCTCTGGTATGCCTTGAACCCTTTAATCGCGGCCTCCGCTTATTTGCCCATATATTTTACCTGGGTCTTTTTGGGGCTTTTTTTCGTCGGGTCTGTTTCCGCGGAAGCCTTTTCCCACGGGGCTGTTAAAACTATCCCCCAGGTTCTCATGGAACGCTCGGATATCATGCTGATTATGATTCTGCTGACCCTGGTTATCCAGATCTTCAGCAGGCTTTATTCCGCTTTGAACGAACAATCCCGGCGGCTGCAGCAGCAGCAGCGACAGGCAGAAAAGACCCTGCGGCATATCTCCTCATTATATGAAGCGGTGGAAACCATCTCCAGCCGGGATGACCCACGGGAAATCATCGAACTTTTTGCCGCCTATGCCAAAGCTTTAACGGGTTGTGAAAAAATCATTTTCTGGATGGAACCTTTACAGGATAAAAAAACTGGAGAGGAGCAAAATTTCATTTATACAGTCAAGGGGAACAGGAGCATTTTCCCCGATGAACTGTGGCAGCCGGGCCTTCTGCAGGCCTGGTCGGAAATAAGGGAATCCCCTCGCCTGGTGGTCAGGGATATTGAGGATGCTTCCCGGGAAGAGGCGGGACAGTTAATCTGCATTCCTGTCAAATCCCGTTCCCGCTGTTTCGGCATGCTGGCAGCCTTGCAGACCAGGAAGCCGGACAATATTGATGAGATCATGCCGACGCTTACCTTCCTGGCCGATTTAAGCGCCATTTCCATCGAGAGAAGCATCTCCGAACAGTTCGCAGACCGAATGCTGCTGGTCGAGGAGCAGAAGCGTATTGCCAACGAAATGCACGACAGCATCTCCCAGAACCTCTTCAGCATAGTGTACGGCCTGGATGTCATCGTCAAGAAAGTGGATTATTTGCCCGCCGAGCACCGGCAGACACTCTGCACCATCCGCGATGCGGCCTCCCAGACAGCCAGGGAGCTGCGGATGCTAATTTACCGGCTGAGCCCCCGCCACCGGGACGACAGTACTTTCGTCCAGGAGGTCCGCAACTACCTGGACGGCCTGGGCACTTTAAACGAGGTATCCATTGAGTTTAACCAAACCGGCCGGGAGGAGTATCTAACCCCGCCCATGCGCCGGGCCTTTTACCGCATTATTAAAGAGGCCACGGGTAACGCCGTGCGCCACGGGAAATGCTCCGCCCTTACCGTGACCCTGGAAATGGGCCCTTACGGCTCAAGTCTCAAAGTTGCCGATAACGGCAAAGGCTTTGACATCTCCCTCTATAAAGAAACGGACGAAAGCGGAAAATTGGGACTTGTGAACATGAGGGAGCTGGCTTTTTCTCTGCAGGGTACTTTTAACATAGAGAGCACAACAGGGCAGGGTACTGTCGTAACCTGCTACGTGCCCGCTTCGCCTGTATCACAAAAGTTCAGTGCAACAGGAGGCCTTTAGATGAAAATTGTCATTATCGATGATCACCCGCTGGTCAGAAAAGGAGTGGAGATGGTGGCAAGCCTGGAACCGGACCTGGAGTTTGCGGGCTTTGCCTCCAATGGAAAAGAAGCTCTGGAGCTAATTGCCCAAACCAACCCCGATGTGGCCCTGGTGGACCTGAGACTGCCAGAAGAGCATGGCCTGGAGATTATCAAAAAAGCGCGTGACGCCGGCAGCAGATGCAAGTATATCATATTGACCTCTTACGCCACCAAAGAGGAGATACAACAGGCTATGGCCCTGGGTGTCGAAGGTTACGTTTTGAAGGAGGCCCTGCCCGAAGAGCTGCTTTCCGCTATACGCCTGGTAGCAAAGGGCAGGAAATATTACGACCCCACCGTGGTCCAGCAGGCTATGGAGTACGATAAAGAGTACAGGGGAAAGGGGATGGACGAGCTAACACCGCGTGAACTGGAAGTGCTTGCCTTCCTGGCCAAAGGAATGAACAACAAAGCTATCGCTGAAGCCCTTTTTATTACCGAGCACACTGTGAAGAAGCATATCGGGCAGATCCTGGAGAAGCTCGATCTCCATGATAGGACCCAGGCCGCCCTCTACGCCGTTTCCAGGGGACTCAATAAGTTGCCCGGCGCATAATCACAAGGTTGCCTGAATTTCGGCTACTGAGTTATGGCCATTATTGTTTCTTTTAAATAAGCCCGCGCTATCAGGGGAAAGAGGTTCCAAAGAAGCTGCCTCCAAGAGTATACTTCTTTCCCATAAAAAAGTATACTTTAGAGTAATACCGGAGAGTAAATTTACCAGTAAAATAGACACAAAGAAAATATAAGAATATTTAAAAATAGAGTCTGTGTTCATTAAAAATTAAACGAGGTAAGGAGTAACTTCCTGACCGACAAAGGCAAACCGCCCGAAAGGGCGGGGCGCAAAGCCATGGGTCTAAGGTCCCGGAGACTAAGATCGCCAGGCTGCCGAAGACAGGGGTTTTTGCTTAATCCTCAACTACCCTGACCCCGGTCCGGCCGGGGTTTTTCGGTTTGTCGGTCCCTCACTGGAGGGACATCATGAACGACAAATCCGTAAGACAGACAGAAAAGCTGGTTCTTATTGCCACCATTGTCATTTTTGTCCTGCTGTTCTTTTTAAGGACATCAAGCAATCCATTTCTTTTTTCTTCTCCGGCAAGAGCTAAAACCGCCAGGTTAGTAAAGGCAATAGAAGTAGGGCCTCCACCGTCCTACCAGGAGGGGCAGCTTCCGGAGCAGGAAAAAGAAAGCCCCCTTGTTGCGGTTACTGCACTACCGGATGAAGCTACGCGGCCTTTATGGGAAACGGCTGAACTGCTGGAGCTTCCGGCCGGTACTGAGCTGTATTCCATGGGACAGGCTTCCAGGAGAAATTTCCGGGTCCGCGTACAGGTTTCCAACAAGGGGAAGGCATCGTCATCCAACATCCGTATTGATGTCCCCCTGCTGGGCAATCTTGATTCGCCTTACCAGGTACTCCTCAAGGAAAGTTTCAGCCATAAACCGCTGGCTATAAACGAGCTCTCCCAGGGGAGCCGTACAGCTTCTTTCAGTATCCCTTACCTGGCTCCGGGAGAAACTGAAACGATTGTGGTCGATTATTCCCTTAATGTATTCCCGCTGACGGCCAACCTTTCCGGTCTCCCGGAAACTTATAGGTACGGCGGGCAAGGGTATGTTGATCCCGTATTCCTTATGCCTGCAGACAAGATAGAGAGCAATCATCCCGAGATCGTGGCGATGGCCCGGGAGATAGCTTCCGGTTTAACAAGTGATCTGGAAAAAGCCCGTGCCTTTTTTAGCTTCGTAATCTCCTATTTGCAGTACGATCTTAACAGCCCCAACCGCAACCAGGGAGCACTCAGCGCGCTGCGGGGGCGTTCCGGCGTCTGCGAAGATTACGCATCTCTTTTTGTAGCGCTCTGCCGTGCAGAAGGGATACCGGCCCGGCTGGTAAACGGCTACGCGGACCCCAGAGGACGGGGGGATATATGGAATGTAGCTCCCGGAGAAACTTTCTCCCTGAAAGGCTACCGTCACAGCTGGGCTGAGTTTTACACGCCAAAGACAGGCTGGATTCCTGTTGATCCTACCTTGAACATTTATGATCGCAATTTAACGTACTTTGCCTCCCTGCCACAGGCCAGCCACCTGGCGCAGAACTACCAGGATCAGAACATGCGGGTCCGCTATCAGGGCGGGCAGGTGGCCGTTGCCTGGGGGGAAGAACTTACGGGATAAGAAGTTTGTTATGGTAGGTTTTAATTAGACTTTCATGAAG
>JAKORA010000253.1 GCA_029778075.1 Bacillota bacterium | reverse complement strand
TTAATTTCGGGCAAAGTTACAACAAAAAATGTTTTAACGTTATATTTATATGAAGATAAAAGGACAATATTACATTAAATAAAGAAAAACCTGTTCGTTTTTTACTACGAAACAGGTTTACATTAGGCCGGAGTTCCGCCCTACAGTAAAGCGCTGCTCCATTTTCATAGGACAAGCGAACCTTATTTTAGATATTTTATTGGAACGCTATTTCTTCCATTTCATGAGTTCTTGGCCGCTGTATAAGGTTGGCAGCAGCTTCCCGGGGGTTTTTTTTGTGGAACAGGACTTTGTATACTTCTCTGGTTATGGGCATCTTCACATCATACTGAAGTGACAACTCATAAGCCGCTCTCGTTGTCTTGATCCCCTCTGCAATCATCTTCATCTTGGAAGTTATCTCTTCAAGGGTATGACCTTTGCCCAACATTATTCCCACATAGCGGTTTCTGCTGTGGGGGCTGTTACATGTTACAAAAAGGTCTCCCAAGCCTGTTAAACCGCTGAATGTTCCCTGCCTGGCTCCCAGACAGACCCCCAGGCGCGTAATTTCTGCCAGTCCCCTTGTTAAAAGTGCCGCCTTGGTATTGTCTCCGTAGTTCAGGCCTTCACATACCCCGATTGCCAGGGCGATGACATTTTTAAGGGCGCCTCCGAGCTCTACTCCGATTACATCCGGATTTGTATAAACTCGAAAATAGGAGGTGATAAAGATATCCTGAACTTTTTCCGCCACAGCCGCATCACTGGAAGAGACAACCGTTGCCGTGGGAACAAGGCGGCTTACTTCTTCGGCATGATTGGGACCGGATAAAACGGCTATCTTACAGGAACTATCCGGCCCGAGCCTGTCCATTATTACCTCGGACATCCGCATTAAAGAGCCTTCGGAAAGGCCCTTGGCCGTATTGACAATAATAGTGCCGCGCTCTAAGAAAAATTTAATACTCGCAACTACCTCTCCAACAACGTGAGAGGGAACGGCTAGAACAATTATTTCCTTTCCCTGGACAGCGTTTCTCAAGTCAGAAGTTAATTGTAAGGACTCAGGCAACAAAACACCCGGCAGGTAGTCCATATTTTCATGAGTTTGCGCAATATTTCGCCGCAATTCTTCTCTTCTCACCCAAAGAGTGACTCTAAAGCCTTTCTCTGCCAGTAGCTTGGCCAGAGAAGTCCCCCAGCTTCCTGCGCCGATAACGCCAATCTCCATCGGTCTTTTCCTCTCTTTTATATATTAACCTTTTCGCCCAATTTGGATTCTTTCCCCTGTAGAAGCCTCTTGATATTGGGAGCATGTCTCCATAAAATCAGCAGGCATACTGCCATGCCAAAAATAAAATAAGGAAACGGATAGCGCAAAAGCAGCAGAACAACAGGAGCAGATATGGCCCCAATTATGGAACCAAGAGAAACATAGCGTGTCAACACAATAATAACTATTAAGAAAGAAAGAACTATCAGTGTATGTATCGGTGCAATTACCAGGAAAACACCGAGTGTCGTCGCTACGCCTCTCCCCCCTTTGAAGCCAAAGAAAACAGGCCAGTTATGCCCGATAATTACAGCACCACAGCATAAGAGGAAAAGCAGGGTATCCGGGGTGAGGTAAGATGCCAGCAGAGCGACAACAAACCCTTTTAAGGTATCCAGGAATAGCACCAACAAGGCAAATTTCAAACCTAAAACCCTGGAGATGTTGGTAGCCCCTGCATTGCCGCTTCCAACTTTACGGATATCCACCCCTTTTATTCTCTTGGTAATAAAGTAACTAAAAGAAATAGAACCCAGCAGATAGGAAAATAAAACCAGAAGAACTGACAACTTGCTTCACTCCTTCTTATTACGGGATCTGACCAGAAGTTTTATCGGAGTTCCTTGAAAATCAAAGGCCTCCCGCAAGCGGTTCTCCAGATACCTTAAATAAGAAAAATGTATCAGGGATGAATCATTGGCAAAAAGAACAAAGGCTGGCGGTTTCGTAGCGGATTGCGTCCAGTAATATATTTTAGCTTTTTTCCCTTTTAATGCAGGTAAAGGGTTTACTCCCTGAGCGTCAGCCAGAAGTCTATTCAACAGGGGAGTCGGTATTCTCCTGCAATAATTTTCATACACAATCTGAAAAAGGGCAAATAGCTTTTTTAAACGGCGGGGCTCATAAAGAGATGTAAATACCAGCGGGGCAAAAGATACAAATTTTAAATTATCCCTGGCATTCTTCACTATTTCCAAAACCCGCCCTTTCCGGCGTGCCTGTTTAAGCAGATCCCATTTATTCAAAGCAATAACCATTGCTTTGCCGCTTTCCAGGATGTAGCCGGCAATCTTTTTATCCTGTTCGGTTACTCCCTCCTGAGCTTCCAGCAGTAACAAGGCAATATCTGCACTGTCGATTGCTTTTAAAGCCCGTATGACACTATAATATTCGATGTTTTCCAAAACCCTGCTTTTTTTACGGATGCCTGCGGTATCAACAAGTATGTATTTCTTCCCCTCGCGTTCCAGCAGTGTATCTACAGCATCCCTTGTCGTCCCCGGTTTATGGTTCACTATTACTCGTTCTTCACCGAGTAAAGCATTCACAAAAGAAGATTTCCCCACGTTGGGGCGGCCTACTACCGCAATTTTTATCGCACTCTCCTCCTGCTTTTCATCTGTAACAGGGGGGAAAAATGATATTATTTTATCGAGAAGATCGCCAATATTTAAGCCGTGTGCGGCAGAGATAGGCAAGGGCTCACCCAACCCCAATCGATAAAAATCGGCGACGTTTGGCACGGCAGACTCTATTTTATTGACGGTTAGAATGACCGGCTTCCCCTGACGCCGCAACATCCCTGCTATTTCTTCGTCCATAGGGGTTAAACCCTGGCGTCCATCCGCAAGGAAAACAATAACCGTAGCCTCTTCCATAGCCAGCTCCACCTGCCGCCTGACCATGATCTCCATTTCTTCTTTAGCCGATAGAGTCAGGCCTCCTGTATCCACTACAAAAAAATCCCTGTTTAACCAGTTGGTTCGTCCATACAAACGATCCCTGGTTACCCCCGGGACCTTCTCTTCTATCGCTTTTCTGCTCCCTACCAGGCGATTAAAAAGTGTAGATTTTCCTACATTAGGGCGCCCAATCAGGGCAACAAACGGTGTAGACAAAAGTACCTCTCCCTTTGGTTGTTTACTCGGCAGGCCAGAGATAGTCCCTGATTTCTTCAAGGTC
>JAKORA010000252.1 GCA_029778075.1 Bacillota bacterium | reverse complement strand
TAACTCCTTGAAATATAATGCCTGTCGGAAACTCGTTCCTGTTTCACTCCCTTTTATAGTTGCATCACCAACCACCCAAACAACCACACCGCCCGGCTTTGTTATTCTAAACAGTACTTTAGCACTTTCTATAAACTTTTCAAAATTCCAGGTCACTTCAATATTATAAACTCACAAATAAACATATGGTGGAGATGTGACTGTTAAATCAATACACTCATCGGGTAACTTTTTCATGCCTTCCAAACAATCCATATTGTAAATCTTGTTTATTTCTAACATTCATCTACTTCCCTCCCGCAGCCTCCCTTCATGCACAAAACAACACCCCTGGAGTATAATTATTCCAGACATATTTCGCACCCTGCCCCACCCCTGCCTTTCGGTGCGTACACCCTCCGGCCTGTGCCGGCAACCATGTCACCCAACACAAAAAGCCGCCCTCCTGGACGGCTCTCTCACACTATCATAATAACACACTAAAAACATATTATTCTGCAGCAGGATATTTACGCATATTTTTCAGCCGCCGCGTGGCAACTCGCCTGTATTTTGCGATGCACGGCAGGCATTTTTTATAGATAAACTTAAGCATATCAACTTTTTCGCGTAACTCTGCCGGCAGGTAAGATATGCCTGCCGCCTCCAATAATGACGCTCCCCAGGCGTTTTTCTCCGAAAAATAGGCCAATGCTGATTGCTCGTAATCTTCGCCAAACGGCAGGTAGCGGTATCTATTTTTCTCGTACATGCCCATTATGCCCACAAGATAGTTGGTCAGTTTTTCAGTGTTGCACTCCCCTCCCTTGCAACATGCTTTGAGCAGCCGCATAGCTTTTTTGTAGGTTACATTCAAGTCATATACTGCCCTAAGGCTTATTGCTGACGCCAGCCTCCTCACGCCCTCGTTGTCCATTATCCCAGTAGCCCCCTTTTCGATGCCTTGATCGCCGTATAAGTAACTATCTTGTCCCACCAGGCAAACAGCGTCCTGTCCTCTACCCAATAATCTGATGGCCGTTTCTTGTTTAGCTTCGCCATCTCCCGGGCATAGTGTTCCTGCACGTAAGCTACCCAGCCAGGCCGCCCCCGTAGGTATGTTTTTGTGTATACTGCTTCGCGGCGAAGGCGCAAGAACAGACGCATCTTTGGCGGCAGGCTTGTCTCTACTTCTTCGATGAGCGCCAGCCAGTCGGAGATGTTTTTCATGTCCCCCAGCTTTGCCCCGCGGTTGCCGGTACTGTCGCTTATTCCACCTCCCGGCGGCGCGGCCAGGGGTTTAGAGGTTGATGAGTGCAATATTTCTTCGCGCTTGCGTTCGTAGCTCCGGCGCCGTTCGTCGTAGTACAGCAGCCAGCCACTTACCACCCGGTAATCGTCTTTGATTTCCTGCTCCAGCGTCAAGCCAGCACCCCCTCTTGCTCCAGCCTACCG
>JAKORA010000251.1 GCA_029778075.1 Bacillota bacterium | reverse complement strand
CGCCCCTAGCCCAGTATTATGCCAACTATCTCCTTCCCAGAGGGTTTCCGCGCCGGCGCGTCTTCTGCTAAGTACAGACGCGCCCCACCCCGTGTGGGGTGGGTGACGCACACGCCGGCATCGACAAGGGCTTTAATGCCTTCAACGGGATCGGTGCCGTAGTACTCTCTCCACGCGGCATTAAAGCCCGAATAGACGGTATGGATCGACTTCGCAGTACCTTTACGAAGCCGGGTCACCGCCCGCCGGACAAATTCCTCTGGGGGAAGGAGAATCTCCTTCCCCTTCATTGCGCTCAACCCTCCTTTCCCCTGCTCTCTGAAGGTCTGTAAAACCCTTCACTATATATGCGATCCAGAACGCGAAAATGGGACACAAAAAAAGCTGAAAACTTAAAATTGTTATATTCAGACAATTTTGATATTCCATCTTAATTATGCGCTTGGCTGCGCACAAAGGAAATAGGTAAAAAAAAAATAGCGCAGGGTATAAACCCTGCGCTAATCACCCTGCTCACCTTAGGATTTTTAGCAATTTCCCGGCCGGTAACCGGTCTAGTCTCCTTCTGATTGTCCTTCTATCCATCTTCAGCAACCTAGCAGCTTGACCTTTCGAATATCCTTGCAGCAATAGTTGACAAGCTGCATAGTCTACCCGCGTTAAAGTTTGCCGGAGACTCTCCTTTAGCTCAACCCAGCCCAGGAGAGACTCCGGCCCCTCTGGTCTCCATTGATAATACTTCTCTGTCCCCAGAATTAGATCCAGGGTACTATCTGTCTGAGTCTTTTTGCCTTCGTGTATATAACGTCTATACGCGTTTACGGTGTCCCAACAGAACCGGATCTTCTCTTCCCTCTCCAGGGAAAGCGCATCATGTTCAAGGGTAGCTTGCAGCTTCCCCTGTTCCCACAAGTTCGCTACAGCTTCGGCAATTGCGTCCCTGGCATCTTCCAGGGAAAACGCAATACTGTAACGGTTACAATGGCGCCAAACCGCTCTGAACCCGATTCGCTGCAATTCGCCATGCCAATTTTCAGCGAACCGGATAGGAAGCTCTTCCTTCTTTTTCCTGCTTGCGTCTAACACTACATTCATTCCTCTGGCTAATTCCTCTGACGGCTGCCAGTTTGCGACAGCCTTTGCTCTTTGATACTCCTTGTATGCTTTTCTCCTCTCATCCCAAACCTTTTTCGCGCTTTGGCGGAGTCTCACTCCTGCAGCCAAACTCCTTTCCATCTTGTCCATCTTCCTTCTTGCCATTCTCTCATCACTCCTATTAGTTTTTATTCGCTCTTCCATAAGAGCATGTTATACCTATTCGCTATTATGCGCGTATAATCCTTCTTTTATCCTTATCCTTTTTGAATATTTTTTGATGAACAGACTAGTTTGTTGCGGTGGCTAGCTTTGCGCTTGTATGCGCTTCAGATAGAATCTGTTATTCCGTTCGGTCTGTTTTTTGGGCTGGCTAGCTTTGCGCTTGTATGCGCTTCAGATAGAATCTGTTATTCCGTTCGGTCTGTTTTTTGGGCTGGCTAGCTTTGCGCTTGTATGCGCTTCAGATAGAATCTGTTATTCCGTTCGGTCTGTTTTTAGCCACCTTGAGAGAAGCAAGAGAATGTCATCTTCTATCTTATCGGGATGAAAACAGAATCCCAGACCATTCCAGAATTTTCCAGCCCACACCCAGGCCCCCAAGGCCGTCCTGGCGGGGGGCAAGATGCTCCCCCTCTCAATTTTTTTGCCCAAACTCACTCTTCCAGAATTTTCCAGCTCGAAGAAAAAAAAATATAGGGGCTGCGGCCCCTATATTTCATCTGCAATCGCTTCCACCTTGTCGCAGAGCCTGTGTCTGCGGTCCTGGTCTGTAGGG
>JAKORA010000250.1 GCA_029778075.1 Bacillota bacterium | reverse complement strand
GTCTGTAACTTTCAGACAACTTTGTAAGTAACTTTTGCAGACCCTTCGGGGTCTGTTTTTCTTTGTATGTAACTTTCGTGTGTAACTTTCATCTGTAACTTTCGCATGTAACTTTCCTGTGTAACTTTTGTATGTAACTTTCATCTGTAACTTTTGTTCGCAGATCGGGGCAGGCGCCGCAGGTTAAAAATGGGCTCAGGGATCAGCAGGGCTCAGGGCTCAGGGATCAGCAGGGCTCAGGGCTCAGGGATCAGCAGGTTAAAAAATACAAAAAACACTTGCGTTATAATGTAAACTGTGGTATAATGGACTCAAATAAAGAACCGCATGAGCGGTAAAGGAGGAGATTATAATGTAAACTGTGGTATAATGGACTCAAATAAAGAACCGCATGAGCGGTAAAGGAGGAGATTATAATATGTTTGTGTTTAACAAAGGGAAGGTAAAAGCTTGGATCAGGAAAGCCCACAAAAGCTCACTCTTCGGCTACGGCCACGGTTACATTACTGATGGGTACGTCATGCTGACGAATGAGCCACATATGCACCCAACCATCCTGGAGGTATGCGGTACGCTAACCCCTGAATGCAAGTACACCGCTGAACAGTTTGAGAAGATGGCGAAATTGCCGGATACGGCAATCGAAGTAATCGATAGTAGGCTAGAGTTTGTTCTCGAACCGAAGCGCCGCTTGCGCATTTTCTACGATCCCAAGACAGGGAAAAAGGTTGCAATCGACGGTATATATTTCGATCTTCTCGACAACCCGGAGGTTCTTAGGTTTTACGTTAACGACAAGGTAACCATACTGTGGATTGTCCATGACGATGAAGTTGTAGGAGCGGTTGCCCCGGTTCCATTGCATGGAACACTTTCTCACATTGAGTTTGCTATGGTAGAGGAAGAAGAAGGGGAGCAGGATTAAACCTGCTCCACAAAAAAGGAGGAATAAAAAATGATCTGGATACTATTGTTGACGTTGCCGATTATGGTAATAATTTCAGCAGCAACCAAAAAATAAGGAGAGAAAACGGCCGAAAGGCCGTTTTTCTTTGTCCTTTTTTTTTAACCTGCTGATCCCTGAGCCCTGCTGATCCCTGAGCCCTGAGCCCCGCTGATCCCTGAGCCCTGCTGATCCCTGAGCCCTGAGCCCATTTTTAACCCGCGGCGCCTGCCCCGATCTGCGAACAAAAGTTACAGATGAAAGTTACAT
>JAKORA010000249.1 GCA_029778075.1 Bacillota bacterium | reverse complement strand
TTCATAAATAAAGAGAGGATCATAGCCAAAACCGTTGTGGCCGCGGGGTGCATCTGCCAGCAGGCCTTCGCAGGTTCCCGTTACAGTTACTGTTTTTTTTCCCGGGAACAGCCAGGGCCATGACACATACAAAGCGCGCTTTTCTTTCCGCCGGAGGCACTCCATCCATCAGCTTCAGTAAGAGTGCATTATTTTCCTCATCCGTGGCTCCTTCGCCGGCAAAACGTGCCGAATAAACTCCGGGCCTGCCGCCCAGGCGTTCTACTTCCAGCCCGGAATCATCGGCAAGGACGGCTTCGCCGGTTATACGGCTTATGGTTTCTGCTTTTAAAACGGCGTTCTCTTCAAATGTCCTACCTGTCTCCTGCACCTGGGGAAGCGCGGGAAAATCTTTTAGCGAGCAAATCTCCAGGGGAAGGGAGGAGAGCATTTCTTTTAGTTCGGACACTTTCCCCTCGTTGTGCGTAGCCAGGAGCAGTCTCCTGGGGAAAGACCCGATTCGGGCAGCAACTTCACCGAGGGATTCACGCTGCCTGGCGATTAGCCTTTTAATGCCCCGCTCGGCCAGCTCCAAAAATTCGTCCAATTGGTCCCTGCCAAAAGGTTTTTTTTCAGCGGTTCCCTGAATTTCCACTAACTCCCCCCTGCCGGTCATTACTATGTTCATGTCCACGTCTGCTTTACTGTCTTCTTCATAGGAGAGATCCAGCAGTATATTCCCTTCCACCTGTCCCACGCTTATGGCCGCAATAAAATCTTTCAAGGGATATTTTTCAATTTTTCCTTCACGGCAAAGCAAATCCAGGGCATCGGCCAGAGCCACGAAGGCGCCGGTAATGGCCGCCGTCCTTGTTCCCCCGTCGGCCTGCAGCACATCACAATCCAGCCAGATCGTCCTTTCTCCGAGGTCCTCCAGATTTACCACAGAGCGAAGGGATCTGCCGATAAGCCTCTGAATCTCATATGTACGGCCGCTTAACCTGCCGCGGATAGACTCCCTGGGAGTCCTGCTGTGAGTTGAACGGGGAAGCAGGGCGTACTCTGCGGTCACCCAGCCACGCTGCTCGCCTTTCATCCAGAAGGGCACCCCCTCTTCCACCGAAGCGGCACACAGCACCTTGGTATTCCCAATTTGTATTAGTGCTGACCCTTCCGCATATTCAAGAAAGTTCCTTGTAATTGTTACCTCTCTGAGTTCATCATTAGCCCGACCGCCAGAACGCATGGACAATACCTGCTTTCTCCAATTATATTAAGGACCATAAATAAGAGCTCCTCAATCATATTTTAACTCAAAGCCTGTCGTTTTTGCAGGTATTATAAAATCTTTTGCAGAAATTTTTTCCTTATATCTTCCTTATATTAAGGATCCGATTAAGGACCCGGCTTAAATAATGGGGTTAACAAGCAGGGGAGGCGACAAGGGCTCCTGAAAAGATGTCCCATAGTGCAGGGTTACTTTCTCTCCTTCCACCAGCAACTGTACCTTCTCCACTCCAGGGATTTCCGTGAAGGTCAGTACGATTTGCGCAGAAATATTTTTTTCCCCGCGCAATCCCCCTTTATAATTCAAAAGCTCTCTGGAAAAATCCACTGAAAGGATACCGTCGTTGAGTGAATAGCCCCGCAGCACGATGCCCGGCGGCAGCTCGCTAAAAAGAGAGCCGTCCTGGCGAGGGCCTTTTAAAAGCTCCTCAATTGTCACTTTAATAAAATCTTCACCGCCGGCGACTACCCGGGAAACAGGGACATAAAAAATATGGTTGTCGCCTAACACGGTATAAAAGTATAGCGTTACCAGCTGGGTATCTTCCAAAGCCTCCGGCTCCACAGCAATCTCCAGGTTTATTCCCCGCTCCCGGCTGAATGTGCCTTTGCCCGGTGTGCCCCCGGGGAACGCTTCCAGGGCAACGCCATCGACCAGCAGCTGCACTTCTTTTACTGTGGGGAACTGTAGAAGAGTAAAAACAATGCTGTTTAAAACCTGCCTTTCCTCTCCCGGATCATAGCTTAGGAAAGAGCCGCTCAGATCGAGTTTCGCCAGGCCGTCCCTGATCGTTAGCCCCAGGATCTCCGTTGTGGGAGGGACAGGCGAATACAGCCCATAGCGCATCTCCTGGGCAGGGGTCGGCCCTTCAATTACTTTTTCCAAGGCAGCCCTGCCTACACCTTCGGTCCAGGGAATAGTTACCGTTACAGGTATCAGGTAATGCCCCCTCCCTTCCATGAAATAGACCCGCAGAGGAAGCACCCCTTCGGGAAGCATCTCCCTTTCCTGCTCCTCCTGTCTATTTTCTCCGGGGATAATTGATTCGGACCTCTCTTTCTGCTGCAGCTTTTTAGGCAGATAATCTTCCAGGCACCCCTGGAGCATAAACATGCCAACCAGAGAGACCACTAATAGTAAATAAAGCAGGCATCTGTTCATTTTCATATTCTCTTTCACTTCCTAACCTTGTCCTGGACTCTTTGTCCTATTAATCCTACTAATATATGTATAGTAATGGTGCATCTTTTATGAAAAAAAAGCAGCTTTTTAAGCAGCAACAGCCTGGCGGCAAAGCCAATGTCTTCAGGTTTTTTTATGAAAAATGGAAGAAGCTGCCGTTGTTTTACCTCGAAGGAAGGAAATCATTGCCTTAATGGAGAAGAATATCTTATTAACTGAACGGTTTTTTTATAAAATGATTTTTTTGCAAACGTTTTGCTGCTATTAAACGTCTTTAAGACTAGGAAGTAAGATAAGAATTATCAGATTGCCATAACAACAGAAATTTATAGCTAATTTTAGCTATTGGAAGAAATTTTATTAAAAGGAGAGGAAAGCATTGTTTCTCAGAAATAATTGTAAGGCGAAAATGCCTCTGGTTATTCTTTTAGTTTGTCTTCTTATCGTTACTTCGTTTCCTGCCATTGCTTTTGCAAATTCCAGGGTGGATATTTTTGGGTACGTCCGGGATGATGATACCGGCTATCCGATCTATAATGCCAAGGTGGATTTATTTTATGAAAATGACAGCACCCCCTTCATAAGCATATATAGCGACAATAATGGAAGAATAGATGCAACTATTTACGCCAGCAGGCAAATTAAAAGGGTTGAAATCAGCAGGACCGGTTATAAAAGAGCGTTATATACAATTTCAAGCTATTCCAATTCAATCGATTTAGGAACGAAGTATCTTGTACCGGGATCTACTTCTACAGAAAATACATACAGCGTTTACGGAACAGTTCTTGATGACAGAGACGATTCATATATTGCTGATGCCAGAGTGTTGCTAATTGATATTTATGACGATATCTCCTATGTAGGGTACACCAACTCAAAAGGATATTTTGATGTTATTAACGTTCCTCTGGGTGATTATGAAATCCGTATTACTAAATATGGCTATAAAGATTATGAAGAAAGCAGGTTTAAATTAAGAACAGGCAACTATAATCTTGGCACGATTAGGTTACAAAGAACCGGCAGTTCCTCATCATATTCCTCAGAAAAAACTTTAACAGGGCGGGTAACCGACGAGGATGGCTATTATGTTCAGGGCGCCGATGTTTACCTGATTGACGAGGACGGCGAAGAAATTAAGACCAAAACAGATGCCAGGGGATATTATACATTCCAGGATATTGAAACGGGAACGTACACAATAGGTGTAAATGCTTCAGGGTATGAATTACTGGAAAGAATAGATTATGTAAAAATTCTTTCTACAGATGTTGAAAAAGAAGTAAATCTTATTGTCAGGACAGAGAGACGGACGGGATATGATGTGTACGGAAGGGTCATTGACGAAGACAGAGAGTATCTTGAAGATGTTGAAGTGTCATTAATTGACGGGAATACAAGAATAAAGAGGGCAACGACAGATTCAAAAGGTTATTATGAACTTAGATATGTTCCCAATGGAAGATATACCATTGAATTTAAAAAAATGGGTTATTATACAGAAACCCTTTCCAATGAGGTCAGGGTAGACGGCGCTGATTATCCGGTTTCTCAAGTAGAGCTAAAAAGAAAGGAAGGAAGAACTACTGTTATTGGCGGGCTGGTGGGAGACAGTCAGTCCGGTTTAAGTAATATCACCGTATATCTGGAGAATAGCGCGGATAAGTATAGTGCCCGGACAAATTACTATGGCTATTTTACTTTTTTTGATGTAAGAGAAGGCAAGTATGATCTTTATGCAACAATAGGCAATGCCAAAAAACTTCTTGAAACCGGCATAAGAGTTTCGGGATCAAGAATTGATATTGGGGATATCAATGTTAACAGGGTAGATTCAGGTTACAAGATAACCGGCAATGTTAAAGATGCAGACAGCTATAATATCAGCAATGCAAAAATCACTGTCACCGCCGGCGGAATAAGTAAAGAAACCACGACAAGTAGCAGCGGTAATTATTCCATCTCGGGGCTTGAGCGGGGGGAATATACCGTTACTGTAACCAAGGAGGGCTATGGTACTGTAAGCGAGAAAATAAATATAACAAGCTATGATCTGGAAAAAAATTTTACCTTAAGACCAAATGATTATGTTAAAGTTGAGTATTCCGCTATCAGTTTAGCTGTAAACGAGAGAATTGATTTAAATAAATTTATCTCTAAAGCTGAAATATATTCTTCAAGGGGTATTTTGCTCGATGACATTACTTCCCGTTATGAAGTTGCCGTTCCTCCGGAATATACGGATTATCTTGCAGCTTATTCCAGCAACGAGATTGTAGGTAAGAAGGCTGGAGATGCCTATATAGAAATAAGCATCAGAAACAGCCGCGATTATGAAAATCTTTCTCCTGCTTTACTTAAAGTAACTGTAACTGAAGCTGTTTTGGCCAGGGAAGCAATACTAACTATTGGAAAAAGCAGCTATATCCTTGATGGCAAGACGGAAACGTCAGATGCAATTCCGTATATTAAAAATGGCCGTAGCTTTTTCCCTCTCAGAGTAATTGCCAAAGCATTGGGAGTTACTGATAAAAATATAAAGTGGGATTCCGCTACCCAGACAGCAACTTTGATTAAAGGCTCTGATACTGTTGAGTTTACCGTAGGGAAAAAAACCTATAAGTATAATGGGACTACGTTAACTATGGATGTCCAGCCGGAAAATATTTCAGGACGGATCTATTTGCCGGCACGTTATGTTTCTGATGCCCTTGGGGGAAAAATTGAGTGGAACAATACCGCCAAGACATTAACGATAAGATCAGAATAACTTTGCCGGCCTGCCGGCAAAGTTATTCTGCCCGAGATTCTGTTAGCAAGAATGTAAAAGGGAGATAATTTGTTTAAAGACGCTGGTTGGGAAAAATTACCTGATAAGCGTCAATTTTTCTGCCCATCAGGTGGGCCGCCATATCGGCGAAAGGTTTGGCCTCACCGCTGACAAAAAAACGATGGCGGGGGGCATTCCTCTCTTCAAGATTTAACAAGCCGCTCCCCTGCAGTACCTCCCTGGCTTCCCGGGCTGTCTCCTCCGCGGAGCTGATTAGTTTTACCCCGGGGCCCATAACATCCTGAATGACATCACTCATTAACGGATAGTGAGTGCATCCCAAAATCAATGTATCTATGCCCGCATCTTTTAACGGCCTCAGGTACTCCTCTGCTACCCGCCTGGCCTCGGGGGAGCCGGTCAGTCCGTTTTCCACAATTAGCACAAACAGCGGACAGGCCTGGCTGAACAACTGGATATCGCTGCCGCCGAGCCGGTCGAAGGCTTGCTGGTAAGCGCCGCTCTCAATGGTACCTGTTGTCCCGATAACACCGATTTTCTTTGTTCTGGTATGTTGCAGAGCCATCCTTACCGCCGGTTCAATTACTCCCAGCAGCGGCACATTAACGCGCTCTTTATAATATTCCAGTCCTGCTGCCGCAGCTGAATTGCAGGCAACAATGATCATTTTGATCTCCTGGGTCAGGAGAAAGTCAATTATATCATAGACAAAACTCCTTACCTGACTCTGGGGCCTTGGGCCGTAAGGAAAATGAGCGGTATCACCAAAATAGACGATCTTTTCCTGAGGCAGTTGTTTAAAGATCTCTTTAACAACGGTTAAGCCTCCTACTCCCGAGTCCAGCAATGCGATCGCCTTATTACTTTCGATTTTTGCCCCCTCCTATGCTTAATAATTAACTTTTTTATGTTACTTGCGCTTGGGGAAAAAGCCGCCGATTATTTTACGCGTATCAATTACAGAAATAAAAGCCTTCTCATCCTCGTCGCTCACTATTCTCATCATTCTGGGCAGGTCGCGCCTTTTTAAAAGGACATGGAGAATTTGATGAACACCGTCTTTGCCGCGGCCCTCAACGCAAGTTACCCCAAAACCTTCGTTCCTTAATTTCGTTTGCAGGCTCTCGTAACAATCCACTGATATTATCTGCGCGTCGACGTAACCTAAAGCAATACGCTCCTCAATACGGCTTCCCACGTAATTGCCCACGGCAAACCCTCCGGCAAAAAACACCATATGCAAGGGATTGTCAAGACGCCTCAGGACTGTGCCCAGGGCTCCAATATAAAGCAATGATTCCACAAAACCGATCAGCGAAGCTGTAAGGCTACGGCCCCGCATTAACATGAGGATTCTGAAGGTTGCCAAAGACATATCAGCGACCCTGGCAAAAAAAATAAAAAGGCCGCTCAACACAAAAGACATGCCAACCTTCCTCCTTTTTCCGGTATTATCCTCATTTACACAACAGTTTAACAACTGCTTCCCGGAGTGTCAAGCGCTGTTTATATTCTATATACTGAGAACATGGCAATAAAAACCCTTTAAACCACATACCCCGCTGCATCACTGAGTCGAAATTCCGCAAACACTTTGAATATATAAATTTCCTTGCTGCTCAAGGAATTTTATAATTCCATATAGAATAAATAGATGTTCTATGTTAAAATGTTACTTAAAATTGTTTTATATAATGGTTTTAAGATACCATTAACAATAATCAGGATTAGTGGTATTTTTCTCCTAAATTTCCCCCTACAAAGGGATTACAGCAGTGTTTTTGATTATAAAGGAGGTGTTTTAAATGGTTAATGACAGTGTTTTGGAAATTCGCTGGCATGCCAGAGGGGGGCAGGGTGCAGTAACCGCCGCAAAAACCCTGGCCGAAATGTCCCTTACTAAAGATATGTTTTTCCAGGCCTTTCCGGAATACGGTCCGGAAAGAATGGGGGCGCCCATTCAGTGTTACAACCGCTTGAGCAAAAAGCCTATTTCCACTTACTGCGGTATCACAAATCCGCACATCGTTGTTGTTGTAGACCCCACTCTTCTGGACGTCGTCGATATTACTTCCGGGCTTGACGATGACGGTATAATAATTATTAATACTGCTGAAGTCCCTAAAAATATTCGTGAGAAGCTCGGAGTAAACGGCAGGAAAATTTTTACCGTGGATGCCACGCATATATCTTTAAAGCAACTGGGTCGTTTCATGCCCAATATCCCGATGCTGGGTGCTGTTTTAAAAGCAACGGACCTGATGGAAAAAGACGAGGCCGTAACTTTTATCAGAAAAGCCTTTGATAAAAAGTTTCCTCCCAAGGTAGTAGAAAGCAATATAAAAGCCCTGGAACAGGCCTTTGAGGAGGTGAAGGAAGAATGACCTGGGACATCACGGATATCCAAAAATGGAGCTGGAGAAAACATCCCGTTGGAGCCGTAATCAAAGACCCGGGAAATTCCCGCCAGTTCAAAACCGGCGGCTGGCGCACCTTCCGCCCTGTTCGCGATGAAGAAAAGTGCAGCCAGTGCCTTATCTGCTATGTCTACTGCCCGGACAGCGCTATCCTGGCCGGCGACGGAAAGATTACCGGAATAGATTATGACTTTTGCAAGGGCTGCGGCATCTGTGCCGAAGAATGCCCTAAAAAGGCCATTCAGATGGTGGATGAGGCAAAAGCGAATAAAGAATAAGCAGTTTACTGGAGGAAAGGAGGTTAATATATGGCTGCCGATCGAAAAATTGTTGCCATAGTGGGAACCGATGCCGTTGCTGAAGCCATGAGACAAATTAATCCTGATGTGGTGGCAGCGTACCCCATTACACCACAAACAGCGATCGTAGAAACTTATTCCCAAATGGCAGCCGACGACCTGGTAAAAACCCGCATGGTGGCCGTAGAAAGCGAACACAGTGCCATGAGTGCCTCTATCGGTGCTGCTGCTGCAGGAGCCCGTGTAATGACCTGCACCTCTTCACAGGGCCTGGCCCTGATGTGGGAGCTGCTTTATATCGCTTCCGGCTTAAGGCTGCCCATTGTCATGCCTAATGTTAACAGATCGCTCTCCGCGCCTATTAATATTCACTGCGATCACGGGGACAGCATGGGAGCCAGAGATGCGGGATGGATACAGCTTTTTTCTGAAAATGCCCAGGAAGCCTATGATAATACCCTGCAGGCAGTCCGCATTGCCGAAAACCCGGACGTTCTCTTACCGGTTATGGTCCTTATGGACGGTTTCATCATTTCTCATTCCATTGACAGAGTGGAGCTGCTTGACGATAAAACAGTTAAGGATTTTGTGGGAGAGTACCAGCCGCCGTATTCACTCCTGGATGCTGATAACCCTGTAAGTGTGGGGAATTTTGACAGTCTCTACGGTTATTACTTCGAGTTTAAACGACAGCAGGAAGAAGCCATGCTGAATTCTTTCGAAGTAATAAAAAAAGTAGGAGAGGAATTTGGAAAAATATCCGGGCGCTCTTACGGCCTTTTTGAAACCGTGGGCATGGAAGATGCCGAATTTGCCATTGTTGCTCTGGGTTCCGCCGCGGGAACCGTGCGCCATGAAGTGGAAGCCATGCGCGCCAAAGGAATACCCATCGGGATGATTAAATTGCGCGTCTTCCGTCCGTTCCCTGCCAAGGAGCTGGCCGTAGCCCTTTCCGGTGTAAAGGCCGCGGCTGTTTTCGATCGCTCGGACACCTTTGCAGGAAATATTGGCGGCCCTGTCTTTATTGAGTTGCGCTCATCTCTGTATGATCTGGAAAAAAGGCCTCTTTTGATTAACTATATTTACGGTCTGGGAGGCCGCGATCTCTCCAGGGAGCTTATCAAGCAAGCTGCGGCCGAACTGGCCGAAGCTGCCCGTAGCGGGCAGGTTAAACAGTTAGTAAACTACCTCGGGTTACGGGAATAGGAGGTGACTTTATGTCTACTAAATTGACGGATCTGATCGAAAAACCTCAGTACCTTTCAGGTGGGCATCGTTTGTGTGCCGGTTGCGGAGCCTCGATCGTCGTCAGGCAAATTCTCATGGGAGCACCGGACGACGTCAAGCTGGTTATAGCCAACCCTACGGGATGCCTGGAGGTCTCTACCACCATTTATCCTTACACCTCCTGGAATACCTCCTATATCCACTGCGCTTTCGAAAACGCCGCCTCCACACTAAGCGGAGCAGAAGCCGCCTACCAGTCCCTGAAAGAACAGGGGAAAATTAAAGAAGAGTTCCGCTTCATTGCTTTCGGAGGGGACGGCGGCACCTATGATATCGGCCTGCAGGCCCTTTCCGGGGCGATGGAACGCGGGCACCGTCTCATCTATGTATGTTACAACAATGAAGCCTATATGAATACAGGCATTCAGCGTTCAGGGGCAACCGTCATGGGAAGTTGGACCACAACAAGCCCCTACGGCCGTAAAGAATCCGGCAAAAAAGAACATCGCAAGGATTTAACGGCCATTGCTGCCGCCCATAACATCCCCTATGTAGCACAGGGCTCCATCAGCCACTGGAAAGACCTGGTCAGGAAAGCGCAAAAGGCTTTTGCCACGGACGGCCCCTCTTTTATAAACGTGCTCTCCCCCTGTCACCGGGGCTGGCGTTATCCTTCCAACAAAACGATTGAAGTGGCCAGAATGGCTGTTCAGTCCTGTATCTGGCCGCTTTATGAAGTAGAGAACGGGAAATGGCGCTTAACCGCCAACGTAAAAAAACAGCCGGTGGAAGAATACCTGAAAGCACAGGGGCGTTTCGCCCATCTCTTTAAGGAGGAAAACAAAGATATTCTGAGGGCTGTCCAGGAATATGTGGACGTTGAATGGGAAAAGCTGCAAAAGAAATGCGCGCAGGAATAGCAGGAATGGAGGGCCATTTAAATTTAAAGGCCTAAAGGGAAAATTTTAGGGGGTTGCCACTGTGTTACCAGGGACAACCCCCTTTGTTTATTGGAGTCAGTTATTGGAGTCAGGATTAATACGACAAATTAAAATTACCTATGCGATAAACCGCTCAATCTCCTGCCAGAGCTCCTCCGGACGGAAAGGCTTGGTCATGTAGGAATCAGCTCCGGCCGCACGTGCTTTTTCCCGGTCTTCTTCCCCGGTTTTTGCTGTCAGAACAACCACAGGAATATGCTTTGTTTCCTCCCGTGATTTCAGCTGCCGGCAAACTTCGAATCCGTCAACTTTCGGCAGCATGAGGTCAAGCAGGACGAGGTGCGGCTGTTCCTTAACAGCAGCTTCAATGGCTTTTTCACCGTCCTGGACCACTACAGCCTCGTAATTGGCCAGCTCCAGGCAGGTTTTAACGCCCAGGATAATATTCTTTTCATCTTCAACCAGCAAAATCTTCTTGGCATCCTCCAATCGCGCTCCTCCTTTCTTAAAATGGATTTAGCTCCTGCCTATGGGAATAGAAAAAGTGAAGGTTGAACCTTTACCGGGTTCGCTTTTTACCCATATTTCTCCACCGTGAGCCTCCACTATCTCCTTACAGATGGTCAGCCCCAACCCAGCCTTGCCGCTGGGAAAATCCTCATCCTTGATTTGGATATACTTCTGAAAAATTTTTTCATGCAATTCAGCGGGAATTCCTTTCCCCGTATCAGTAACAGAAATTATGAGTTCGTTTCCTTTTCTGATAGCCCTGACGGTAATGGAGCCGCCCTCGCTCGTATAACGCAGCGCATTGCCCACCAGGTTGGTCAATACCCAAATAATTTTGTTGATATCAACCCTGAGCCGTGGCAAATCCGGGGCCAGCTTGGTGTAAAGTTTGATGTTTTTCCTTTCGGCCTGCAGCTTTAGCGTCCCCAAGGCGGCTTTAACTATTTTATAGATACTGGCGTCTTCCATTTCCATGGGGATACTGCCCGCCTCCAGGCGGGAAAGGTCCAGCAAGTTGTTGGACAGCCTCAGAAGCCGCTCGCAATCTTCTTCAATTGCCTCCAGGATTTCCTGGCCACGGGAGGAAAACTCCCCCACCCGGCCGGTCTTAATAATCCCTATGCCCATCAGTATAGAGGTCAAAGGCGTCCGGAATTCGTGAGAAGCCGTAGCAAAAAAATCAGACTTGACCTGTTCGATCTCTTTTATCATGGTAATGTCAGTTAAGGTTGTAAGGACATATTTGAGTTCCTCATGAAAAAAGATGGGCACCATGGACAATTTGAAATATTTTTTTTTGTTCTTTACCGTCAACATAATTATCGAATCTTCATAGTTTATATTCGGCGGCCTGGAAAACAGTACTGTCTCCTCAAGCAGGGAAGTGATCCGTGGAGAATCCAGCAGCTCTGAAAACTTTATCCCCTGGGCATCCGTCGCTCTTACTCCCAGGATTTCCTCTGCTTTTTTATTTAGGGAGACAATCCTGAACAGCTTGTCTGTAAGCATGACCGCTTCCGGAAGCTGGTTATAAATCGTTTCATATAAGGACATATTATGCTGTTCCCTCGCTCAAGAATAATTAGCGATATATGATAATGAATATGTTATTTACATGTTAAGCGGGTAAATATAAAACTTATGCAGCCAAATTGCAACCAATAGAATCGGGGAGTTCAATGGGGATTGCCAATTTGGTTTTATTATATCATTAATTTATTCCTGTTGGCTATACAAGGTTAAAGAAAAATTATTGACGGGGTATGCAGTGTGGGATAATATAATGATAATAATGAAAATTAAGGTAGATTTTTTGCTAAAACTTAAGCTTTCGAGCGCTGCTCAGAGTGCTCTATGTTTTAGCTTA
>JAKORA010000248.1 GCA_029778075.1 Bacillota bacterium | reverse complement strand
TCCCATAAGAGTATCTCCCTTTCTGTGATTTTTTGTGGTTCTTGCAAATTACATGATATCACAGGAGAGATACTCTTATCTTTTATTTTTTGCTTTTCCCCCAAAGTAATTTTACACTAACATTTTGTAAGGGAAAAGGAATAATAATTACAAGGAGAATTATCTCATGCTTGTTTATTTTATTTCTTAATTCTGGTAAAATAGCATTGTACAACCACGAAGGGGACATCCATGTGCGAATTGGTATGTACCGCCTCTCATTTCATAATTAGGAGGGGTTTTATGGACTGGAAACTGTTTTTCACGGCGTTTTGCATGCTTTTTTTTGCCGAGCTTGGAGACAAAACGCAGCTGGCGGTGTTCACGCTGTCCACCCAGAGCAGCAATTTTATGCCGGTATTCCTGGGGGCTTCTGCTGCCCTGGTGGTGGTAACCTTTATTGGAGTATTCATGGGAAGACTTGTGTCAAATTATGTTCCCATCCCCATTCTGCACACCGCAGCGGGAATACTGTTTGTGGTAATGGGAGTTATGATTCTTAGGTCTTCCATACCGGAGCTCTCAAAATATTTCAGGTGGTAACAGCTTCCGGACTTCGCCTATCATATATAAGGAGCCGGAAAACACCATGATTTCATCCTCCGACGAAACCATGTGCTTTTCCACCGCTTCTCTTATCGAAGCAGCGCAGACCACGTTCCTGTTATATCTTTCAACTATGCCCTTAAGTTCCAGAGGGTCCATCGCACGGGTGCTGACGGGCGAGACCGTCACCACCCTGTCCGCATAGGACCCAAGTATCTTCGCAACGCTGCCAACATCCTTATCCCTAAGCATGCCCAGTACAAGCAGTACCCTTTTCCCGGGGAAAAACTGTTTTAGTCCCTTCACCAGTGCTGCTGCTCCGTCTACATTATGGGCGCCGTCAATCAAAATGAGGGGTTTTTTACGCAGCACCTCCATGCGTCCCGGCCATATTGTTTTTTCGAGCCCTCCCCGTATAGCATTCTCAGGTATACCAAGTTCCAGGCATGTTACAAAAGCCAGGGCGGCATTATCGGCCTGGTGCCTGCCCATCAGTCTAACCCGTATATTCCTGTATACTTTCCCCCGCCAGGCAAAGTCAAAGACCTGGCCTCCGTTTTCCGGCCGCTGGTTTTCAATTAGGCCGTCACCGGCATAAATAAAAGGAGCATTTCTTTTTTCGCAAACTTCCCTAATGGTCTCCATTACTTCCCTCTGCTGCAATCCGCATACTACCGGGACCCCATCCTTTATGATGCCCGCCTTCTCCCGGGCAATGCTGACCATGTCACTGCCCAGCACGTTCACATGGTCAAGGCTTATGGGAGTTATTACAGAGACCTCCGGAGTTATTACGTTGGTGGCATCAAGCCTGCCTCCCATGCCCACCTCCACCACGGCGTACTGTACCCCTTTCCTTTTGAAATACTCAAAACCAATGGCGGTTATTGCCTCAAACTCGGTGGGATGCGGGCGGCCCTCCTC
>JAKORA010000019.1 GCA_029778075.1 Bacillota bacterium | reverse complement strand
TTATGATGGGCCCGGGGCGCAAGAGATTATGGTAATGGTAAAGGGCAAAACGGTGCTTTTTGATTCCGCTCCCTATATTGACAGCCATAACCGCGTCATGGTCCCGCTCAGAGCTATCGTAGAGGCTCTGGGAGCAAAGGTGGGGTGGGGCCAGCAAACCAAAACGATTACCGTTACGACACAAGACAAGAGGGTCATCTTTACCGTCGATAGCTATTCGGCTGAGATTAACGGTGAGCGGAGAGAGATGGATACCACTCCTGTAATTAAAAACAGCCGGACCATGGTGCCGGCACGCTATATAGGGGAATACCTTGGGGCTGTGGTCCGCTGGGATGCTGCCCTGCGGAGGGTTACCATTGATTAATTTGCCTTATTTTAGCAACAGGAGAGCCTTCTTCGGCGTCCTTTTGAGGCCGCATATTCTTAAAAGCTACAGAGAGCATCAGCTTAAGGCGATTTAACTGATTAACCTCACTGGCTCCCGGGTCATAGTCCAGGGCCGTAATGTTGGCTTGCGGATAGCGTTTTCTTATTTCTTTGATCATGCCTTTGCCGGTAACATGGTTGGGAAGGCAACCAAAAGGTTGCACGCAAACAATATTGGGCACCCCGCTGTTTATGAGCTCGATCATCTCGGCGGTCAAAAACCATCCCTCCCCGCAATGGTGCCCCAGCGACATAATTCCGGCGGCCAGCGCGGCCTTATGGTAGATGGACCCGGGAGCTTTAAAGCGGTTGCTTTTTTCCAGCAGCTCGTTCATCAGCTTACGTTTGCTTTCCAGGTAATGAATTAAAAATTTACCGATCAATAGCTGGCTGGTTTTTCCGGAAAGATATTTGCCAATGAAGATTTGATCGTAGGCACAATAAAGCAAGAAATCCATCAGGTCGGGTAGAGTTACCTCCACGCCTTCCTTTTCCAGAACGTCGACGAGATTATTATTAGCACCGGGATGGTATTTGACCAGTATTTCTCCCACCACACCCACTCGGGGCTTAGGGATGTCAGAAATTTCAAACCGATCAAACTCATTAATAATAGCGCGAATGTTCTCGGCAAAGTCATGGTTGTTCCCGGATGCCAGCTGCTCTTTACAGCGCCTGACCCATCTCTCATAGAGAAGGTTGGCCGAGCCGGGAATTTTTTCATACGGTCTTACCCGGTGTAATACCCGCATGAGTAAATCCCCATATACAACGGCAGCTATCCCTTTTTTAATGAGACTTGGGGTTATTTTGAATCCCGGGTTTTTTTCCATTCCCATAGGGTTGACCGATATTACGGGTATGTTGGCAAAGCCGGCCTCTTTTAGTGCTTTTCTCAACAGTCCAATATAATTGGTTGCTCTGCAGCCTCCACCGGTTTGCGAGATCATCACCGAGGTGCGATCAAGATCATATTGGCCCGAATCCAGGGCTGCCAGTATTTGCCCGATGACAACGATGGCGGGATAGCAGGCGTCATTATTGACATATTTGACGCCTTTGTCTATGGCGTTCTTATCTACCGGGGGCAGAAGTTCGGCCTTGTATCCTTCCGTCCTGAACGCTTCGGTGAGAAGCTCAAAATGAATAGGGGACATCTGGGGCACCATGATGGTATGCTCTTTTTTCATTTCTTTGGTAAAGATAATCCTCTTCAGAGAAGAAGGGACGTTTTTTACGGCCGCTCTGCTCTGTCTGCGCCCCTCTATTGCGGCCATGAGTGAGCGGATTCTTATTTTGGCCGCCCCGAGATTGGCTCCCTCATCTATTTTCAGCAGGGTGTAAAGCTTGCCCTTGGATTCTAAAATCTCTTGAACCTGATCGGTGGTAATGGCATCCAGGCCGCAGCCAAAGGAATTGAGCTGCACAAGTTCCAGGCGGGGTTGAGTCGTGACGAAGCTGGCCGCCGCATAGAGCCGGGAGTGGTACATCCACTGGTCCACTACCCTGGTCGGCCTTTCCACTTTGCCCAGGTGGGCCACCGCATCTTCAGTCAGGACAGCCATACCCAGCGATGTGAAAATTTCCGGCAGGCCGTGGTTTATTTCCGGATCCAGGTGGTAGGGACGCCCGGCCAGGACAATTCCCTGTCCTCCTGTTTTTTCTAAAAAGGCCAGGATCTCAGCACCTTTTTTTCTAATATCATTTTTAAAGCGTTCATCTTCCTGCCAGGCCAAATCCACGGCGAGCGCAATCTCGTCTTTGGAAATACCAAAAACGCGTAGTTCCTGATGGAGGCGGATGGCAAGCTGCTTCTTATTGTCATAGGGGAGGAACGGATTCAGCAAATGTACACCGTTGTCCCGGACCATATCCATATTATTATTTATCACTTCAGGATAGGAGATAACCATGGGGCAGTTGAAGTGATTGTTAGCTCCCTTTTGTTCCAGTCGTTCATGGATGATCGAGGGGTAAAAGATAAGCTTGACACCCCTGTTAATCAGGGAGGCAATATGGCCGTGCACAAGTTTGGCCGGGAAACAGGCCGTATCCGAAGGGATAGTTTCGCTGCCCAGCTCATAAACCTCTCGTGAGGAACGGGGAGAAAGCTCCACCCGGAATCCCAGCGCGGTGAAAAAGGTAAACCAGAAAGGATAATTTTCATACAGGTTTAGTACCATGGGTATGCCGATGATGCCCCTCCCGGCTTCCCCGGCTGCCAAAGGTTTATAGCTGAGCAGGCGTCTGTATTTGTACTCATAAAGATTGGGAATGGAGCGGCGGTTTTTTCCTTTTCCAGTAGCTCTTTCACAGCGGTTGCCGGTTATGAACCGGCTGCCGTCCTGGAAAATATTTATCGTGAGCAAACAGTTGTTGCTGCACCCGGCGCACCTGCTCATCTTGGTATTAATGGCAAACCGTTCGAGCTGCTCCTTGGATAAAAGAGAGCTCCGCTGCCCGTCTTGTTTTCGCTCCCGGGCAATGAGCGCTGCTCCGAAGGCTCCCATCAGGGGGGCGATATCCGGCCTGACTACCTCTTTCCCGGTAATAAGCTCAAAGCTTCTCAAGATAGCGTCGTTTTGAAAGGTCCCGCCCTGAACAACAATATTCTCTCCCAACTCTTGCGGATCCC
This sequence comes from Bacillota bacterium, assembly GCA_029778075.1. GTDB lineage: Bacteria > Bacillota > Dethiobacteria > DTU022 > UBA8154 > UBA9862. The sequence goes on along the minus strand of JAKORA010000019.1, from coordinate 4,918 downwards.
TCATCTTGATTACTTTGAATAGGGCGTTCTGGATTACGGAGTAAGCAAGCCCGGCCGAGATATCTCCCGTCGTAGCGCCCTCGGTCTGCGCCTGCTTTACCATAGAGTTCATAAAGACTGTGCAGCGCGAACCCAAGCTTACCGGGGCGGTTGCGGAGAGAGCCAGTTGGGCAAAATCCTGAACAGGGATATTTAATGAATGGGCGAAACTTTCTATGAAGGAACCACAGCCCGAGGAGCAGGCTTCATTTAGCATGATATCCGTAATGATCCCGTCCTTTATGCGAAGGCACTTCATGTCCTGGCCCCCGATGTCCAGGATCAGGTCAACTTGCGGATTAAAAAAGCGTGCGGCTGTAAAATGCGCCACTGTTTCCACTTCACCTACATCTATGTGCAGGGCTGCCTTGAGGAATGCTTCTCCATACCCTGTTACGGCGGTGTTGGCGATTATGGCCGTATCAGGCAGCCGGTTGTAGAGGTCCCGCAACATTTTTATAGCCGATTCCAGGGAGCTGCCGGCATTATTAGCATAGTAAGAGTATAAAAGCGCTCCCTCCTGATCGATTAAAGCCGCCTTGGTCGTAGTTGAACCGGCATCTATTCCCAAAAAACACTCTCCGGTAAAAGTAGTTAGCTCTCGTTTATGTACACGATGCCGGGCATGCCGCTGGTAAAAAAGTTCGAGGTCAGCGGCATCGTTGAATAAAGGCCGCAGCCTGGAAACCGCCTGGTGCCCCGTTTTATTGTGCGGATGTTCCGCATGCTTAATGATGTAAGGCAGGTAAGTTATTTTTTGCGTGACGGAGGCCAAAGCCGCTCCTATGGCCACAAAGAACTGGCCATAGTCGGGAAAAAGTGCCTCATCATCTGCCAGTTTAAGCGTTTCCTTAAACCTTTCCCGCAGTTCGGATAAAAACCAAAGCGGGCCGCCAAGAAAGGCGACCTTCCCCGTTATTGGCTTGCCATGCGCAAGGCCGCTAATCGTCTGATTGACCACCGCCTGAAAGATTGAAGCCGCAATATCTTCTTTCCGCGCTCCTTCATTTAACAGCGCCTGGATGTCTGTTTTGGCAAAAACGCCGCAGCGGGCTGCTATGGGGTAAATAGTGGTGTGCCGTTTGGCCAAATCGTTTAAGCCCAGAGCATCTGTTCCTAGGAGGGCGGCCATTTGATCAATAAAAGCGCCGGTTCCTCCGGCACAGATCCCGTTCATTCTCTGCTCCAGACCGTTACGGAAAAAGGTTATCTTGGCATCTTCTCCACCCAGTTCAATGGCTACATCTGTCTGGGGAGCAAATTTTTCAATGGCCTGATTGCAGGCAATTACTTCCTGAATATGCTCAATCCCCAGCCAGGAGGAGATAGAAAGCCCTGCTGAACCTGTCACCATCATCGTAAGTGGCCTATCTCCCACCTGCGCCAATGCATTTTTTAAAAGTTCAACAGTGTGTTTTCTTGTGTCTGTCTGGTGCCGCTTGTAATTCTTATAGATAATTCTATCGCCGTCATCCATGATGATTAATTTCACCGTGGTTGAGCCCACATCCAGTCCCAAACGAAGCACATTAAGCAACTCCTTTTCCTCCCGGAACAAAACAATGATTAAAACGTCGTTTTAATGTTATGGCAATTTAATGGTAAGATAGAAAAATTTTTTTGTCAAGGGGGTTTGAAGGCAAATAAGCAATCACCATAAGCAAAGCCAGCCTGCTTTTGTGAGACCTTGAGTATGCTCCGTGAATTATTGAAGGAGAGTGAGTAATGGGATATAATTCCGTTAAACAATGTTTTAAACAGGAGGCAGAAAAATGAAGTGCCCATGGGAAAGCCTTTCAACCAAAGACAAGATCATACGGGTTGTCATGGATTTTATCGCCGATGAGGGGTTTCAAAACGTTACCACCAGGAAAATTGCCGCCAGGGCGGGCGTTAATGTGGCCGCCATTAACTATTATTTCGGCTCTAAAGATGCATTAATCAATGAAGCATTAAAAACTGTCACCCAACGTCTTAAAAAAACATTTGACTGTTTAAAAGAGGAGCAGGAGAACGGGGAAACGAAGCTGGCTAAATTTATAAAAGAATATACGGATACATTGTTTCATTATCCAGACATCATCAAGAACATGATAAACCATGTTATTCATAATAAAGATTTTGATGAGCGTGCGGAGTACATGAAATTTCTTGAAAACGACGGCTTTGAATTAATCAAACAGACAATTGGTCAAATCAAAACGGGCGAAGACGAATATTATTTGAAATTGAAGGCGTTGCATCTGTTAAGCAGTTTATCCTTTCCCATTTTAATGGGGGAGAAGGTTAAAAATGTTATGGGAGTGGATTTCTGCAAGAAAGAGACAAGAGATAGGTACACAGAAGTATTATTGGAAAGCATACTTTAATGATTAATATTTAAAAGGGAAGGATGCAGACGATAAATATATAAGGAATCCTTTTTTTCCTTAACGCCAGAGATAGGGAAAGAGGGTAAGAAAGAGCATGACGAAAAAGCGGCTTGCCTATTTACACGAACTGGAGGAGGCGTTTGTAAAGCTCTATCAGCATGGCCGGTATGCAGAAGCCGTTAATAAAGCCCGGCACTCACTGAGCATCGCCGCGAGGGAGGTCCCGCCGGGACACCCTTATTTAAAAGTATTGCAAAACAATCTTCAATGCGCCCTCCGTAAATACCGTGAAACAACATGGCGTCCCCCGGATGCGTCTGAGTTAACAGGAAGAACTGGCGCCAGGGTGAAGCAAACACACGGCTGGTTCGCTGTGCTCTGCCTTTTACTGGCTGTTCTTTTGTCGGGCTTTACAGCTTTAAACTACGGTCTTAATAAAACCTCTCCGCCTTACCCTCAGGCCACGCGGCACGTTGAAAACGGGAATTATGCCGCTGCTGGCGGGAGCTACTTCCATCATTCCTATAGACTTAAAGAAAAAGCAATTCTGGAAGTCCCGGTCATTTCTCAAAACCCAGAGTTGCCCAGAGGTTGTGAGGTGACCAGCCTGGCCATGCTGCTGCATTACGCGGGCATTATGGTTGACAAAATGACCCTGGCCGAGGAAATTGAAAAGGAACCGGCTTTTTACAGGGATAATGATGGGCAGATTTATCATGGCAACCCTTATTACGGTTTTGTGGGAAGCATGTATAACCTCGGCGAGCCCGGCTACGGCGCATATCACGAGCCGGTACGAGAGTTGATGGAGAAGTATCTGCCGGGAAAAACCATCGACCTGACAGGATGCGATTTTCAGGATATTTTGCTTTTTATCAGTGAAGGAGTTCCCGTCTGGGTTGTAGCCAATGCTCTTTTTAAAGAGCTAGAAGACGCAGATTTTCAGATCTGGCATACAAAGCAAGGCCCGGTGAAAATAACCTACCGGGAGCATGCCGTTTTGCTGACCGGCTACGATGAGGAGTCCGTTTATTTTAACGATCCTCTGGACAGTCAAAAAAATAAAAAGGCCGCCCGGAGCTCCTTCCAGGCCGCCTGGGAACAAATGGGTGCCCAGGGCGTAACATACCTTCCTTATTAACTAAAAAGCTCGATTGCCGGGTATTTCCGGGAGCAGACCCAGGGTAATATACCTTCCTTATTAACCCGCTTCGATTATTTTCATGACTTATACACTTCATTGTCTCACCTTATTATTAATGCATTTTATTTTAATAGAAAAGAACTAATGGGGGAAAGCTAAAATAACACTTTTGGTATTTGCAAGGGAAGATCTAGATGCCAAACCAATCTGTTGCCCAGAAAGAAAAGCACTCAATGAGACCCATAGAGGAAGAAAAGCGAGCTTATATGTACGGTAATGAAGTGGTGGTGTGGGCAGCGCTGGCCGCCGGAGCGGAGTATTTATTCGGGTATCCGATAACCCCGCAGAACGAAATCATGCATTACTGGTCACGGCTGGCTCCACGTTACGGCCGGGGGTTTCTGCAGACCGAAGATGAGCTCTCCGCAGGGTTTGCCACCCTGGGAGGTATCATGGCCGGGGCACGTTGTTTTTCCGCCACGGCAGGTCCGGGGACGGTTCTTTTTCAGGAGCCGCTCTCCATGGCGGAAATGATGCGCATCCCTCTTGTCCTGGTTGTCCAGCAGAGGGGAGGGCCCTCTACCGCCACGGTTATTTATTCCCAGCAGGAGGTTTTTCTGTCGGTTTTCGGGGGAAATGGGGAAGGATTACGAGTTGTCTATTCACCCGGAAGCCACCAGGAGATGTACGACCTGACTATCAAGGCTTTTGCCACGGCTTGGGAGTACCGTTTCCCTACACTGGTTTTGGGAGATGGGTACCAGGCCAAGATGAGAGAGCCTGTTGCACTTTACGATCCCCGTGAAAGGGGTATCGAGCTTAAGCCTCCATATCCCCTGGTTGGGCTTGAGGGTGTTCCCGGAGCAGAGCGGGAGCCTGCACACTGGCGTAATGCCTTTTCTGTAGAAGAAGAGCTTTACGAGGCCTTAAAACCCATTATCGACGATTTTCACCGGGCCGCCCCTCTATTATGCGAAAAGGAGGAAGGTTTCCTGGAAGGGGCAGAGCTGATCATTGCGGCTCATGGGATTGTGGGGAGGAGCGTACGCGCTGCTGTCAGGGAGCTGAGAGAAAAGGGCCTGCCTGCTGGTTTTTTCCGGCCTATTACCCTGCGTCCCTTTCCTAATGACGCTCTTAGAAATGTCCTGAGCGCCTGCCCCCGCCTTCTGGTGGTCGAATCGGCCCAGGGGCAACTGGCCAAACTGATCCGTATCGCTGTCGGTGGTGAGCTGGAAGGCGGCTTCAAGATGCACACCTATTTCCGTCCCGGCCTGGGGATTACCGCCGAGGAGGTTGTGCAGGAAGCCCGGGCCATTTTAGACGGGGAGCGAGAAGAAGCGGACAAGGAGGAAAGAATTAATGT
>JAKORA010000018.1 GCA_029778075.1 Bacillota bacterium | reverse complement strand
TATTATATATATTATTTCAGAAAAAGTCAAGTGGTTTTCTAAAAAATTTTCTAAAAAATTTTCTAAAAATTTTTCAAAAAAAATAAAAAAATTCCCGGCTCAAAGCCGGTTTACTCAAGCAACTGAGACAATTCTTTTATGTCCTCTACTACTCGGTCTTTCTGCTGGGATAGGCTCCCAGCGGGCCTATACATGTGCCAGGGCACGGGCCCCAATAATCCTGCCCTGCTCATCACGGACGGCGTCGTCCACGATGAACACGTCCTGACGGTCAGGCACGGCCTGAGCAACCACTGCGGAAACGATGTAAATTGTATCCGGCTGCGGATCGGGTAGGTCGGATACCTCCCCAAACCGGGTCTGATTCACTGGGACGATAATCCCGTCCACTGTAACGATATTCACTTGTACCCGGTCAACCGCGCACCGGGCGATGATGCCTGACGGCGGGATTGTGACTACCGGGCCGGTCGGTCCGGCTGGCATCAGGTTCAGGGCGTGGGGCGTAAGGTTCACGATTTTCAAGGTTTTCCCTCCTTTCTGCGGCGTTTATCCCCGCCGCTGGGAAGTTTAGTCCAGGCTTTCCTCTTCTAAATCTTCGTCGTCCTCAATCAGGTACTTTTCTTCGTACAGCTTCTTGAGCTCGGCAAATTTCTTTGTGTCGAGTAGTTCTGTGTTGCCGCTTTTGAGAATTTCTTGCAATGCCTGCTCTGGTGTAATAATTTCAGCCCAGTCCTTCTCTCCCTGCCACTGCGTCCCATGAATCAGGACGTAGCGGCCATCTTTCAGTTTGGTGAGGCCCTTGTGACGGCCTACACCGCCATTCTGCCAGTTCCTGCCGTCCCAGTAATCCAGGTTCTGGTTATAACGCACCCTGGCAATAACGTCACCATCAAGGTCATACTGGTTTTCGTACACGTTCACCCTATACTGCTTTGCGCTTCTACCCATTTTCATTCTCCTTTCTGATTATTATTCAGGAGAGAGCCGCTTCAGCGGCCCTTCTCACTTTATCAAACCCCGCCTTTTTGCTTCGTCCAAAAGCTCCTCATCGCTTATGCTTGACCAGTCAATCACAGTTACAGGTGCTGGCGCTGCCTGACGTGCATCCCACAACCGCCTTGCTTCGGTGGCGTCTATGTATTCGATGTTGCCATCTTCCTTAGCAACCGCCCATTCCGCAATTGTATTGTTTCCTCGGTTGTCCTTCTGGCCAGTCCTTATTATGTCGCCAGGCTGGGCTTCGATTTCGGCCTCCCCGCCGTCGTCCGTACCAATATAGCGTCCCCATTCCATCTCAGGCTTTCCGCCCACCGGCCAATTTGTGATTTTGCCGATCCAGGGACGGCCGTACCGCCTTGCGTTATATGCACCGTATTTAACCGCTATCCTCATGTTTATCCCCCTCTGCTCTATTTTATATTTATATTATATACTTATTTGTACCAAATGTCAATACTTTTGGTACAAATTTATTAATAAATGTACCAAATGTTACGACTTTCGGTGCAGCCCAAAAAAGAGCACAAAAAAAGTGCCCCTCTTTCGAGGGGCATGAGTGTATGGAAACAGAGCGCGTACTTTAACAAAAAGCCCCCGGAGAAATCCGGGGGTGTCTTCATTCTTGTGCCTTTGCCCT
>JAKORA010000017.1 GCA_029778075.1 Bacillota bacterium | reverse complement strand
AGCTTCCAACCAGGCATTACAATATTCCACGGTTAACTCAGGTACCCCAGCCGAAGCGGCCACTTTTATAAACTCCGAGATTGTTCTTTCGTTTTCCACTCTTCTCTGGAGTTCAACCTTAAAATGTTGGCGAAGGATCTCCACATTTTCTGCAAACCCCAAAGTATCTTTAATTCTCCTAAAAGTGGCCGGACTTTGGGCCAACTCAAGATAGCCAGCGGCATTCGTCCCCACTTTTCCCCCTGAAGGGAGAGCGAGGACCAGAGAACTTTCATAAACCGGGGGCAAAATAAAGAAATTAAATATTACCGCAGTTATTACAGCAACCAAAAAGAGAGCGGCAATCAGTTTAAATCGCTTAATTAAGACCATAAACAATTCCCAAAGATCAATTTCTTCATAGCCTTCGCTGTGTCCGTCGGCCAAGCTTAACCCCACCTTTCATTACTTTATGGTAAAAAAGGAACTATTTCGAAATATCAGTTACTGACTGAAGGAAAAGCTCATTCACCCGCCGGTAACTTGCCGGTGTCCCAATATCGTACCTTGCGCCTTCAAATAGAAAGGCGTAAACCTTCTTCCGCTTTAATAACCATGGGATAAAATTTCCCGGCGTATCCGGATTCTCCCCGGCCTGTAAATATTCCTTCAAGAGCGGGATGGTATCCCGGCGGTAGATATAAAAAGGGGGAACAGCCAGATTGGAGCGGGGATTCATTGGTTTTTCGGCAAAAGATAAGACCCTTCCTTCCCCATCGGTCTCAATGACCCCCGTTTTTCGCAGCTCTTCCAGATCATCCAACCGGTGCGCGGTAATACAATCAGTCCCCATTTTCTGATAGTAAGCCACAAAGTCCGTTAAGGCAAAATCAAAGAGATTATCCCCGGCTAAAACCAATAGATCTTCATCAAGCTGTCTTTCTTTAAGCGCAAAACAAAGGTCAGCAATGGCTCCCAACCTGTTCTCGTTCGCGGTAGTCCCGTCATTGAGCACAATTATCGTTTTTGAATAAACAAAGCCGGCCACCCAATCAGCAAACTGATGATAAAAACGGTCATTGGTCACGATAATCACTTCATCGACCAGCTCAAGAGGCTCAATTTTCTCTAGCAAATATTGCAGGATCGGCTTTCCACCAATTTCTAATAAAGGTTTGGGTCGATTTTTCGTCAATGGATATAACCGGGTAGCATAACCGGCGGCCAGGATAATTGCTTTCATCGGTGGACCCCTTTCTTTTACAGGTGAATAATTCGCGCCCCATCGTCAGTTTTACAGAAATTCACCCGGTATACTTCTTTATACTCAGGGTGTTTTAACGGGTATTCCGCGGCAATACGGGCTTTAATCGTGTCTTTGTATTCAGGATCGATCAAACCAATACAGCACCCCCGGTAACCGGCCCCGCTAAAGCGCGCGCCATATACCCCCGGCGTTTCCCGGAGAATATTATAGATTGTAATCAGCTCCGGGCAACCACACTCGTAATTTCTAATTGAACTCGCACCCGAGGCAAACATCAATTGGCCAAAGGAGTTTAAATCCCCCTTTTTCCAAGCGGCAACGCCCTT
>JAKORA010000247.1 GCA_029778075.1 Bacillota bacterium | reverse complement strand
GCGGCAGCGTGGACAGAGGCTCCCTCGAGAGCGCTGAACACCAGACCGTAAGACATTTCCTCTTTTTGTAAAAGGGCATTAAAATTAAGTCCAAATGTTTTTTCCAGTTCGCCATGTAGGGGAGCAATAAAACGGATCTCTTTTTCTGCGTCTGTGGAAATACCCCCACCCGGCGCCATTACATACTGTTCCAGGCCGGATTCCGGGCTCCCCTCCCATAGCTTCCTGATGGCCGGAACAGCCTCTCTGCCCATAGAGATAAAATCCATTTCCCAGGTTGTTACATACTGGATTTTCTCCAGGATAGAAGCGGTAAAAGGTAATTTAACAAAGGAAATAAGTAAAACAACCAACACCACCAGGAAGGCAAGGGTGATTTTGAAAAGCAAAAAATTATGCATATCCTTTAAAATAGACAGTGGGAACAGGTTGAGTATAGATCCTCCTCCGTTGTCCGTATCATCGCTTCCCTGCCATCTCGATCTTTCTTTCCAGCCGGAATATTCTTCCAGTCTGCTTCGTAAATCAGAATACGGTGCACTTTTTCTCTTTTTCCTGCCAGCAAACATTTTTGTATCCTCCCAGGGGATGGTGTGCCTGTACATATATATTCCGGCGCCTTGTATTTATGCTAGAATTGAATCTTATGACGCCGCATACCCACGTTAATCACCATCCCGATGGAGAACAGGTTCACCAGCATGGAATTACCCCCGTAGCTCATGAAAGGCAGGGGCAAACCGGTAACGGGCATGATACTGAGAGTCATACCCACGTTGACAAGGATCTGGAAAACAATCATGGCGGCAACACCTGTGCAGAGAAGAGCGCCAAAGCGATCTTTGGAAAAAGAGCCGATTTTTAAGATACGGTAAATAAGTAAAAAGTAAAGTATAAACAATACAACAGCGCCCAAAAAGCCTAGTTCCTCTCCCAGGACAGAGAAAATAAAATCTGTATGCTGGGCCGGCAGGAATTGTAAGCGGGCCTGAGTTCCTTCAAAAAGTCCTTTGCCGGTTACCCCTCCGGAGCCAATGGCGATCATTGATTGCTTTAACTGGTAGCCGTACTCGAGAGGGTCTAGATCCGGGTTGAAAAAAACAATGAGGCGCATTTTTTGGTAGGGAAGCAGACGGCTCCATAAAAAAGGAAAAGCCGCCAGGCCGCAACATATAAAAATCATGAGGTGTTTCCAGGGAACTCCCGCTATATATAACATACTAAAAAAAATAACAATAAAAACGAGAGAGGTGCCCAGATCCGGCTGTAAAAAAATTAAAAACATGGGGATAGCCACGAAAAAAAGGAAATAACAGGAGGCAAAAAAATTTTTAACCTTGTCTCCATGGTCCACCAGGAGACGGGCAAGGGTAATAATGATCACTATTTTCGCCAGTTCGGAGGGTTGAAAGTCAAATACCTTTAAATCTATCCAGCGGTAAGCCCCTCCCCCCTCTCTCCCGATAAAAAGAACCGCGCCTAAAAAGAGAAGATTACAGGCATAAATATACCAGCACCAATTATAAAAATTGATATAATCCAGACTAATAACCACAAAAATGCCTGCTATTCCGATGGCAATCCAGGCAGCCTGTTTTCTTAAAAAAAAGTAAGGATCCTCCAGCTCGATACCCTGGGTAGCACTGCCGATGACGACCAGGCCGTAAAAACAGATAATTAGCGTAACTAATAGAAGCTGCCAATCAAAATTTCTAAGAAGACGGCGATCAAACATTTTATTTCCTTACTGCTCCTCTGTGATCTGAAAGTAGGCCTCCAAAATTCTACGGGCCACCGGAATGGATGTACTTCCGCCGGACTCACCGTGTTTTACAAAAACGGACAGGGCGATCTCCGGATCTTCAAGGGGGGCAAAGGCTACAAAAAGACTGTGGGAAGGTATGCTGCCGTCCTTCCCCACAACCTGGGCGGTACCTGTTTTCCCTGCCACTTTTATAGGGAAATCGGCCAGTCTGGCTCCGGTTCCCCCCGGCATGGTAACCAGAGACATGGCCTGCTGGATAATGTCCCAGTTGGCATCATCAAGTTCTACGAAATGAAGGAGCTCCGGCTCGGCGATCATTTTTATATTACCTTCACTATCGACAACCTTTTGTACCAGATAGGGGCGGTAGTGAGTTCCCCTGCCGGCAATTATCGCTACATAGTTCGCCAGTTGCAGGGGTGTAATACTATGAAAACTCTGGCCTATAGCTGCATCCATCGTTTCTGCGGGGTACCAGGGATCTGTATACAGGCTGCTTTTATATTCACGGCTGGCCACAATCCCTTTTTTCTCGCCGAAAATGTCCGTCAGACCCACAGGGTTTCCAAACCCGAACTCCCGGGAATAATGTGCCAGAGTATCAATACCCACTCTTAGTCCCATTTCATAGAAAAAAATGTTACAGGACTTCTGCAGAGCTTGAAAGATATTTAAGGAGCCATGCGCGGTCTTCCGGTAACATGACTTGGTCGCCCCGTAGCGCGTTACTGTCCCGCCACAGTATACTTTCTCTCCTTGGGAGATCACCCCTTCCTGCAAAGCAGCCAACGCCGTAACCATTTTAAAAGTTGATCCCACAGGGTAATGCTCTTCAATCGCCTTATTCACCAGGGGCCGCCGCTGATCTTTCACCAGATCAGGGAAATCGAGGCGCAAAGTATTGGGATCGTAGGAGGGAATGCTGGCCATGGCAAGAATAGCACCGCTGCGGGGATCAAGGACAACGGCCGCCGCCTCGCCGGCATAATAATTATTTTCATCTAATAACCCCTGCACTACTTCACATAAAGCCTGTTCAGTCACCTGCTGCAGGCGGGTGTCTATAGTCAGATAAAGGGCATCTCCGGGCTTCGGCTCCACTCTCTCAAACTCTCTGATAGCCTGTCCTGTGGAATTCACCTCTACCTGTATGCCCCCGTCTACTCCCCTTAAAAGCGGTTCCCAGGCCATTTCAATACCGGCCTGTCCCACCAGATCTCCGACCTGGTATTTGTATCCATCCTTTTCCCACTGCTCCATCACCCAGTCGGGCACTGTACCTTCACCCATATAACCGAGTATATGTGAAGCAAAATTGCCATATACAAAATGCCTGATGGGCTGGACTTCAATCACCACCCCGGGCAGCTCCATGCGCCTTTCGGCAATCTTGGAGACTATTTCCATGCTTACATCCGTTTTTAAACGGATGGGCAGATAACGGCGATAATACTGGGAGCGAATTTTTTCGTTTATTTCCTCTTCTTCCATCTCCAGCAGCCGGCTCAGGTAAGAAATAGTATCATCATCGTAACCCTGTCCCAGATCCACCAGTGAGACCGTAAAGCCGGGTCTGTTCGAGACAAGCTGCCGTCCGTAGCGATCGAATATTTCTCCCCGTGGCGCGGTGATGGGTAAAATGCGCAGGCGGTTTTTTTCCGCTCTACCCCAGTATTGTTCAAACTGAAATATCTGCAGATGCGCCAGGCGGGCAGAAAGGACAATAAATATAAAGGCCACGATGGAAATAAATATTCTCGTTCTTTTAAGCATTTTCTTGTCCATTTTATCTTCCACCTCGCCTATTTGAAGGAGGGATAGAAAAACTTCTTCTGTTCAGCCCGGTAAAATAACGGATAGAAAAACATCATCAAAACAAAGTGATAGACAGCCCTCGGCAAAAAGAGATGTTCTATTGCCGTAATAAGGCTTACTGTATTTCCCCAGAAAAAGCCTGTAAGGTAAAAAACGGTGATCTCATGAAGAAAGGTAACAAAAAACACCGTTAACATGGGTCCGATAATCTGATCACGATAAATTTCGTATGAAGTCAAACCGGCAATCAAGGCCGCCAGCATTTTGGCCAGGCAGAAAAACCCGAGGGAGGGACCGAAAAAAATATCCTGAATAAAACCGGCCATCAAGCCAACGGCGACAGCCTTCTTTTCACCCCAGAGAAATGCCAG
>JAKORA010000016.1 GCA_029778075.1 Bacillota bacterium | reverse complement strand
TTTTTTCCCCATTGATAACACTCCTTTCTGGCGGTAGGTCGCCACCCTATTTGTTTATTAACTTCTCAGCCGTGATTTTGCCTTGCAAGTATTCGGTTACTCGTGCCTTATCTCGGGATTTGTCAATGTCTGCAACTTCTATCTGTTCCCCGTCTTCCGTAACTAGGTACCAAGCACGGTAATCGTTTTTCCATCTTCCGCCCCACCGTCGCTCAATGATGTCGCCAGCTTTTGCCTTATATGTGCCGCTGACAGTGATTTCTTTCTTGCCCCACTGCCTGTTTAGGTCGTAAAAATCTCTCTGCAGCTTTCCATCCTGCCAATAAAGGCGCGCTACATAAGGTTTCCCTTTGCGTGGATCGCTCGTAGCTGAAAATTCAAATTCAAATTCCTTGGATGTAGAGCGCTTTTTTTCCGCCAACACCTTGCCAGCTTCCGCTATGAGTTCCTCCAATTCTTCAATTGTCATATTTTTCAAGTCCATCATCTTTATCACCTCCTGTTTTTTTATTTGTTTTTATTATACACCGTTTTGTACCGTATGTCAATACTTTTGGTACATTTTTTTTTGAAAAAAGGGCACAAAAAAATGCCCCTCGAAAGAGGGGCATGAGTGTGGTATATGGGCCGGGGAAGGAGGGAACCCGGCCCTGATGACAGAAAGGGGGGTTATTCTTTTTTGACGCCCTGGGCGTCTACATAAGCTTCACCCAGGATATATGCCACCACCGGCAGGACAATCGCCACAATCGTCTCAGGGTCCAGCTCAATACCAAGCTCATCGGAAAGTATCATAGTTATTGCAGTCAGAACAGCCAGCCAAAACTTCCGGCTCAGTAGCCAGTGCTTCCGTTCTCCTTCCATTCCATTTCTCTCCTTTCAACGTCTATTTCACGCTTTTTTATTCCGGCTAGCGCCCACAATTCGACGGTGGTGAAAGCGAACCATGCCGAAATAAGGGTCGTCGGTTCTGCCCCCACCCGGAAGAAAATAAAAAGCACCGTTCCGGTGAAAACGATGTTCAGTAAGATTACCAGGACCACAATTGCTTTTGAAAACTTCATCAGTAAGTCCACCTTGCTTTGCTTCCCCGGGTATCGACATGTGTGTACGTATTGGCATAACCTATGCCACCATCGGGAAAGTATTTTTCGCAAATCTTTCGCTGTTCCGTGATAGGCAGACCCTTGATAACTATATCAGCCGCCTTGCCATGCAGGTGTTGACTATTACTGGCGCCGCCGACCTTCTTATTGTGAGTAGGGCAACGGTAACCAGAGTTGATAACCACAGCCCGCCCCGTCTCTGTCCTGATAGCCTGCAGCCGGCGAAGGAGTTCGCTGTGGAGTTTGACGGTGCCACAGCCGCACTTGCATTGAAACTCCCGCAGGTTAAAGTTGTCGCTGATTTTTATATTGTTCATCTCCTCACCCCCTCGGCAAACTCTGAATGTACCAAATAATAAAGCCCACGCCGGTGCCTATAATGCTCACGACAAGGGCCTTTATCCAGCCTGTCAGGTTCTCAATTTTTTCAATCAAATTTTGCAACCTGATTGCAAACTCTGCGTTAGCCTTTTCTAGAGCTACTATTCTTTTTTCATGATCCCTGAGCTGATCTTTGACTTCTTGGTGAGCTGTGCAAACGTTGTTCATCGCCTTACCCCCTCAGGTCCTGCCGGCAATCCCCCGGTAGCGAAGGTTGCAATTCCATATTGTGCCAACTCTGCCCCCGGCATGTTTACTACCTCCCACCAATACTTAGGCCCCATGCCGGGGGCCGTGCTGTTATTGTGACGCAAGTATCTGTTCAACTTCATCCCTCAACTTCGCAGGCACCTGCTCTATCGTCCGGCGGCCTGCCTTTATCAAAGTTGCGTAAAGTTCGGCCATTATACATCCTCCTCTTTCAGT